>JAXDZY010000094.1:0-109079 GCA_034086685.1 Lachnospiraceae bacterium
TACTACATCACGCATAATAGAAGAAGTGGAATCTTTACTTCGAACATGGGGTGATGCAGATACATTCAGCTTTTTGTTCACTTTCTACACCTCTTTCTATTTTTTCTTTCTGCCTTCGGCTCTTGCCTGAGCAAATGCCTGGGTCAGACGGCGTTTTGCAGGACATACGAAGGTGCAGCTGCCGCATTCGTAGCATTCCATACCACCGATCCTCTTGAAACCTTCAATGTCGTTGCGCAGCGCATATTCAATCATCATCTGAGGAACCAGATTGGACGGACAGGCTTCTACGCAGCGTCCGCACCGTATACAGGCTGTAGGTTCCATGGCAGCCACATCATCATGTGACAGGAACAGAAGCGCTGAAGATGTCTTTGTAACGGGCACATTGATATCGAACATAGCCTTGCCCATCATGGGACCACCGGAAATGATCTTCTCCGGTTCACAGGTCAGTCCGCCGGCTTCTTCCACAAGCTCCGCATAATTGGTACCTGTTCTTACCTCAAAGTTCTGAGGAGTCTTTACACAGTCACCGGTAATGGTTACAATACGGCGAATCAGCGGAATATTTTCTGCAACGGCATTGTAGATGGAAATAACAGTATCAACGTTATCCACTACGCAGCCCATATCAGCAGGCAGAATTGCAGAATGTACTTTTCGTCCTGTACACGCATTGATCAGTGCGCGCTCAGCACCCTGGGGATATTTGGTTTTCAGAGGCTGCACTTTAATGCGGGGCTCATTCGCTGTCATCTGGGTAAGTTTTTCAATACAATCCGGTTTATTGTCTTCAATACCGATCACACCCTGAGCTTTATCAAAAAGCTGAAGCAGGATTTTCAGACCGCCGATCAGTTTCTCCGGCTGTTCAAGCAGCATACGGTAATCAGAAGTCAGGTAAGGTTCACATTCTGCAGCATTGACCAGAACATAATCAATGGCATCGTCATCCTTGGGAGTAATCTTTACATGGTTCGGGAAACCGGCACCGCCCATACCAACAATACCGGCATCTTTTACAATGTCGCGAATCTCCTGTTTGGACAGTTTTGTGTAATCCCTTTTCTCGCCAAATCCTTCTACTGCTTCGTACTTGCCATCATTTTCAACAATGATGCACTGGCACATATTGCCGCCCGGCAGCAGACGAGGTTCGATTGCTTTTACTGTACCTGATACAGAACTGCAGATATGAGCAGAAATAAATGCACTTGCTTCTGCAATACGCTGTCCCACCAGAATATGGTCACCCTTGTTTACAATCGGTTTGGAAGGGGCTCCCAGGTGCTGAGACATGGCATAAACAAGCTCGCCTTTAGGCAGCACAACCCTGACCGGACGGTCCTTGGAAAGATCCTTGCCGTCATAGGGATGAGTACCACCCTTGAATGTAGCTAAATTCATCTGTCATCCTTCTCCTTTACATAATATTAAAGCATTCACGCAATCTGTCCGAAACCGACCCGGAAGCGCCCGGTCAATCTCAGCGCAATTGCATATTAACATACCTCTGCGGACGCATTCGGAAACCGTAAAGCACTCAATTCACTGTAAAACATGTACTGAATACTCCCGGACCGGATATCCTGCCGGAAATTTGTCATATATCCCCAATACAAACTCCCGTCAAAATCGTCAGCAGTTTTATGCATTTTTGCAGATTTTATCGCAAAATGCCATACGTATGTGAACATTATAACATAAATACATTTTAATACAACCTGAAATTTTACTCATAGTTTATAATTTTTTTCTTTTCTTTTTATTTTTATCCGCAAAAAAACGTCAGCATTTCACAAGATAATTCCTTTTTACTTTTTCTTTTTGTAGTATTGTTACAATTTTATACTGTTTTATCAGATGATCATGACAATAAATTAACGTTTTTCTCCCTGTTGTATCAAATTTTATACAATTCACGTAGTTTCAAAAAACATCTTTTTCCTTGGGCATTGTATAATTATTACAATTTTGTTTTTCTCAAAAGCACTATTATTCAATGAAATATACAGAATATATTTATGCAACATTTGCCAAATCAGGAAAGACGGCTGCCTGTCGAAGTCTGCATGGCGCACTAAAGAAAAAAGCCGGCACAGCATCGGCTGTACACAGCTTTTTTCATACATAATCGGTGCGCATGCACTTTGTCTGTCTGCATGCTTTTGATCTTTCTACATTCCTTTTGTTTTTCTGGTGCAGGCCTGCATGGCTTCAATAATGCTGCTGCGGAAGCCTTTCTCTTCCAGAACCCGGACAGCTTCAATGGTTGTTCCGGCCGGTGAGCAGACCATATCCTTCAGTTCGCCGGGATGTCTGCCCGTCTCCAGGACCATCTTTGCACTGCCGTAAACTGCCTGAGCCGCAAAAGTATAAGCCTGGGAACGGGGAATCCCATCTGCCACCGCCGCATCTGCCATGGCTTCGATCATCATAAAAACATATGCAGGTGAGCTTCCGCTGACTGCCACCGCCGCATCCATCAGATTCTCAGGAATAATCGTTGCTTTCCCGCAGCAGCCAAGAACAGTCAGTGCTTCCTGCAGATTCTCTTCTGTCACAAAGGACCCGGGACTGACTACAATATTAGCCTCTCCTACAAGAGCCGGAGTATTGGGCATGGTTCTTATGATCTGCAGTTCTTTGCCGAAAGCTGCCGCCAGACGTTCCAGGCTCCAGCCGGGTGCAATAGTTATAATCAGTTTTTCCCGGTTAACAGTATCCCTTATTTCTTTAATAACATCTTCATAAAACTGAGGCTTTACAGCAAGAAACAGAATATCTGATTTTTCTGCTGCCTCCCTGTTATCCGTGGTTGTACAGATTCCCAGAGATTCTGCTGCTTTTTCAAGCTGTTTCATATTTCTGTCCGATGCAATCACATGAGCCGCATCCACATATCCTCCTGCTGTAATGCCTCCCATAATGGCACCGCCCATATTACCGCATCCGATAAATCCCACTGTCTTCATATCCCGTCCTCCTGTTTTGTCTGTTCTTTTTCTCTCTGATTTTCCTGTTGTTTTTCCCAGACGGGATTTTCCGTCTGTTCATCCATTGTCTCTTCTGCCTGTCTGTCCGGCATAAACTGTCCTGTCTCCGGCAGCTGTTCCAGAGAATCCATACCGAACCGCCGCAGGAATTCTCTGGTTGTCACAAAAAGCATGGGGCGCCCGGGAGCATTCAGTCTTCCTGCTTCCTGAATCAGACCATATTCCACCAGGCGGCTGACTGCGTGATCCGAAGAAACTCCGCGGATCCTGCTGATTTCCGCTTTTGTTACCGGCTGTCTGTAGGCAACAATGGAAAGTGTCTCCAGTACCGTATCAGTCAGCACCGGTTTTTCCGGCATGGCCGCCACAGTTATAAGGTTGTCATAATATTCCGGTTTTGTACAAAGCTGATAGCTTCCTTCCAATTCAACCAGACGAATGCCCCTCTCCTGCGCTTCATAGGATTCATGCAGATTATCCAGCACATCCCGCGCTGTGGAAATATCCGTTCCCAATGCCCGGGCCAGCACCTGAAGACTTACCGGCTCTCCCATGGCAAAAAGCACTGCCTCCGCTGCTGCTGTCATACTGGTTTCTTTATCCAAACCTATCCCTCCGTTATTCATTTATCAGTAATCTGTAATCTGTGCAAGGTCCTCCTGCGAAAGTCCCTGCATATCATCTGCTGCTTCAATAAATATATCTCCGAACCCTTCTTCCTGGGTTATTACGATCTGCCCTGCCTTCATCAGCTCCAGCATGGCCAGAAAAGTAACCACTACTTCAAACCGGCCTCCTTCTGTCAGTGTTTCACTGAACCAGAAATGTTTCTCCTGATTCAGACGTCCGGTCAGATAAGCAATACGGTCCCCCACTTTTACCGGTTCTTTCCGGATCTTTCCGAAATTGCTTCTTACCGGATCCCGGATTTCTTCCTGTCTGCGCATGAGCATCTGAAATACTCTGTGCAGTTTCTTCATATCCACACCTTTCAGAAGTTCATCCAGATCAACAGGCTCTTTGTAGGCACGCACCTCATCAGGCAGCTGTTCCTTCCGGCAGACACTGTCGCCGGCCTGTTCCTCCTGTTCTTCCAGAACCTGTGAAATTTCCTGAAACATCCTGTATTCCAGAAGACGTCGGACCAGCTCATCTCTTGGATCCTGCACATCACCTTCCTTCTCTTCCTCACAGGGCAGGAGAGAACGCGCTTTCAGATATAGCAATGTGGATGCCATAACAAGAAATTCACTGTTGGAATCCATATCTCCTTCCAGGTGTTCCAGACAGGCCCTATACTGGTCGGTCAGAAGGCCAATGGGAATGTCGTAAATATCGATTCTGTTTTTTTCTATGAGATGCATCAGCAGATCCAGAGGTCCCCTGAAAACCTTCAAATCAAATTCCAGCTGCAAATCTTCACCACCTGTA
The DNA here is from genome assembly GCA_034086685.1 of Lachnospiraceae bacterium. Taxonomy (GTDB): domain Bacteria; phylum Bacillota; class Clostridia; order Lachnospirales; family Lachnospiraceae; genus TWA4. The sequence continues at coordinate 4,431 of JAXDZY010000094.1, forward strand.
TCATTATCGTTGATCAGGCTGTTTCCTAATCCAACTGATATATAGTATCACACAAACCAGCCAAAAGTCTACACATTGTTAAAAAGAATCTTTCTCCCGCAGAAAACAATTTCCCATTAAAAAAACGAGGATGCATGCTCCTCGTTTTCTGCGCCTGAAATCTCCCCTGAATCAGGCTTTTTCACCATCTTCTGTGTTTTCCCGGTCTTCTCCGGCTTCAGCACACTTTTCTGGTTCGTGTTCCGCATCTTCCTGAATCTGGTCGTGGATAAGAGAATCCATAAACTTTATAAAAAGCTTCCGCTGTTTTAACGTAAGACACTGGTACAGATTCAGAACCTCTTTATCCTCCCGGGATAATTCCACCAGATCACCATCTTCGGCCACCAGCTGTGACAGAGTTATGCCGAATGCACTGCTTAATTTGTCCAGAGTCGCCAGATTGGGAAGCTGCTTCTTTCTGTACCATGTACTGATCGTACTCTGGGAAATATCGGCTCTTTTTCCAAGTTCATATTCCGTCCAGTGCCGTTCCGTCCGCATCTTCAAAATCCGATTTAAAATATCAACCATATATATCACCCGTTTTCATGATTGAAATCATCATAATCAATCGCAAATTGGAATTAAATATTTATATACGTTCATATTTTACGTGAAAAAGAAGTATTTTTATACTGTTTCCTTCATTTTACGCAAAAAGGCCGCCGGAATCTGTTTCTGCTGAAACGCTCCGGCGGTTTTTAAAGTTTATTAATTCATCTTGTTTTTTATTTCAGATAATTTCTCATGACTTTCAGAGCATTTTTTTCCAGACGTGAAACCTGAGCCTGGGAAATATGAATCTCATCCGCCACCTCCATCTGCGTTTTCCCTTCAAAAAAGCGGAGATTGATAATATGGCGTTCCCGATCCGGAAGCCGTTTCATAGCTTCATTCAATGAAATTTCATCCACCCACCTTTCCTCTCTGTTTTTCTTATCACCAATCTGATCCATTACATACAGAGTATCCCCGCCGTCCGAATAGACAGGTTCATGAAGACTGACCGGACTCTGCAGTGCATCCAGCGCAAATACAATATCTGTGGCCTCCAGCCCTGCTTCTCTGGCGATTTCCTCTATGGAAGGTTCCCTGGAATTTTTTTTCATAAGATTCTCCTTTGCATACATGGCCTTATAAGCCATATCCCGCAGAGACCTGGAAACACGGATACTGTTGTTGTCTCTCAGATACCGCCTGACTTCCCCGATGATCATGGGAACTGCATATGTTGAAAATTTTACATTCTGAGTAATATCAAAATTATCAATTGCCTTGATCAGACCGATACAGCCAATCTGAAACAGATCATCCACGTTTTCTCCCGATGAAGAAAAGCGTTGTATCACACTCAGCACCAGACGCAGATTTCCTTTGATATATTCTTCTCTGGCTTTCCGGTCTCCGGCAAGTATTTTTTCAAATAGTGCTTCCTTCTCTTTTTCTTTCAGAATCGGAAGTTTTGCTGTATTTACCCCACAGATTTCTACTTTGTACAGTGCCATCTTTTACCTCCGCATGATTGCCTGTTTCCAGGCCTGTGAACTTGTAAATCCGGCAAAATACGCTGTGCGCATTATGCGGAATAACCTGTAATTGAAAAGCACCTGAGCCGGATTCTGATCCTTTTTCAGGGCTTATGTACATCATGTGCGGCTATGGCATCTGTTATGCTGTTTCCGGCAGCCAGTATCTGGTAATCAGATATGTAAAAAAGTCAGGAAAAACGTATCATCTCCTTTTTCAGGCGGCCGATGATTTTCTTTTCCAGACGGGAAATATAAGACTGGGAGATTCCCATCATATCAGCCACTTCCTTTTGTGTCATCTCCCTGTTTTCCTGTTGATCCAGCCCGTACCTGAGCTGTACGATTTTCTTCTCTCTGGGGGCAAGTGTTTCTATGGCATGATTTAACAGTCTCCTCTCCACTTCATCCTCCACGCCCCGGCTGACCTCATCCTCATCTGTTCCCAGAATATCACCGAGCAGCAATTCATTACCATCCCAGTCAATGTTCAGAGGCTCATCAATGGAAACTTCATATCTAAGACGGCTGTTTTTTCTCAGATACATGAGAATTTCATTTTCAATACAGCGTGAAGCATAGGTAGCCAGTTTATTCTTTTTTTCACTGTTAAAAGTATTGATTGCCTTGATCAGGCCTATGGTTCCGATGGATATCAGATCCTCCACGCCCACCCCGGTGTTATCGAACTTTTTAGCTATATAGACTACCAGACGGAGATTGTGTTCGATGAGCTTGCTGCGTGCTTCCATGCTGTTTCCCGATTCCAGCTGGCGGATATATTCCGCCTCCTCTTCCGGAGAAAACGGAGCCGGAAGAATATCACTTCCTCCGATATAATGTACATCACCTCCCTGAGGCATACAAAAATGACGCAGTGCAGGAATTATTTTCAGCTGCAGCTGTCCAGGCAAACCAAATTTGATAATCATACACATCCTCCCTTTTCATGTATACAGGCTTCCAGATCCGGATGAAGCAGCATCTGCCACCTGCCGTTTCCGTCCAGTTTCTGATCTGTCAGTCCCAGTTTCTGATTCCTTAATTCGATTTTTTTTCTATTGTCCAGAATCATCAGTTGCTCCACCTGCAGAACCATAAGTAATCCGTGGGGATTCCCCAGAGACGAATATGGTACAAACGTAATCCGTTCCGGCTCATTTTCAAACAGCTGTTCTTTTTGTTTTTCTTCCAGTATGCATTTCTGCTCCACAATGTGGATGGGCAGTCCGCTTAATTTGTCATAAAGGTTGTTTCCGGTATCTGTGATAGCTGTTACAGTATATGTTTCTCCGCCAAATGTTATCCGTACCCTTTTCAGATTATTTTCCTGAATTCCTCTCTGTCTCCAGTAAATCACTGTAACTCCCGCTGTCAGCAGAAGAACCGTGATCAGGGTCTTTAGAAACAGATCCTTCATGTGAATGGCACTCTTACCGTACAAAAGACCTCCTGCCAGCAGAGCCGCTGACAGCAGCAGGGCCGGCAGTTCCAGAAAATTCTGTCTGAACGGTCTTTTTCTTTCCTGAAGAACCGCTATTTCCAGAAGAGCCGCCAGAACCGATACGATCAGAGAGTACCCGCTGCTCTTCCATCCCCGAATCATGGCAGCCATGATTCCGCAGACACCAAAAATCGAAGAAAACAGCACCGCCAGAAAACATCGAAAACGCCGGAACCTTTTTCTGCTGATTTTGCAGTAAATCACAAGAACCGCATAATTCATAACCATTTCTGTGGCAAATAACACATCCAGATAGACTACACCGTCATAACCATTCCTTCTTTCATTTATTAAAACGCGTTTTCACTCATTTTATCTCAGTCCTGTCTCCTTTTTTGTAAAAAAATAAGAGCATCTCTGCTCTTTTCATCGACAAAAAATGCCGTCTGGCTTTGCAGACGGCACCCTGTAATATGCACTAACGCTTGTTATTCTTGAAAAAATCAGGAAATACGATATCCTTCATGGGTACCGTAGGCTTCACCTTTGCACTTTCCTCAAAGCTGTAGCTCCCGCCGCTCTTTACCTGATTCAGTGTATGTCTGGGAGTAGAATCCTGTACAGGAGGTACCTGGGGCTTTGTACGGGATGTCATGCTGTCAAGATTGGTCTCCGGTGCTTCCAGACCTGTAGCAATAACTGTGATTACAACCTCATCTGCCATATTCTCATCATATCTGGCACCGAAGATAATATTAACCTCTTCTCCTGCCAGCTCCTGAACATATTCGGCAGCTTCCGATGTATCCATCAGACTGATGTCACCGGTAATATTGAAGATAATATCCGAAGAACCGGCAATGGTAGTCTCCAGCAAAGGACTTGAAATTGCCTGTTTTACAGCATCCTCAGCCTTGTTATCACCTTTTCCGTAGCCGATGCCGATATGTGCAATACCCTTGTCCTTCATTACTGTGCGTACATCAGCAAAATCCAGATTGATCAGGGAATTGACATTGATCAGGTCCGTAATGCCCTGAACAGCCTGCTGCAGAATCTCATCAGCCTTACGGAATGCATCCGGTATGGTTGTCTTCTTGTCCACAATCTGCAGAAGCTTCTGGTTGGGAATCATGATCAGTGTATCCACACATTTTTTCAGTTCCTCGATACCTGCCAGAGCATTCTTCATACGGGGCTTTCCTTCAAATTTAAAAGGCTTTGTAACAACGCCGACTGTCAGGATTCCCTTTTCCTTTGCCATTCTGGCAATCACAGGTGCCGCACCGGTACCGGTTCCGCCGCCCATACCGCAGGTCACAAATACCATGTCCGCATCCTTGATAATATCCTGAATCATATCAGCACTTTCTTCTGCCGCTTTCTTGCCGATCTCAGGCTTTGCACCGGCACCAAGTCCCTTTGTGAGCTTTTCGCCGATCTGAATAGCTACAGGTGCCTTGCACAGAGTCAAGGCCTGACTGTCCGTATTCACACCAACAAATTCCACACCGCCAATATTTTCTTCAATCATGCGATTTACCGCATTATTACCAGCGCCGCCGACACCAATTACTATGATCCTGGCTTCACCTTCAAACTCATCTATCTTCACTTCGAGCATGCCAGCCCCTCCTTTATCATTATTACCGTATACGCGGAGATACATTCCCACTGGTACATATATACAAATATATTATTTTATTTTGCTAAAATAATCAACTGTTTTTTATAAAAATCACAGTTATTCCTTTTTAAAATAATGTGTGCCATCCGATGAGGAGCCCGACTGAATATCGTTCAGATAAAGAGTTCCTTTCATTCCTTTCAGCTGCGGCAGAATATCATGCAGTTCTGCGATTTTCAGATCCAGATTCTCTGCCGCCCCCAATTCAACCTTAATATCACCGACAGCAACCTGTACGTTGGACGACTGATCAAAATTAATCAGTTCAATATCCATGCTGTATTTCTCAAACAGCTGTGTCATCAGAAGTACCTGATCAAATAACCCTTTCGTCTGTGTTTCAATGGGTTCATACAGAACAATTTTGGAAAAGCTCAGTCCCCTGATCCGGCAGATTCCCTTCAGAAGTTCGGAACTGCTCTCCACCACCGTTCCATCCCGGTCAAAGTACATGTAACTTCCCATGTAATCCACATAACCGATAATGTTTTTTTCGTACACGATTACTTCTACCTCGTGCTGGTTGATAATCTCAATCTGATAACGTTCCACAAAAGGAATTTCCTTATTTTCACCAAAACGGTTGTTCAGATAGCACTTGATCGTATTGTTTTCCACTCTGGAATCAAACAGAAAGCTCCTGATTTCATCTTCTGTATAAAAGCTGTTCCCTGTCACCCTGACTTTTTCGATTGTTGAGCTTTTTATGATAAATGCTGCTGCAGCAGCAAAAATCAATATCAGAAAAATGAGAATCCATCTCACTTTGTGTTTCCTCAGCTTATCCAGCATGTTTCTCCTCCAAGTATGCGGATCATGTCCGTGACACGTTCATATCCACGTTCTATATGATAAAAATCATCTATAACGGTATCGCCTTCTGCATTCATGGCAGCAATGATCAGAGCCGCTCCGCCGCGAAGATCAGGCGCTGTCACCTCTGCACCATGCAGCCTGCAGTTTCCCCGGATCCGCGCACAGGTCTGATCGGAGCTGACCGTAATATCTGCCCCCATCCGGGCCAGTTCCCCGGCTGTACGAAATCTGCTGGAAAATACCCTCTCACAGATACAGCTGTCTCCCCGGGCTCTGCACAGAACCGGAAGAAGCTGTGACTGCATATCCGTGGGAAATCCGGGATAGGGAGCTGTTTCCAGATATCCTGCCGGTTCAATTTTTTCAGGTGCAGTACATTCCAGTGCAGTTCCTTCCGCATGTATCAGAGCACCCATCTTCCGAAGAACCTCCAGTGTGGACTGCATCCACTGTACGGGAACTCTTTCCAGACGAATGGTGCCGCCTGCATTCATACAGCATAAAAGCCATGTCCCGGCCACAATCCGGTCTCCTGACAGAATAAAGTATACATCTTCAGTTGCACTTTTTCCCCGGATACTGATCCGGGAAGTACCTGCCCCCCGGACATCAACACCCATCCTCGTAAGAAGCCTTGAAAGTTCTGTTACCTCCGGTTCTCTGGCGGCATTCTCAATCACCGTGATCCCCTCAGCTCCCGACGCTGCCAGCAGCAGATTCTCTGTGGCACCCACACTGGACTGCGGAAGACGGATCACTGTCCCGGTCATACCTGCAGTCTGTACCTGTATCTCTTCTCCCTGCAGATTCAGCAGGCAGCCCAGCTGTTCAAATCCGGACAGATGAAAATCAACAGGGCGTCTGCCGATCACACAGCCTCCCGGATAAACGGCTTTCGCCTCATGCATTCTGGCAAGCAGTGCTCCCATGAATATGACAGAAGAACGCATCCTGCGCATAAAACGTACAGGAATCTCCGTGCAGGTGATGTCATGTGCACATACGATCACGCGGCTTCCTTCCACACATACCGATGCGCCCAGTGCCCGGAGAATCTCGACCGCCACCATCACATCCTCAATCATCGGTACTCCATCCAGAACTGTCGTCCCCGGATGCAGCAGAGCTGCGGCCAGACAGGGCAGAGAACTGTTCTTTGACCCCTGCACCTGAAGTTCTGCATGAACCTGACCATGGTTTCTGATTCTCAACCGGCTCATGCTGCTGCCCCTCCCTACGAAACCTGTTATAACTCATTATATGCCTGGAATCCAATCCTGTGAGAATGCATATGTACCGTCAAAACGCTATTTCTCATAGATAATCTGGTTTGAGACACTGAGTACCATGCCCATCTCCGCCAGAAGAATCGCCACGGAAGTACCTCCGTAACTGATAAACGGCAGAGTAACACCCGTATTGGGAATCGTATTGGTTACAACAGCAATATTCAGGATGACCTGCAGAGCAATATGGATCATAACTCCCGAGACGATCATGGCCCCGTACAGATCAGGCGCCCGCAGTATAATGTACACAAAACGGTAGATCATATAGGCAAACAGACCGATAACGCAGGCTGCACCGAAAATCCCCAGTTCCTCACAGATAATGGAGAAAATCATATCATTATGCGACTCGGGAATAAACCCCAGCTTCTGTACACTGCTTCCCAGACCCTTGCCGAACAGACCGCCGGACCCAATGGCATACAAGCCCTGGAGAACCTGAAATCCTTTATCCAGAGGATCCACTGAAGGATCCTTCCAGACCAGAATTCTGGTCAGCTGATACTCTTTTACCAGATGAAGAGATACCAGAATCCGGGGATTGAAATATATCACCGCAACCGCAGCGATTCCTGTAATCAGTATAAACCAGTACAGCTTTTTTCGCCTGCTGACAATAAAATACATAAAACATCCGATTCCTGCAATGATGATGCCGGAACTCAGATTGTTTTTCACTACAAGACCTGCCAGAGGTACCAGCATGAGAATCATGGTAAACATAACCGGAAGACGGTCAATATTTTTAATGCACCGGTTGATCATATAGGCAAATGTCAGAATCAGCGCAATCTTGACAATCTCCGTAGGCTGGTAGGTCGGCAGGGATTTTACACCCGGAATCAGATTGATCCATCTTTTCTGACCATTGATCTCCACACCGAAATCAGTAAAATCCACCAGTACCATCAGCAGAACGGACAGCAGATAAAGAGGTGCCGTAAATCTGACAAACCAGTGATAATCCATCTTGGAAATCAACAGCATCGCCACGATACCGATCATCATAAAAATGGCTTCTCTGATTACAAAATAATACTCGCCTCTTCCGGTGGTGGAAGCCACATATGCGGAACTGCTGTAAACCATCACAAGACCGAAACAGCACAGGATAAAAATTATAATCAGAAGTTTATGATCATAATGCTGCCCGTACTGATCAGGAAGCACTCGGAAACGCTTTTTCAGAATTACCTTTTCCTTCCTGTTTTCTTTTGTGGATTCTTTATTTTGCGAAGTGATTATCCGCACCTCCTTTCCTTATCCGCCGGACAGAAACATCCTCCGGATCAATCAAGAGCATAAACGCAATCCTTGAAAACCCTGCCCCGCACTTCATAGTTGGGGAACATTCCCCAGCTGGCGCAGGCCGGTGACAGCAGTACTGCATCCCCGGGCTGTGCTCCGGCAGCCGCAGCTTTAACAGCCTCTTCCATGGATTCCACAAATTCAATGCTTGTAAACCCATACTTTTCGGCACATGCTGCAATCTTGGGCCCGGTCACTCCCAGTAAAATCATATGCTTAACTGTACCTTTGAATGTTTTGATCCACTCATCGTATTCCGATTCTTTATCATATCCGCCGGCAATAAGAACAGTCGGACGGGTCATGGCCTGAACAGCCTTGATCGCCGCATCCGGGTTTGTTCCCTTGGAATCATTATAGTACAGAACTCCATGTTTTTCTGTCACATATTCGATGCGGTGTTCAACTGCTTTGAATTCTTTCATGGTTCTGCGGATGATCTCCACATCAACACCCATAGCCCAGGCAATAGCCGCTGCTGCCATGGCATTCTCATAATTATGCTGCCCTATGATATTCAATTCCTCTGTCTTTACAAAAGGAATCACCTGATCCCCCTGTTTCAGCACGATCATTCCGTCATCCAGATAAATACCCTGATCCAGTTTTCTGACACTGCTGAAGAAAATAACCGGAATTTTCAGCTGACTGCCGAACTCCCGCAGCCTCTCATCCTCATAGTTCAGAACACAGGTACCGTTCCCGTCCTGATTCATGGCAATATTTTCTTTGATCCGGGCATAACAATCCATGGTTTTATGCCGGTTCAGATGATCCTCTGTAATATTCAGGATGGCACTGACATCCGGTTTGAAATCCACGATAGTTTCCAGCTGAAAACTGGAGCATTCCACAACAGTCAGAGAATCATCCTGCATGTTCAGTGCTTCCTGCGTATAGGGAATTCCGATATTGCCCACAGTAAAGGCACTTTCTGCCGCGTTTGCAAAAATCTGTCCTGTAAGAGCGGTGGTTGTTGTCTTGCCGTTGGTTCCTGTGATGGCAGCAAGTTTTCCCTTGCCTGCCCGGAAAGCCAGTTCAATCTCACTCCAGATCGGAATTCCGGCTTCCTTCAGCACCTGTACAAAAGGCACCTCCAGCGGTATACCCGGACTGATGACACAAAGCTCTGTCTGAGCTGCCATCCCGGCAGTCAGTTCTCCTTTCCATATCTCAATGGCGGCATCCTGAGCAAACCGGCTGCGGACTGCCTCCTGATCCAGATTTTCATTACTGTCGTATAAAACCACCTGTGCCCCCAGCTTCAGGAGCAGATCGGCCGCACCGATTCCGCTGACACCGGCACCGGCAACTAATACTTTTTTCTTGAACTCCATATTATTTACTCCTTCAGAAATCTATCTTCAGAATTCCTGTCTTATAAGGCAAGAAAAGAAATCAGACACATAACAACCGTGATTACACTGAATACGGTTACAACTCTGGTCTCCGACCAGCCCAGTGCTTCAAAATGATGATGGATCGGCGCCATCCTGAACAGACGCTTTCCTCCGGTTTTTTTGAAATAAGCCACCTGAAGCATGACCGATACGGTTTCCATCAGGTAAATAAAACCCACCAGCACAATATACAGCGGCATATTCATCATAAATGCGGCTGAAACCACAAATCCGCCAAGAGCCAGAGAACCTGTATCTCCCATAAATACTTTGGCCGGATAACAGTTGAAAAGCAGAAATCCTGCCAGGCCTCCTGCCACTGCTGCGCAGACCGGTTCAATCCCCGCACCTGTCAGTACGGAAACCATGGTAAAAAACACCGCAACCAGCAAAGTAACGCTGCTGCACAGTCCGTCCAGACCATCTGTCAGATTGACACCGTTATCCGTTCCCAGGACAATTATGAAATAAGCGGGGATAAACAGCCATCCAAGCTCCAGTCTGATGGATGTAAACGGAATCAGCATACCTGTTCCGGGGACTTCACGACTCATAAGATAGTAACAGAATACGGCTGCCACCAGAAGCTGAAGAAACAGTTTCTGCTTCGGCTTCAGTCCTTCATTATGCTTCATGACAATCTTGATAAAATCATCCAGAAAACCTACCAGACCAAATCCCACGGTAACAAAAAGTATGGGAACAATCTGCGGATAATCCTTTACAAAGAAAAGACATGTCACAATAATACCAAGAACAAAAGCAATTCCGCCCATGGTGGGAGTTCCCTGCTTTTTCAGATGACTCTGCGGTCCGTCTTCTCTGATATACTGTCCGAACTTCAGTTTATAAAGAATCGGAATCAGACATTTACAGGCAATCGCGCTGATTGCAAAAGATACCAGTGCCGGTATAATGGCGCTGAAATAATGAGTAGTCATAATCTTCACCTCTGCTATGTATTCTGCCGTGCCCGGACATTACTGAAATACTGCGCTGCAGGCACAGATTTCGCATATGTCAGAATGGGCATATTTATCACATTTTAGTGCATACTCCGTAATAATATCGCCCGGACCGTTCTCTGTCAATAGCGTTCTTCCATAAATGGAAGGATATTTTCCAGGATTTCCGCTGCTGCAGGTGCACATACTGTTCCGCCGTAATAAACACCTTCCGGTTCATTTACCAGAACCAGGATTGCCAGCTGTGGATCGTCCACCGGAGTAAATCCCACAAACGAAGAAATATACCTGCCGTTTCCCCGGGGAAGTTTTTCCGAAGTAGCTGTCTTTCCGCCGATACTGTAACCCTCCAGATAAGCTTTATGACCACCGCCTTCCGTAACCACTGCTTCCAGAATGGTACGCACCGTGCTGCTCACAGTCTCATCCAGTACCTGTTCTCCTGCTTCCCATGTAAAATACTCCACATGTTCCCCTGAAGCATTTTCACTGTATCTGGCGAAATGAGGAATGATCGTCCTGCCGCCATTGATCAGGGAACATATGGTGGTCAGATGCCTGAGCGGAGTCAGCTGAAACGACTGTCCGAAAGACATGGTTGCCAGCTCCACCTCTCCGATATTCTCCAGACTGTGCATGATTGTTCCCGCCTCTCCGGGAATATCCACACCGGTCTTTTCAAGAATCCTGAACTGTTCAATATATTTCATGAAAACCGAAGGCCCCATACGCAGTCCCACCTCCATGAAAACCGGATTGCAGGAATTCATGGCTCCCTGCACAAAGGTTTCACTGCCATGTCCCCCTCTTTTATGGCACCGGATCCTCCTGTCCTCCACGATCTTATAACCGGGACAGAAAAATGTGGATTCCGGAGTTACCACTCCTTGTGAGAGCCCTGCAGCCATAGTGATAATCTTGAAAGTGGAACCGGGTTCATATGTATCATTGATGCAGAAATTACGCCACATCTGATTGCGAAGATCCGATCGTTCCTTTTCAGTCAGATTGGAAAGTTCTTCATCCGAATATTCCGTTCCATCCTCATGGTATAAGATAAACGGATCATTCAGATCATATTCCGGCACATCGGCCATGGCATAAATTTCCCCGTTCTGAGGGCTCATTACAATAATGCTCACATGCAAAGCCGATTTTTCCTCATACAGGCTTTCCGCAGTCTGCTGAGCAAATGACTGCACATCTGCATCCAGAGTCAGGTACAGATTATTCCCTGCTACCGGTTCAACCCGTTCTTCTGCCTCCTGGGTCAGTTCGGTTCCTGCAGCATCTGTAGGTGTCAGAATCACCCCATTGGTACCCTGCAGCAATTCATCATATTCCACCTCCAGACCCAGAATGCCCTGATTATCTCCTCCCGTAAAACCCAGTATTTTACTTGCCAGGGTCCCATAAGGATAATATCTCTTGTAATCTTCATCAACTTTTACACCTGCCATATGCAGAGCACGGATCTGATCGCCTGTTTCCTTATCCACATTAGTGGCGATAATCTCTCTGGAACTGTATTTTTCAACTTTTTTCCGGACCGTATCCCCATCAAGCTTCAGAATCTCTGACAGCCGGTCAACGACTGTTTCCGGTTCGGTCACCTGATTATGAACAACCGAAACAGTACACACTGTCCGGTTTCCCGCAAGCAGTGTACCGTTTCGGTCATATATTTCTCCTCTTGCCGCTTTTATGGTCCGCTCCCTCTGCTGCACATCGGAGGCTTCCTGCTCGTAATAGGCACTTTGCCACACCATAAGCCAGATCATCCGTCCGGTCACTGCTGCCAGCAGCAGAAAACCTGCTCCTGCCAGAATCAGTATCCGCTTTTTCACGGGAAATACGGAGATTTCACGCTTCATTGCATCACCTGCACTGCATCTTCTTCCTAATCTTATGCACCATGCAGCCGCCTGAACACAGGATTGTTTCTACTGACCGGCTGAATTATCGGGAGCCTGCCCCTGAGCCTGCTGTGCTGCATCCCTGATCTGCTGTGCCGCCTGGGAATCCTCCGGATTCTCAATAATGGGAGTATCATCATCTGTATAAACTTCCTCATCATCCGGTGAAGTAAAATCGCCATTCTTATCGGATACGCTGTCTTCATCGGCAGTGGGATAAATATTCAGATAAGGAAGAATCTGCTCCATAACGGATTTACACAGATCTTTCGCCTGATAGGTATTCATTGCCTTTTCCACATGAGGCTCATCTACAACTACATAAACGATCACTTCCGGATCATAGGCAGGTGCAACAGCCATAAATGATACCGTATAGGTCTCATCTTCGTCTCCCACATTGGCTTTTTCCGCGGTACCTGTCTTTCCGCCGATCTCATAGCCTTCAATCTGCACCCGGCTGCCGGTACCGTTTTCAACTACCTGCAGAAGTGCTTCTTTCATAAATTCACTGGTACTTTTGCTGACTGTCTGACGAACAAGCTTCGGCTCAATATTTTCAACCACATTGCCTTCATTATCAAGAATCTGTTTTACCACATGGGGTTCATAATAATTCCCCCCATTCACAAGAGAAGCATACGCTGCACACATCTGAACCATGGTTACATAAAAGTTCTGTCCGAAAGAGTTGCAGGCCAGGTCAATCGCCGTCATATTATCCGCATGATAAATCTGATTGGAACAGGATAATTCATCCGGCAGATCCACACCTGTCAACTGACCGAAATTAAATTTCTTCTGATATTCACAGAATACATCGACTCCTATCTTTTCACCGATCTGCATGAGAGCATCATTGCAGGAAGCCATAAGAGATCCTGTAACATTCAGAGTACCGTGCCCGCTTCTCTTATGACAGTGAATACGGACTCCGCCAAAGGATTTTACACCATCACAGACATAGGTATCGTCCTGGCCGATTTTATTTTCTTCCAGACCTGCTGCAATGGTGAATACCTTTGCAGTAGATCCGGGCTCATAACTGCTGGAAACGGCAAAATTTCTCCAGCGAAGCAGCAATGCCTCAGATTTCTCCTCATCTGACATGTCCTTGATTTCCTGTTCCGAATAAAGTCCGGTCAAATCTCCGGGATTATTCAGATCGTACTGCCTGCTGGAAGCCATGGCATAAATCTCTCCATTATTGGGATTCATCACCATAATACTGGTAACATTGCTGCCGGTTTCCTCTTCATACTGATTTACAACCGATTCGCAGATTCCCTGAATATAGGAATCCAGTGTAGTCCGCAGCGAATAACCGTCGGTTTCCTCAATGGTCTGAATCTCCACAGAAGAATCCTGATTCAGATACCCGTATTTTCTTCCGTTGGTACCGCTTAACAGATCATTATACTGAGCTTCCAGACCGGTTACACCTCCCGAAGAATTGGCAAATCCGATGGTTGTGGAAGCCAGAGTACTATAAGGATAAACTCTTTTCTGATCAGTTTCAAAATTGACGCCTGTGATCTTTCCTTTTCTGGTAACTTTCTTTTCCGGTTCATCACTGGTAAAGAAATCTTTCACCATCTGAACCGTTTTTTCCAGAAAACCGGCCTCACCTTCTTCAGAAGGAATATCCCCGCCGCTTTCACCGGATTCATCCTCTCCGCCGTCCGGTGTCCGGTCTTCCTCTGAACTTTCAGTCTCTGAAAAAACGCTTTCCGTTTCTTCAGCCGTTTCTTCAGCTGTTTCATATGCTTCCTTGTAATCAAAAAACTTCTGCCGATCATCCTCTGTGATCTGCTTTTTCAGACGGACATAGTAGGAATCCTTATTGTCCTGAATAGTCTTTTCCAGTTTTTCTCTGTCCAGATCATAACATTCCACCAGTGCCGTAACAGTTGCTTCCGTATCTTCGGCATTCAGCAGAATATTCTTTGGTTCTATAATCAGATTATAACGATTCTCATTATATGCCAGACTGGTACCGTTCCGGTCCAGAATCTGCCCCCGTTCGGCATAAATTGTCTGACTGTCATAGGACATCTGAGATAACACGGTTTTATTGTAATCTTCCCCGTCATACCGGTTGATAACCATGATTCTGATTAACAGAAAACACATCAAGCCCAGTACCACGAGGAATACCAGGCCCGCTCTGAATTTAATATGTTTTGCGACCCTTCTCGGTCCGGGCCGCTTTTTCTTTTTCTTACTCATTTGGAATATCTTCCTTCTGTCTTACATATTCTGAATCAGACTGATCATAATAAATAACCTGTGAATCATCTGCTGCAACCATCCCCAGCTCATCCACAGCCTTCCTGTAAATGGTTTCCAGACTTGTTCCGGCCGTAATCTCATTCTGAAGATCCTGATTTTCCTGCCGGATCGTTTCCAGATTCGTCTGCAGAGTTGAAACTGTTTTTGTAAGCGTTGTCACTTCCGTCTTTGCATGAATATACATAACTGAAAACATCAGAATACATACACATGCCACCGCAACCATAAATACATATGCCACCGGGATAATATCCACAGCTGAACGGGGCAGAACTCTCCGCTGTCTCTTCCTGGACGGCTTACTGTCATCCTGTCTTTCTTCCTGTCTTCTTACAGCTGAACTTCCGTTCACCATGTAACCGCTATTGCTTTTCCTATACTCATACTCAGCCATCCTGCATCCCCCTTACCTGGTTTTTTCAAAAATCCGGAGTTTGGCACTTTTTGATCTTTTGTTTCGTGCGATTTCCTCCTCTGACGGCAGCACCGGCTTTCGTGTCACCGCTTTGCCCCTGCTTTTTTTACCACATACACATACCGGAAATTCCGGCGGGCAGGTACATGGATTCTCATTCTTTTTAAACTGATTCTTTACGATCCGGTCCTCCAGCGACTGGAAAGTGATAATACAGAGCCTGCCGCCCGGGGCAAGCCTGTCAATCATGGCATCTATGGAATCGGTCAGAACATCCAGTTCGTGATTCACTTCAATACGCAGTGCCTGAAATGTCCTTTTGGCAGGATGTCCTCCTGTATTTCTCGCTTTTGCAGGAATGGAGGCTCTTATGATATCCACCAGCTGAGTAGTGGTTTCAATGGGAGCAATCTCACGTTCTCTGATAATGCGGTCCACAATATTTCTCGCATAGCGCTCCTCGCCATAATCCCATAAAATTCTGCACAGTTCCTCTCTGGAACAGGTATTGACCAGCTGTGCAGCCGTAACCGGATTTCTCTGATCCATGCGCATATCCAGCGGCCCTTCCATACGATAGGTAAAACCTCTGGAAGCTTCATCCAGCTGAAAAGAACTGACACCCAGATCGAGCATGATGCCATCCACCTGATCCACACCCAGTGAATCCAGCACAAGAGGCATGTCCACATAATTGCTGCGGACGATGGTCACCTGATCCTTCCATGACTCCAGACGCCTGGATGCCGCTGCAATGGCATCCGCATCCTGATCGATGCAGATCACCCGGCCGGTTCCGTCCAGCCGTTTCAACACCTCCTGCGTATGCCCGCCGTAACCCATGGTTCCATCTACGACCACAGCCCCCGGCTTCAGATTCAATCCGTCTACTGTTTCCTTCAGCAGTACCGATACATGATTAAACGCAATCTGTTCCATCTTACTTCCTTTAGAACTCATATTTTTCCACGCTTGCGCGGATTTCTGCCGTGGACTCATAGGTGCTGTTTTCCTCCCAGATCTTTCGGTTCCAGATTTCCACCCGGTCACCCATACCTGACAGGATCACATCCTTCTCCAGTTTTGCCGCCTCACGAAGATGAGAGGGGATCAGAATCTTTCCCTGCTTATCCGGTATACACGGTTCTGCATTGCCAAGAAAATACCGGATAAATTTCTGACCCTGTTCATCACCGGCCGGTATCTCCTTCAGTCTGCTCATCCTTTTCACCCACTCGGTTCTGGAATACAGATTCAGACAATTTACATCATAGCCTCTTGTGATTACCACAATCTCACCCAGACAGCTGCGAAAACGGACAGGAATAATAACCCTTCCCTTGCTGTCAAGAGAATGGTTAAATCTGCCGTAAAGCATATTCAAATCGAACTCTGCAAACAGATCCTCTATCTCCATAACGTAACCGCCTTACTATATTCATGATTCATGCCGCGAAACCGGCGTATTGGCTTACAACCGGTTCTCTGAAGAACAATGTAGCACAAAATTGCACTTCTATCCACTTTGGGTTTTATTTTAACACACTCTTTAGCGCTTGCAAAGTGTTTTTTCAAAAAAATTTCTATTTTGATAGATATGTCGTTCATTCAGCTGCATGTAAACAAATCGGGCATGCCGCATGAATCTTCGTTTCGTGGCACGCCCGTGTTTAATATTATCCTTATTCTGTTTTTTATTCCTGCTTTTAGGATCAATTAATCCCTGCTGCCGTTTTTTTCTTCTTCATGAACTGATAAATCAGTGCTGCTGCACTGACCAGAACCAGGCAGGCAGATAAAAGCTGCGATACGGGAATTCCTGTATTGCCAAGAATCAGCTGATCAGTACGCAGCCCTTCAATCCAGACACGCCCCAGTCCGTAAAGTCCCAGATACATCCAGAATATCTGGCTGTCAAACTGTTTCTTTCTGTGTGCCAGAAGCAGAATCACCAGTACACCCACATTCCACAGGGATTCATAAAGAAAAGTGGGATGCACCTGAATATATTCGGCTCCGTCATATGTGACCGTATGACGGTTCAGTTCCTCCGTAATATAGCCGCTGTATACCTTTGATTTCTGAATCCACATGGCTGACAAACCATCAGTATATCCTCCGAAGGCTTCGCAGTTAAAGAAATTTCCCCAGCGTCCGATGGCCTGTCCCAGAACCAAGCCAGGGACACAGCAATCCGCCATCTGAAAAAAGGAAATCTTTTTCACCCGGGTATACACATAGAGAGTAATAAATGCTGCGATCACCCCTCCGTAAATGGCAAGTCCGCCTCCACGCAGGTTAAAAATCTGAAGCAGATTATCCTTATAGTAATCCCATGAAAAAATCACATAATAGGTTCTGGCTCCGATAATGGAAAAAATCAGCGCATACAGCAGAAAATCAATGACAGTATCGGAAGAAATATTTTCCCTTTTTGCACAGTGACAGGCAACCAGGTAACCGCAGAGAATACCAATACCAATAATAATTCCGTAAAATTTTATCTCAAATCCATTACCGACAGGCAGCATAATCCCGCTGGGCAGATTGTCAATCTCAATCCCCAGACCGGGAAACCGGATATCCGGTGCAAATTGTAACATATAGTCATTATCTCCAATCTTTTCTGAATTTTGTCTGCTTTATTTTACTCTCTGCAGAGTAAAAACGCAACCTTTACTTTTATTTAGAAGCTGAAACAGGTTGAATCCCATTTTCTTTTATGCTAAAATTGTGCCGAGTATGCCGTTTCATGCCTGTGCGGTTCATCTGCTGTGCCGTTTAGACATGAATTCTAAGGAGGAAAAAAGAATGAAATTAGGTATTGTAGGCCTGCCCAATGTAGGCAAAAGTACTTTATTTAATGCACTGACAAAAGCGGGTGCGGAATCTGCCAACTATCCGTTCTGTACCATTGATCCCAATGTGGGCATTGTTGCTGTTCCCGATTTCCGTCTGGGACTGCTGGCCGATATGTATAATTCCAGAAAAGTGACCCCTGCTGTCATTGAATTCGTGGATATTGCCGGTCTGGTAAAGGGGGCTTCCAAAGGTGAAGGTCTTGGCAATCAGTTCCTGTCTCACATCCGCGAGGTAGATGCCATCGTTCATGTGGTCCGCTGTTTTGAAGACAGCAATATTGTTCATGTGGATGGAAGCATTGATCCTTTAAGAGATATTGAAACCATCAATCTGGAACTGCTGTTTGCCGACCTGGATGTGCTGGAACGCAGGATTTCCAAAACAGTCCGCGGTGCCAGAAACGACAAGGCTCTGGCAAAGGAACTTGAGATTCTGGAGCAGCTGAAAAAGCATCTGGAAGATGGCAATTCCGCCAAAACCTTTGAACGGGATGACGAAGAAGAGATGGAATTTGTGAATTCCCTCAATCTTCTTACTGCAAAACCGGTAATCTATGCCGCCAACGTCACCGAAGATGATCTGTCTGATGATGGGATTTCCAACCGCTTTGTTGCATCTGTCCGCGAATACGCGGCAAAAGAAGGCAGCGAAGTATTTGTAGTCTGCGCACAGATCGAACAGGAAATCGCGGAACTGGAAGAAGATGAAAAGAAGGAATTTCTGGAGGATCTCGGTTTAAAGGAATCCGGTCTTGAAAAGCTGATCCAGGCAAGCTACAGTCTGCTGGGACTCATCAGCTACCTGACAGCCGGAGAAACGGAAACCCGTGCATGGACCATTAAAAAAGGTACAAAGGCTCCTCAGGCAGCCGGCAAGATCCACTCTGACTTTGAACGCGGATTCATCCGTGCCGAGGTTGTCAACTATCAGGATCTGCTGGATGCGGGCACTTATGCAGCAGCCAGAGAAAAAGGCCTCATTGGCCTGGAAGGCAAGGATTATGTGGTAAAAGACGGAGACGTTATTCTGTTCCGTTTTAACGTATAATATATACGTATGAAATAATACTGAAGGTATATTCTATAATAAAGGAGTTTTAATTATGGCAAAAAAAAATGATGATCCCGGAATTGATTTAACCGTATCCATCGAACTGGACGACGGCAGCACCATGGAATGTGCAGTGCTTCTGATCTACACTGCAGGCGGTAAGGAATACATCGCTGTACAGCCTATGGAGGATCTTTCCGATCCTGAGGGACGTGTATTCATCTATGGCTACAGCGTAGACGATCAGGGTGTTCCCGAACTGATCAACATCGAAGACGATGATGAATTTGATGCGGCAATTGATGCATTTGACGAGCATCTGGATGAAGTGGATTTCTTTGATAATGTACCTGCCGACACGAACTCATGATCATATGCCGTTTCCGGCGCATCTCATGACAGAACCTGTTCATTCAGGTTGTAAACAGGCCGCGTATTCTGAAACCATCAGACATACACGGCCTGTTTCTGTTTTATCAGGATGTTCCCGTAATGCTGTTTCATCAGCCTGTCCTTTTCTCTTTTTTCCGGGAATCAAGAAACTCTCTGATAAACATGGAAGGTTCCTGTGCCTTATGAAATTTCTCCCTGGTGCAGCAGATGAGAAGCCGGTTTTTTGCCCGGGTCATGGCCACATAAAAAAGCCTCCGTTCTTCCTCGATATCCTCATCGAGTACTGCTTTTTCATGGGGTGTGATTCCCTCATTGGCATCAATAATGTAAACCGTATCATATTCCAGACCTTTGGATGCATGCATGGTTGAAAGGACCACCCCTTCTCCCCTCCGGTTCCGGTCAGCCGCCTGTTCCTTCAGCTCACGCTGATAAGATTCGATATGTAAAAGCCATTCTTCATATGAATCGAATTCCTTTGATGCTTCCTGAATTTCATCCAGAATATCAAGCAGCTCGGATGGCTTCATACGCCTGAAGGCTGCATATTCCTGAAGATATTTCTCATATCCTATGGCATTGCGGATATAGGATATGGCTGCATACGGTGTCATCCGCGACAGCATATTGATCTGTGCTTCCAATTTGTAAATCCGGTCTGCCATCCATTCCTTATCCTGAAATGCTGCTGCCAGCGCATCAAAAGAGACCTTCGGTGTATCAAATACGGCCCGGTTCACATACCGGTTGGGCCGATTGATGATTTCCAGAAAATCACTGCGGTCCCGGCTTCCCATGGCAATACGCACATATGCCAGAATATTGCGGCTGATAAAATGACTGTACAGATCCGGCAGTACATCCTTCATCTGAAATGGGATGTTAAAATCCATCAATTTCTGTACCAGTCCTCCCGCACATCGCGCAGTTCTGAAAAGAACAGCCATATCCTCCAGAGGTATACCGGCCTGGGCAGATTTCTGAATCTCACGTATTACGTGAAGATACTGCTGGCTGCTGTCATCAAATTTACGTACCAGAACAGCATTTGATGCCGGTCTGTTTGCTCTGATTTCCTTATCAAACCGGGTTCTGTTCTGACGGATCACCCTTCCCGCCGCGGCAACAATATTGCGGTCACAACGGAAATTAACATCCAGAAGCACCCTTTTGCAGCCGGGATAATCCTTCTCAAATCCCAGCATGATCTCAGGCCGCGCTCCCCGAAAACGATAAATGGACTGATCGTCATCCCCCACAATAAAAAGATTATTCTGAGGAGCTGCCAGCATTCGTACCAGCTCATACTGGATCCTGCAGATGTCCTGAAATTCATCCACCAGAATGTACTGATATTTTCGCTGCCAGGAGGCCAGGATGTCCGGCCTCCCCCGAAACAGTTCATAGCATATGACCTGCATATCATCAAAATCAATCATGCGATTCTGATCCAGCCAGCTCTGATACGCCGTAAATATTCTGCGAAACACATCAGAAGGACAGGAGGTTGAATAATAATGATCAAGATTCATCATTTCTCCCTTTACCACGCTGATTTCACTGATAAGCCCGCTGATAAATTCCTTTTCATCTTCTATGGTCACCTGCTGGCCGCGGATTATTTCACGCAAAACCGCATATTTCTGTTCTTCTCTGATAATCTGGCTGCTCTGATACTGATAGGCATACCTGATAATCCTGAAAAAAACAGAATGAAATGTCCCGAAAGATACCGATGTGGTCTCCTGCCCGGACATTTTCAGAAACCGTTCCTTCATCTGATCTGCCGCTGCCCTGGTAAATGTTACCACCAGAATATTTCCCGGATTCACATGACCGGCCTCAATCAGCTCCTGAATCCTGCATGTCAGCACAAAAGTTTTTCCCGAACCGGGTCCCGCCAGAACCAGCATGGGTCCGTTTTTATGTGTAACTGCCTCATACTGAGGCTTTGTCATTCCGGCAGCCAGTTCTTCCTTCATATAGTCAATCACTTCCTTAAATTAATATTACTGAGATAAATCTTTTTTCTCATCCGTATCATTCCGTTCCCAGGTATACTGGATCCTGACCCGGAAAAAACGGCGCAGCACTTCCTTTCCATCAAAAGGAACAATCGGATACAGATAATTTTTCCCGGCAATTGTACGGTTTCCGATGATTGCAGCAAAAGCGATGGCTGTTCCTGCAGCAAATCCCCATACCCCGAACATGGCCGTCAGTACCAGAAGAATCAGGCGCATGAATTTTAATGCATAACTTAATTCCATACTTGTCTGAGTATAATTGGCCAGCACCACAAAAGCCATGTAAAGCATGGTTTCCGCATTAAACCAGCCTGAGCTGGCCGCGAAATCCCCGATGATCAGACCTGCAATAACGGAAAGGGGCGTTGTCAGCATATTGGGCGTATTCACAGCTGCCAGTTTCAGACCATCCACCGCAAATTCCAGAATCAGAAGCTGCCAGATGAACGGAACATTTACCGGATCTTTGGGCAGAACAAATTCCATATACGGCGGCAGCAGTCCCGGATTGGTCACCACCAGCAGAAACAGCGGCGTCAGAAAAATTGCCAGAAGAAAGGCCAGCATCCGGCTCAGCCGCAGATAGGTTCCCGTCACCGGCGGAAAATAATAATCATTGGCTTCTTCTATGATATCAAAAATACTGGAAGGCAGAATCATTGCAGCAGGAGAATTATCCACCAGAACAACGATACTTCCTTCCAGAATGCACGCCGCCGCCGTATCAGGCCGTTCCGAATATTTGAACTTTGGAAAGGGATTGTACCATTTATGAGGATAGATACATTCCGCCAGACTTTCCTGATTCATGGTCAGCGCATCCACCCTCAGATTTTTCATCCGCATTTTTATGGTATCCAGAAGTTCCTGATCCACCCGGTTCTGCATGTAACAGATGGCAATATCCGTAGAAGAGCTGCTGCCCACCTGCATGATTTCATTAATCAGATGAGGATCACGGATCCGACGCCGGATCATTGCCGTATTGAATACCAGCGTTTCCACAAAACCGTCTCTGGAACCGCGCAGTACCCGGTCCTTGTCCGGCTCCTCCACGCTTCTTATGGGATAACTCCGGCAGTCAATAGTCAGCGCCTGATCATACCCATCAACAAACATGATGGTAATTCCCATCAGCAACTGGCTGATAGCTGTATCTGCATCTTTTGCCAGACCGATTTCCCCGTAGGGAAGCAGCATTTTAGACAGACCATGCGCCGAATCAGGAACCTGATCCGGTTTTGTCCCCATAAGTGTCTGAAGCAGCTTCTGTATTACCTCGTCTTTTGTGAATCCATCCACCATATACAGGCAGGATCTGCGCCCGCCTATATCCAGTACACGGTAAATAATATCAAAATTGCGGTCAACCGCCAGTTTTCCATGAAAATACCG
The DNA here is from genome assembly GCA_034086685.1 of Lachnospiraceae bacterium. Taxonomy (GTDB): domain Bacteria; phylum Bacillota; class Clostridia; order Lachnospirales; family Lachnospiraceae; genus TWA4. Next base: position 27,258 of record JAXDZY010000094.1, read on the forward strand.
GATATTTTCATCAATATTCCTGTGAATCACTGATGCCATACCAACCTCCAGATACTTCCAGTCTCTCCGGTATCCATCCGGCAGACTGGCTTACTCCCGGTTAGTATGGCTTTTTTTCCGGTATTTATGCAGTATTTTTACAGGATTGATCCATTTTTATCATTCCAGCTCATCCCTGAATTCTTCCCAGGCATCCTCATGTTCCACAAAATACAAAGGACATAGTTTGCCTGTTACATCATAGTGACGTATTACATCTTCTTTATCCAGATCGTAATAATCCTTCAGCCACCGACACAGTCTGACCAGCGAGTTGTATGTTTCATCCGTAAATTTACCGTCTTCATCCGGATGACAGCACTCAATGGAGATTGTATCCACATTTCTGCTGTTGCTGCAGTATGTCAGTTCATCCAGCGGAACACACTGAATAATCGTTCCGTCCAGGCCGATAATAAAATGCGCCCCTGCTTTCCTCTCATGAGACTCCGACAGCCCTTCAAAATAATGCCAGTTATCCCAGCCGGTACTCCCCGGATTGGCCACATAATGAACCACTATTCCATTAACCTGCTCAAGCCTTGTCCCCGGTCTGGAATATTCATTCACCGGCAGAAACTTCTGCGTGATCCAGTCCGGCATTTCATCCTCCTGAGGTGCAGCCACAACTTCCCGGATCTGCCCCCCGCCCTGTCCGTCCTCCGGCAGAATCCCCGACACAATCCATGCAAGGATGCATAAAGCCGCAAGGCAGGTAAAAAGCTTCCTCAAAAGTCCGGCAGAGCCGGATTTTTTTCTTCTGTTCCCTTCAGGTATTTTATCTGAATTCCGTACCATCTTACCGCTCCTTTTTTACTCTTTCGTCTTTCTATCCCATATTCCGTTTATCCCTCTCAATATTGCCCTGTATGGGCAAAAAGGAGATAATCTGACCGACTATCTCCTATCAAAGTGAATTTTCATTTATCAGCAGAATCTTTTAATGATCAATACTGTAGTTGGGGGCTTCCTTTGTAATATGAATATCATGAGGATGACTTTCCTTCAGGGAAGCTGCAGAAATTTTGACAAATTTCCCTGTCTCTTTCAGAGTTTCAATATCAGCAGCACCACAGTAACCCATACCTGATCGCAGACCACCGATCAGCTGGAATACCGTATCCTCCACAGAACCCTTGTATGCCACACGGCCTTCAACACCTTCGGGAACCAGTTTCTTGGCATCCTCCTGGAAATAACGGTCTTTGGAACCGTTCTCCATGGCCGCAATGGAACCCATACCGCGATATACCTTATACTTTCTGCCCTGGAATAATTCGAAATCTCCAGGTGCTTCGTCACAGCCGGCAAACATGGAACCCATCATACATACATTGGCTCCAGCCGCAATTGCTTTTGTGATATCTCCTGAATACTTGATGCCGCCGTCTGCAATAATGGGAATACCGTATTCTTTCGCCGTATTATAGCAGTCCATAATGGCAGTAACCTGAGGAACACCGATACCTGCTACCACACGGGTCGTGCAGATGGAACCGGGTCCGATACCCACCTTAACCGCATCGACACCAGCCTCGATCAGAGCCTTTGCCGCATCGCCGGTTGCCACATTACCTGCAATGACCTGGAGTTCAGGAAATGCTTCCTTGATCTGTTTTACGGCATTGAGAATATTTTTTGAATGACCATGTGCGGAATCCACAACGATTACATCCACCTTTGCCTTCACCAGTGCTTCCACGCGGGCCAGAACATTGGCGGTAATGCCTACTGCAGCTCCGCACAGAAGACGACCCTGAGCATCCTTTGCAGATAAAGGATACTTGATCTGCTTTTCAATATCTTTAATGGTAATCAGACCTTTCAGGTTGAAGTTCTCATCTACGATGGGGAGCTTCTCCTTTCTGGCCTTACCGAGAATCTTCTTTGCTTCTTCCAGAGTAATACCTTCACGGGCTGTAACCAGACCTTCAGAAGTCATGGACTCCTTGATTTTTTTGCTCATATCCGTTTCAAATTTGAGATCACGGTTCGTAATGATACCGACCAGTTTTGTTCCTTCTGTAATCGGCACGCCGGAAATGCGATACTTTGCCATCAGCTCATTGGCATCAGCAATAGTATGTTCAGGAGAAAGATAAAAAGGATCCGTAATAACTCCATACTCAGAACGCTTTACCTTATCAACTTCAGCAGCCTGTGCTTCAATGGACATGTTTTTATGAATAATACCGATACCGCCCTGGCGAGCCATGGCAATCGCCATGCGGTGCTCCGTAACAGTATCCATCCCCGCACTCATCATGGGGATGTTCAGTTTGATCTTTTTGGTGAGATGAGTCTCCAGTGTCACCTGATTCGGAATCACCTCAGAATAAGAAGGTACCAGTAAAACATCGTCAAAAGTAATGCCCTCACCGATTATAGTTCCCACAGTATAAACCTCTCTTTCACAAACATAAAAATATTGCAATTGAACAACAAAAATTGTTGTCTACTCTAAAGTTGTTTTACAGTCTATCAGAAAACATATCTATTGTCAAATAAAAAATTCGTCGGATTCAGGCATAAAGCTGTTACATTCTGCCTCTTCTGCACCCCGGGAAACAGGAAAGCATGAAAACTGTTTCACATACAGAATACAAAAAACGATGTATGAAATGCTTCTTCTGATAAAACATTCCATACATCGCTTTTTACTCCGAACACTTATTCATCTTTTTACCTTGGAAGGAGATTTTCTCCACATCATCTCCAGCATCTGCGGTGCCGGTTCAAAATAGGTGATGACAGGACTGCCGCCTGCTTCTGTTACCAGAGCATACACATCCTGTGATTCCTTCCTCCTGCTGGTAAAATCCTGTACCCTGGCATTCTTCTGCCGGTATCCTTCCAGCTCCGGGGCACCGGCCCTGCAGACCAGTTTTGTCTCTTCCCAGGAAGTACTTCCTTTTGTTTTTCTTCTGGACTTATTGTATACAGCATCAAAGGAAATATCTCCATCCACATAGACATACTCATATTCCTTTCCTGCCTCCTGATTGCTGAACCAGAACAGCACAGCCATCAGTGCGCAGCATCCAAGCCCCGGAAGAAAAGAAACAGAACAGAACAGGATTGCCAAAACGAATCCCACCACACTGAATACTCTTAAAAACTGCATAAGAAATGGTGTTCTGCAATGCACCAGATGTTCATAATACTGACTCTCCATCCTATTATCCTCCAACTCCTGATATGTATTACGCGTTATCCCATAACGCAAAATGGGCAGACCTCCCAGCATAGTCCGGTCTGCACCAACACGGTTTCTCCGTCTGCAGATATCTTATCACAAATCTCGCACGCAGGCAACCACGAATCCTTCTGAAAAACAGACAAAAAACAGCCGGGCAGCTGCACATGATTCCAGTAATCTCATATACAGCTGTCCGGCTTTTATCCGTACAGGGCAGACCCTGTGTATCTGCCCCTCCGCTTTACATTATCGACTGTGATGCCCTCTATTACATCATTCCGCCGCCCATTCCGCCGGCAGGCATTGCCGGTTCGGGCTCTTTGATTGCTGCAACAACAGATTCTGTTGTTAACAGAGTAGATGCAACAGATGTAGCATTCTGTAAGGCACTTCTTGTAACCTTTGCAGGATCAACGATACCTGCTTCGATCATGTTTACATATTCTTCATGCAGAGCATCAAATCCCATGCCTGCTTCGCTTTCACGAACTTTATTGATAATAACAGCACCTTCCAGACCTGCATTTGCTGCAATGTGGAACAGAGGAGCTTCCAGTGCCTTTAATACGATTTCAGCACCTGTCTTTTCATCACCTGACAGTTCCTTTGTCATTTCTGCAACCTTCTTGGAAGCATGAATGTATGCAGAGCCGCCGCCGCAGATGATACCTTCTTCTACAGCTGCCTTTGTAGCTGCCAGAGCATCTTCCATACGCAGTTTTGCTTCTTTCATCTCGGGTTCTGTGGCAGCACCCACACGGATTACTGCAACACCGCCGGCTAATTTGGCCATTCTTTCCTGTAATTTTTCTCTGTCAAAGCTGGAAGATGTTTCTTCATACTGAGCCTTGATCTGATTCAGACGATCCTTGATTGCTTCAGGATCACCGGCACCATCTACAATGATTGTGCTTTCCTTCATAACCTTAACGGATTTGCAGCGTCCCAGCATGCTGATGGTAGCATCTTTTAATTCCAGACCCACTTCTTCGCTGATTACCTGACCGCCTGTCAGAACCGCAATATCCTTTAACATTTCTTTTCTTCTGTCGCCGTAGCCGGGTGCCTTAACACATACAACAGTGAAAGTACCACGCAGTTTGTTCATAACCAGTGTGGTCAGTGCTTCGCCTTCCACATCTTCAGCGATGATCAGCAGCTTTCTGCCGCTCTGTACCAGCTGTTCCAGTAAGGGAAGGATTTCCTGAATAGATGAAATCTTCTTATCTGTAATCAGTACAAAAGGATCATCCAGTTCAGCCTGCATCTTTTCCATGTTGGTGCACATATATGCGGAAATATAGCCTCTGTCGAACTGCATACCTTCAACGATTTCCAGTTCTGTCTGCATGGATTTGGATTCTTCAATTGTGATAACGCCGTCAGCAGTAGCTTTTTCCATAGCATCAGCTACCATAACACCAACTTCCTCATCACCTGCTGAAATTGCAGCAACCTTGGCAATCTGATCCTTATGGCTTACGGGATGAGACATATCCTTGATTGCTTCTACTGCACATTCGGTAGCTTTCTTCATGCCCTTTCTTAAAATGATGGGGTTTGCACCTGCTGCCAGGTTCTTCATACCGGCATTGATCATAGCCTGAGCCAGTACTGTAGCTGTTGTTGTACCATCACCTGCTACATCGTTGGTCTTTGTAGCAACTTCCTTAACCAGCTGAGCACCCATGTTTTCGAAAGGATCTGCCAGTTCAACTTCCTTGGCGATCGTAACACCATCGTTTGTAATCAGGGGAGTTCCGTATGTCTTATCCAGAACTACGTTTCTTCCTTTCGGTCCCAGAGTTACTCTTACTGTATCTGCCAGCTGATTTACACCTGATTCCAGTGCTGCTCTTGCTTCAGCGCCGTATTTGATTTCCTTTGCCATGATTTTCATCCTCCAAATGATAATGATAAATAATATTAAATAATATTATAAGAAGTAACTGCCCCGGGCCGCTTTCCTTCTGCGGACAGACTCCGGACAGATACGAAATGTTATTATTCTTCTACAACAGCCACGATATCGCTCTGTTTTACAACGATAAACTCTTCATCTCCCAGTTTAACTTCTGTTCCTGCATATTTGGAATAGATAACCATATCACCGGGTTTTACCATCATGGTAACTTCACTGGTTCCGGGTCCTACTGCAATAACTTCAGCTTCCTGAGGTTTTTCCTTCGCTGCACTGCCTGCCAGGATAATACCGGACTTTGTTGTAACTTCTGCTTCTTTCTGTTTTAAAACAACCTTATCACCTAAAGGTACTAATTTCATCTCTATGTCCTCCTTACCAATGGGTCTGATAGCCCTGAACTTTGCTTTCATTATCTTGTTAGCACTCATTCTGTTTGAGTGCTAACGAACTGTGTATATATTATTAAATCAAGTGATTATTTGCAACAGGCTGTTTAGCTCTGAATCAATATGTTTTTAAATATTTTCTTTGTTTTTCTCATTTTTTCAGCCATTCTCTTGATTTTGAAGTTTTTTCCGATTTAGTTTAAATCTGGGATTTTTTCTGACACACCAGTCAGGATTCTTTTCTCCCGATTTCACCATATACAGTGGAATACAGTAAAGAATAATGATATACTCAGATTAGATCTGCACAGGAATTAATTTATACAGAAGATGATACAGACAGGAGTAAATTTATGGACTATTACAGTGAATACAGAAGCAAGCTGCGTACCCCTGATGAGGCAGTACGTGTGATTAAAAGCGGGGACTGGGTGGATTATACCACCGCCACGGCAAAGCCTGTTCTGCTGGATCAGGCTCTGGCCCGGAGAAAGGATGAACTGACCGATGTGAAGATCCGGGGAAATATGATAAGCGGCCCCATTGAAGTGGTGGAATGTGACCCGCATCAGGAGCATTTTACCTACAATACCTGGCACTGCTCTCCTTACGAGCGCAAATTATGCGATAAAGGACAGTGCTACTTTATACCCATGGTTTTTCATAACCTGACTGCCTATTATCACTTCTTCATTGATGTGGATGTGGCCATGATTGCAGTCCCTCCCATGGATAAACACGGATATTTTAATTTTTCCATTAATACGGGAACATCTGCGGAGATTCTTCGAAAAGCCCGCATCGTCATTCTGGAAATCAATGAACAGCTTCCCAAAATCAGAGGAGGCTATGACGACTGCATACATATTTCAGAAGTTGATTATGTGGTGGAAGGAGAGCATGAACCTTTTCAGAAGATGCCGGAACATATCCTGACAGAAGAAGAAATTCTCATTGCAGAACATATTCTTCCTTTTATAAAAGATGGCTCAACTATCCAGATCGGTGTGGGCGGAATGCCCAATGCTGTGGGCACGCTTCTGGCTGATTCCGATCTGAAGGATCTGGGCATGCATACAGAGCTGTGTTCCGATGCCTATCTGGAACTTTTCCTGCAAGGCAAGCTGACTAACCGTATGAAAAATATCAACCCCGGAAAAAGTGTTATGGGATTTGCCATCGGCTCCCCGGAACTTTACGACTGGCTGGATGACAATCCCACTGTCATGGCCTATCCACTGGAATATGTAAACCGGCCGGATGTCATCGGGATGATTGATAATATGATTTCCATCAACAGCTGTATCAGTGTGGATCTTTACGGCCAGGTCAGCGCGGAAAGTGTGGGAACACGTCAAATCAGCGGAACCGGCGGACAGCTGGATTTTCTGGAGGGTGCTTCCATCTCCAGAGGGGGGAAATCCTTTATCTGCGTCAACTCCACCTTCCGCGATAAAAACGGCGTTCTCCACTCATGTATTCTTCCGCATTTTCAGGGGGAAATCATCACTTCTCCCAGAAGCCAGGTCTATTATATAGTGACCGAGTACGGCGCTGTCAATCTGGAAGGCGCCACCTCCTGGGAGAGAGCTGAAAAACTGATTTCCATCGCTCATCCCGATTTCCGGGATGAACTTATAAAAGAAGCAGAAAAGCAGAAAATCTGGCGGGCTTCCAATAAAAGATAGAACCGGAGGAAGCCGGCCGGGAAACCAGAACTTTTATGATTTTTCCTTGCCTGCAAGCATTTTCAATACCTTCTGTACGGAAAGCGTGTCTCCTTTGTAGAAAATGAGCATTTTGTAGATGTGTCCGGCTGCCCGGATTACGATCAGTGCTGAAAGCAATATAATGGCCAGCGAGATCAGACATTGCACGATGCTTATTTCTCCCAGAAGTGCCATGCCGGGTGCCACCAGGAGTGCCGTAAACGGCATGTACAGCATCCAGCTGGTGGAGGCCAGTTCTCCCTGCAGCGCACCGCCGGAGAGGGCCAGAAGAAAACTGATGACCAGTGCCATGGTAAACAGAATATTTGTGGTTGACAAATCTTCGGGTTTGCTGGCAATGGCACCGCCTACAGCCGCCAGAGCGCAGTACAGCAGGAATCCGCTGATCAGAATGAGAATGGTAAACAGAATTCCTGTGAACGAAAACAGACCCCCGGACAGCTTACCAAATGTCTCGAAAAGCCGGATCAGAAGCATATCCGTTTCCGGATTTATGGTTTTTACAATCATGGTTCCGGCTGCAAAGCTGCCTGCCAGACAGATTGCCCACGCAAAAAGCTGCAGCAGGCCGCTTGCGGCAATGGCAAGTACTTTTCCCATGATCATGGCACCGGGTTTCACCGTTACCAGAAAAGTATCCATCAGTTTAGAAGTTTTCTCCATGATAACACTGTTGGCAACACCCTGGCCATAGGCAAGAACCATGAAATAAAGAACCATAATGGTCACGTAGGGAAGAATCATGGACAAAACATCTTTCAGCATCATCATGGATACATCTTCCATACTTTCCTCATCAGCAAAACCTTCTGAATCATCCCAAATGCCGGGCTCTTCTGTTTCAGCATCGGCTATTACCTGCAGATCCACCGGCCGGCTCAGTTCTGCCAGCACATCAGCGTTGAGACCGGCTTTCTCCACCTGAACCGCTGTATAATACTCCATCAGAAAGATTTCATACTCACAGGCATCATCTTCTGTCAGGCCGGAATCCTCCGGCAGCAGCACGGAAAGCTCCTGTCCGTAAGCTCCCATTTCGACCACCAGCAGAAGAATGTCATCACTGCCTTCGGCAGCTTTGGCAGCAGAATTTACATCAGGAAAAGCTTCGTAGGTAAGATCAGAAAACCGTGAATCCCCCACCTCATTCAATGTGGAATACCAGGCAGAAACTTCACTCTCTTTCTCATACGTTTCAATCTCATCAACTACATAAATACTGTGAATCTTCACATTATTAACCGAAACTTCCGATTCCTCTTCCTCTGGAAATTCTCCCTGTACAATGTCCGGTTCATTATCACCTTCATTATCCTCAGGACGTCCGGTGAAAGTCATAATTGCCACAGGCAGGATCAGACAGAGTAATCCGATCACGATTCCCGACATCAGAAATCCCCTGCTTTTTACATGCTGACGGAAGGTAAATGAAAAAATTTTCAGAAAACCTTTGAATTCCTGTTTCATCTCACAGCACCTCCCCTCTTCTTTCCTCTTGCCATGGTTATCAGATTCCTGAATTTCAATCTGCTTCCGCGGTACATGATCAGATCACCATAAACTGCCGCGCAGAACCTGGCAAGAAAAATAAGCAGAATCAGCTGTACCAGCCAGGCAAGACACAGCACAGGCATACTGATATTACCAAGCACATACTGCACCGGTGCACAGAATATGGATACAATCGGGATAAGGGATGTAACCAGACCCACCATACCTCCAAATGCCGCAGTAAAGCAGGATACCATATAGCCGCCCAGTATAAATATGAGAACACTCATATTGGCAGATTCCACATCCTCCATGGAAGAACAGCTGGTCCCCGCAATTCCTCCGATAATGGAAAATGTAAAATAACCGAGAATCAGTGAAATCAGCACAACTGCCACAGTAAAAGGACCAAAACGCAGCATGTCCGATGTCAGTCCCATACCGGAGATCATATCCTTTACCACACTGCCATCCATAAAGATGCCTGTTATCCGCCAGGAAATAACTGCCCCCACGATCATCAGCAGGACCAGGCCGAACACATAGGTCATTACAGCCAGAATTTTCCCAAGGATCATAGCCAGCGGACGTACGCTGATCAGCAGTGTTTCCACCAGTCTGGATGCCTTTTCTTCAATAATTGCCCGAACAATAAAGGTGGTTGAAAAGGTGCAGAGAATCAGCACCAGTATGGCATAAATATACTGAACGGCAAAGGAAGTATCTGCACTGATTGCTTCTGCTTCCTGATAGTTTTCCACTGTATTCACATCAGTTGTGTAACTGCTGCTTAACTGGCTGATCTGTTCCTCACTGACTCCAAAACTCTGATAACGTCCGGCCTGGATAAGCTCAAAAACCGCTTCCGAAAGCATCTCTGCTTCCTCTTCATCGCCGCCTGCCGGACAAAATATACGGGCAGAAAAACCCCCTGTTTCTTCATCAGAAAAAATATGTACAAAAGCCTCATTTTCGACAAGCTGCTGCTGCCAGTTCTCCGGTGCAAACGGTACCTGTTCCGGCGAAACTTCCCTGAAACGGGGATCTGTTTCCCCCAGCGTACCAAAATCTACGGGGCAGGAAGTCTCATTCAGATAATAAACAGTATGCAAAGAACTGATATCATCTTCCGAATCTCCATTGATAAAGGTCATAACCGGGATACTGAAAAGAGCAAACAAAATCATAATAATCGCGGACACCAGATTCGTACGGCTTTTCAGAAGCTGCACCAGCGTAAAACGGTAAACCTGCCCCGTTCCCTTAAATTCCTCTTTTCTAAGCTTCATTGGCTTCACCGACCTTCTTTACAAATATCTCATGGAGAGACGGTTCACGTAAATCAAAACGGATCACCGGAATCTTATCTGCAATCAGCATTCCCAGCAGCTGATTGGCCTGTTCTTCCCCTGAAACTTTTAATTCATATTCAAATTCCTTTTCCGAAAGCAGCCCCACACCGGCCTGCTCAATATAGGATTCGATATTCTGTTCCACTTTAAGAGAAAGATGAATCCGTCCAAAGCTTTTCTTAATTTCGTTAAGATTGCCTTGCAGGATCGTCCTGCTGCGATTCAGAATAATAATATCCGTACAGAATTCTTCCACAGTCGCCATCTGATGACTGGACATGATCAGATATTTGCCTTTTTCAATTTCCTCGTGAATGATGGAACGGAACAGGTCTGTATTTACCGGATCAAGACCTGACATGGGTTCATCCAGAATGATCAGTTCCGGATCGGACACTAGTGCCATCATAAACTGAATCTTCTGCTGATTTCCTTTGGACAGCTGATCCGCCCGTAAAGGCTTCTGAGCTTTTTTACGCCTGCGAACCGGCTTTTTCCGTGCAGCTTTCTGTCCGGCCCCGGTTTCCGCAGTCCTGCCCGATATTCCATCTGTCATCCCATCTGCTGTCTCATCCAGATTCGTGATTCCCGAAACTGCTTTTCCGGGATAAAGGTATTCCTCCACTTCCAGCCGTTTTGCCCAGTACCTGATCCGCTTTCTGGCTTCTTCTCCTGATACTCCTCTGAGACCGGCAAAATAAATCAGCTGATCCATCAGCGTATATTTGGGATATAATCCTCTCTCCTCTGCCAGATAACCCACATTGCAGGTAGCTGTATCCAGCGGCTCTCCATTCCACAATACTTCCCCGCTGTCCCTGGACAGCATATTGAGCATCATACGGATTGCCGTGGTTTTCCCTGCTCCATTGGTTCCCAGCAGTGCATATACGCCGGGACCGGCCATTTCAAAATTCAGATTCTCTAGGGCCGTTTTCTCCCCGTACTTTTTTGACAGATTTTTTACAACAAGACTCATTTTTAGCTCCTTTGATTCTCTCTGCTATATTTTCTCTGTAAAACAATGTAGCAGGCAAAAAACAAATTATCAGTTTTTTATCAATATCTTAATGCAATTTTAATACCTTTCTCAGCGCTCCGCACTTCTTGCATGGTAGGGGCATTTCTTCCCGATACACTGCTTATTTTCCTTTGAAAAGGTACAAACCACCTTTTCCGGCAGTTCCATCTCCACACCTGTAATCTCTTTCACGAAAGGAACTGCCTCCAGTACTGCTGAAAAGCTGTTGCGCTTACAGCAGCGGGGACCACCCAGACTTCCGATCCGATTCAGTGCCGCTGCTGTCATACAGTTTGACTGCCCCCAGGATTTCCCGCTTAATGGGGTAGACTGGGTAATGATGCTTACAAACATCCCGGTACTGATGGCAGCGCCGCAGCTTCCCCAGAATCCGCAGACCCCGCCGGGCACTTTACGCCCTCTGGCAAACATCTCTTTCAACGCTTCCTTCAGATTGATTTCACCGCCTGAATTGTGATATGCAGCCAGCAGGGCCGCTCCTACCATTACATGATGCTCCGGTCCGTGCATATAAATATAAGGATATTCCATCAGCTGCTGCATGATCTTTATGGGATTTGTCGAATCTGTCTCCAGACAGACCTGCATGACCTCTTCCAGCCCCTTTTTACTGTGGCAGGAATCACAGACATAGTGATGATGAATGCAGCTTGCCCTGCTCATAAATTTATGATGACAGATGGAACACTCCATCTTCCTCTCTGTTTCAAAATACATAAGCGGTTCCCCGCATATAAGACAGGCACCTGTATTCCTTGCCATAATCGTTCCTCCTTTACTTCACCACCGGGGTAAAATCTTCTGTATCTCCGCAGAAAAATCCTCCGTTTACAGCAGTAATGATCTCCATGCATCCTTTTGCAGCTTCAAATTCCAGCGGCGGAATCGTTACCAGAAACAGGGTTTTTACCTGATTTTCCTGAAGAAAACGATTGCTCTCCTCATCCCCCAGATCCGTTTCCGTGATCTCCATATCCATGGAAGCCTTCTCATTTAAAATCACTTCTGCCACACCGGCCTCCTCCCAGATTTCCACTTTTTCCTCTGATTCAAAAGCTGCGGCAATATCGCGAACCGTGATTTCCCGGTCTGTCATATAAAGCCATTCCGCAGGAACAGCAGGCTTTGCTGCTTTCTGAGTTTTGATCTTGTTTAATTTTGACTTGTTTTTCATATTATGTTACCTCCCTGTACGTTCAATTATCAAAATAAAATAAATCTTCGAACTTTTTATCCAGAGCCATGCACAAAAGCAGCGCCAGTCTCGCTGTGGGATTAAACTGCCCGTTCTCGATGGAGCTGATGGTCTGTCTGGAAACGCCCACCAGTTTCGCCAGTTCTCCCTGAGACAGCTCTTTCTCTGCCCTTGCAACCTTCAGTCTGTTTTTCAGTACCAAATCGTTGTCCATACTCATCTGCACCTCGCTTTACTACTGATTACCAACAGAATTTCTCAGCAAATATCCTGTAAGTACATCAAGCAAGTTTATTTGTCTTTTTGCCAAGTTTTCTTGATATTTCCATTATACGCATACTGCAGAAAATGTCAAGTTTTCTTTGCATTTTTTAAACAATTTACATCTGCCGGTTCATTGGCTGTAATCATATATTTTTTCTTCCTGAAATATATTTTCCCGGATCCTGAAAAATTTTCAGAAAATCATTCTGCAGGATTCCATTTTCCTTCCATTTCCTATATGATAATACTACGTACTAATTTTTTGAAAAGAGGTTTTTACAAATGAAGTATGACTTTACCAGTATCATGGACCGGCACGGGAAAGATGCCATGGCTGTGGACAGTCTGGGTGACGGCTCAGGCTTCGCTCCTGCTCTTCCCAAAGAAGGCTTTGATTCCATCCCCATGTGGGTAGCCGACATGAATTTTCCCACCGTACCCACCATCCCTCAGGCCATTATGGAACGGGCATCCCATCCCGCATATGGATATTTCCGCACCAGTGATGAATACTATCAGTCCATCATCAACTGGCATGAGACCCGCAACGGTGTAAAAGGACTTACAAAAGAAGCCATCGGTTACGAAAATGGTGTTCTGGGAGGCGTCATGTCTGCCGTGGAGGCATTTTCCTCACCCGGTGACCCGGTCCTGCTGCACAGCCCTACCTATATCGGATTTACCGGAAGTCTGGAAAACGGAGGGCGGAAAATCATCTTAAGCCCTCTGAAACAGGATGAGCAGGGAATCTGGCGTATGGATTATGAAGATATGGATCAAAAACTGAAGATCAATCATATTCATCTTGCAGTTTTCTGCAGCCCCCACAATCCCTGCGGCAGAGTCTGGGAACGGGAAGAACTGGAAAAAGCCATGGAAGTGTACAGAAATAATGACTGCATTGTCATTGCTGATGAAATCTGGTCCGATATTCTTCTGAATGGAAACCGGCATATTCCCACTCAGTCTGTCAGCGAGGATGCCAGAAACCGTACCATCGCACTGTACGCACCCAGTAAAACATTTAATCTGGCAGGCCTGATCGGTTCCTACCATATTATTTATAATCCCTGCCTGCGTGACCGGGTAACTGCCCAAAGCAGTAAATGCCACTACAATTCCATGAATGTGCTGAGCATGCACGCCCTGATCGGTGCCTACAAACAGGAGGGACAGGAGTGGGTGGATGAGCTTTGTGAGGTGTTGAGCGGCAATATCAACTATGGCTGTGATTATATGGAAGCAAATTTCCCTCAGGTTCATTTTTCAAGACCTCAGGGAACCTATATGCTGTTTCTGGACTGTACCGAATGGTGTCGGGAACATGGGAAAACAATTGATGAAGTGCTGAAAGCCGGCTGGGATGTGGGGGTAACCTGGCAGGATGGACGTCCTTTTCACGGTTCCTGCTCCATACGGATGAATTTTGCGGTTCCCTTCATCCGGGTGCAGGAAGCCATGAAAAGACTGAAAAAGTATGTGTTTGTAAAATGATCATCTGAAACGCGAAAAACGCCGGAGCCGGGTTTATAAAACGCCCGGCCGGCGCTCTCTTTTTTACTTTCCGGATATCCATAAACCGGAGTATTATCATTCAGACCTGTATTTATCAGCAGTTTTCCGCAATTTCGTAAATCAGACTCTCGCTGTCCTCCCATCCGAGACAGGGATCTGTAATAGAACGTCCGTAAACGCCCTCCCCGATCTTCTGACAGCCTTCTTCAATATAGCTTTCAATCATGAAACCCTTCACCAGATTATGTACATCTGAAGAGTATCTGCGGCTGTTGAGCACTTCTCTTGCAATACGGATCTGTTCTTTGAACTTTTTGCCGGAGTTTGCATGATTCGTATCCACGATACAGGCAGGATTCTGAAGATTCTTTTCACCATACAGCTGGCATACATGCTGCAGATCTTCATAATGATAATTGGAATGATTGGTTCCGTGATTATCCGTATATCCTCTTAAAATCGTATGGGTCAGGTCATTGCCTGTGGTATTCACCGCCCATCCGCGGAAAATAAAATCATGGGATGACTGGCCTGCAATTACTGAATTCATCATAACAGACAGATCACCGCTGGTGGGATTCTTCATACCTGCAGGAATGGTCATACCACTGGCAACAAGACGGTGCTGCTGATTCTCCACGGAACGGGCACCGATTGCCGCATAGGATAAAATATCCTGCATATAACGGTAATTCTCCGGATAGAGAATCTCATCTGCCGTGGTAAAACCGGTCTGCTTGATGACATCCATGTGAAGCTGACGTACTGCCAGAACTCCATTATAAAGATCCGGCTTTTTCTCCGGATCAGGCTGATGCAGAATTCCTTTATATCCAAGACCGGTGGTACGGGGCTTACTGGTATAAACCCTGGGAACAATAATAATCCGGTCTTTCACCTTTTCCTGAACCTTTGCAAGTCGTGTACAGTAATCCAGAACCGCTTCCTCATTATCAGCAGAACAGGGACCAATCACCAGCAGAAACTTATCATTCTCTCCTGTAAAAATCTTTCTGATTTCTGCATCCTTTTCTTCCTTGATCTTAACCAGCTCCGGTCCCATGGGATAACGTTCTTTTGTTACCATGGGAATCGGAAGCTTTTCAATAAAATTAAAACTCATGTCTTTTCCTCATTCCCTCTCAGAACCGCAATTGCATCAGAACGTGTCTGGCACGACGATGGGCTCTGTAAATTCATCAATGATATTATAATAAAGTTGCCATACCGCGTCAAGTAGTTTAATGCTTTAAAGTTAAAAATAGAAAGATGTATGACAACCCATTTTATATCTTTACAGCAGTTCCATCAGTTCTTCTCTGGTCAGCTCCGCCAGACTTACATGATTTCCGGAAAGGACCTGATCCACCAGATTCTGTTTGGCTTCCTGCAGCTTCAGGATATTCTCCTCAATGGTACCTGCAGCTATGAGTCGATAGACATTAACTTCTCTGGTCTGCCCGATGCGGTGTGCCCGGTCTGTGGCCTGATTCTCGGCTGCCACATTCCACCAGGGATCATAGTGAATGACTGTATCTGCCTGCGTCAGGTTCAACCCTGTTCCTCCTGCTTTCAGAGAAATCAGGAAAACGGGAACCTCTCCTTCTCCAAATCGTTCTACCAGCTGCTGACGTTCTCTTTTCCCGGTCTGACCGGTCAGAGTAAAGCAGGGAATCGCCTCCTCATCCAGTCGTTTTTCAATCAGATTCAGCATCCGCGCAAACTGGGAGAAAATCAGGATCCTGTGACCGCCGTCCAGACAGGAATGAACCAGTTCCATCAACGCTTCCATTTTTGCATTGGAAGCGGTAAAATTCTCATAAACCAGCGACGGAGCACAGCAAAGCTCCCTCAGTCTGGTCAGACTTGAAAGAATCATGGTCCGTTTTTTCCGGAAGGAATCATCTGTCTCATGCTCCAGCTCCCGTTTCAGCTGCAGCGCACAGGCTGTATACAGCTTTTTCTGTTCACCCTCAAGAGCCGGATAAAGAACCGTATCACATTTATCCGGAAGCTCCGTCAGTACTTCTTTCTTCAGGCGTCTCAGAATGAACGGCGAAGTCATGTTGTGAAGCCTTGTTACCACGTGTTCATCCTGATCCTTTACCAGCGGTATCTCAAAAATACTGTGAAAACGGTTATAGGTATAGAGGAATCCCGGCATCAGATAATCAAAAATACTCCACAGCTCCCCAAGACGGTTTTCCACCGGCGTCCCGGTCAGGGCAAATCGCCGGACTGCATGAATTTTTTTCACCGCACGGGCATTCTGCGTACCCTGATTTTTGATATACTGAGCCTCATCCAGCACCTGAAGGCGAAATTCATATTCTGCATACAGATCCACATCCCTGCGCAGAAGATCATAAGAAGTAATCCACAGCAAAGCCTTCGGTTTTTCTTTCAGTAAATTTTTCCTCTCTCTCCCGCTGCCGGCAATCACGGCAGTGGAAAGGCCGGGGGCAAACCGGACAATTTCATGCTCCCAGTTATAAATAAGAGAAGATGGACATATGATCAGTGAAGGACGCTTCTCTGTGGAATCCTCATAGATCCGCTGAAACAGAGCAATCATCTGTACGGTTTTTCCCAGTCCCATGTCATCTGCCAGAATGCCGCCGAATCCCATATGATCCAGCATAAAAAGCCACTGATAACCTTTTACCTGATAATCCCTGAGTATCTTGTCAAAACCTGCCGGAACCGGTTCAGGCTGCCGGTTTCTGTTCTCAAGGCAATCCGTAAGCCGGTCAAAGTAATCATCATGACTGTACGGGGTATGATAGGCTTCAAACAGTTTTTTCAGATACAGGGCTCTGCTTTCCGAAATACTGCAAACGGTACCCGTAATCTCTTTAGCCGAAAGCTGCAGACCCTCCATAAGCTCCGGAAGAATATCCAGCTCCTGATTCCGGAACAGAACATAACTGCCATCTTTCAGCTGATAATAACTTCTCTTCTCCTCATAATGATTCAGAATCTGCATCAGTTCCTTCTGATCGATTCCATCCATATCAATGGAAAGTTCCAGCCAATGGGAAAACGACTGCACATGAAACTGCAGGTGCGATGGCTGACGAATCTTCAGCTGCAGCAGCGCATCCGACAGATGAACTTTTCCCAGCGAAACAAAATCCGCAAATCCGCCTGCAGCCATACGCAGTGCCGCCTGCTCATCTTCAAACGTGGTCAGCAGCCCTTCTTCCTGATAACGCCTTTCAAAATATCTGGAAGCGGTCAGAGCTACCTTTTTTTCCCTGGCCCGATCCCGCCAGGTCACAGCCGGATTTTCTCCGTTTACAGGATTAAACGCAATCTTCCCGTACCGGTGAATGATCTTCAGTGTAATTTCCAGTTCTCCCCTGAGATCAAAGAAAAATTCCGTCTGCAGAGTGCGGGACTGATAATCATCGATCCTGATCTCCCCGCAGTCCACTTCCGCATAATTTCGCAGCACCGGAAGAACATCTACACAAAAACCGGGCATATCCTGATCACTGATGCGGACACTGGCCGGCTGTTCTTCACTGTTTTGGAACATTCCCAGAAGAAACGGCTTCATATGCCTGCTGTAATCCCTGTCCGCAATATACAGGTTATCATTTTCCACAATGTACAGATATCGGTTCCCCGCAAATACAGCCAGCTTATGACGCAGAATCAGATTGATGCCCAGACCGGGGCGCAGACTGTTCCGATAACGCAGCAGAAGCTGAAGCCTGGGATTCTTACGGACAATTTTCAGATAACCGGCTGCAGAAAGGCTTTCCTCCGACTCAATCAGCGGATCCGAAAATGCCTGAAACAGCTGATCCATATCCTCCTGCCCCACCAGCAGGGCACTGCTGTCACGGCTGTACATGGAAGAATTCCTGCGAAGATTACGATCTCCGTCATTATCCCTGATCCGGTCATGAATCGCCAGAAGCGTCTCCAGCAGCTTTACGCTTTCCTGATCAAAGGCTTCCGGTACATGATAAAAATCCAGAAACTTTCCATACAGATGTCTCCCACCCGTACGAAATGCTCCCAGCAGTGCAGAAATATCTCTTACTTTATAATACTTGCTGCTGCCGATTTTCAGACTCAGGGCAAAACATCCATCCTGCTGTCCATCCAGATAACTGATGGGGACATTCCGGGCGATACTGCGCAGGGCAAGCACCGGCATGACATGGACCAGCTCTTCTTCTGTTTTTGTATCCCCGATATATTCGGCAAGAACCTCTTTCTGGCGGATCTGACCATACTGGTCAATCATGGGACGCACAAAATCCGTAGATTCTGCATTCTGGTTTTCCGTCAGCTCCAGCCATGCAAGGGCTGCTGCCACTGCATGCGAACAGAGGTGTCCCTTCTGAGAATCCGGATGCATACAGCTGCAGCGGGAAGACGTAATCCTCCCGCCGCTTATGGTTAAATTGACCTGTTTTTCTGTTTCATGGTCATTGTGCGCAAGTGCCAGAACTCTGATTTCATCCTTCCAGAAGCTTTTTTCAGGTTTCAGCTTCACCTGCCCCATCTGACAGATATGGTTTCCCTCTTCAAAGGCACGGCGGCTGCCCGCCAGTGCCTGTATCATACTGCGGGTAATGGTCATGAATGACAACTCCTACATTCTCTCAGGCGCTTCAAATCCCAGCAGATCGATGCATGTCTCCAGCACCTTTCTGGTCAATGCCAGCAGGCTGATATAGCCGGCTTTCACTGCTTCATCCTCCTCTGCCAGAATTCTGGTTTCATGATAAAATTTGTTAAACGCATTGGATACATCATAAATATATGCACACAGTTTGTGAGGCGCCGTTTCCGTAAAAGCAGCTTCCACTGTATCACTGAATCTGGTCAGAAGAAGCTGAAGGGCCTTTTCACCGGCACTGCGTGCCGCGCACACACCTGCTGCGGAAACTTCCTTTGCATCTGCGCTGTCCTCATATTTATGAATAATGGATTTAATACGCACGATCGTATACAGAATATACGGACCGGTATCTCCCTCAAAAGATGTGAAACGATCCACATCAAAAACATAGTCTTTGGATGCCTGGTTGGACAGATCACCGTATTTAATTGCAGAAAGAGCAACTACTCTTGCCGTATCCATGGCTTCTTCCTGGGAAACCGTACGATTTTCCCTGATCTTCTCATAAACCGCTTCCGTAATCTCGCGGATCAGCACTTCCAGACGCATAACACCGCCGTCTCTTGTCTTGAAAGGCTTGCCATCCTTACCATTCATGGTACCGAATCCCAGAAATCCCAGTTTTGTTTCCGGTCTTACGATGCCTGTCTTTCTGGCTGTGCGGAAGACCTGCCTGAAATGCATCTCCTGGCGCTTATCCACCACATAAAGGACATAATCGGGAGCGAACAGCTTTTCACGCTCAACAAGAGTTGCCAGATCCGTTGTGGAATACAGCGTTGCACCATCAGATTTTACAATAATGCAGGGAGGAACCTCCTTGGTATCCGTATCTTCCTTCACATCCACAACCAGCGCACCATTGCTTTCATGGGCAAATCCTTTATCCTTCATCATCTGAATCATATCCGGAATATAGGGCTGTGCATCACTTTCCTTCTTCCACAGATCAAATGTGACATTCAGAAACTCATAGTTTTTCTTCAGATCGGCCACGGAAACATGGAGAATATGATTCCAGATGGCCCGGTATCCGGGCTTTCCCTGCTGCAGCATGGCTGTTGCATCATGTGCTTCTCTGGCAAATTCTTCGTCAACCTTGGATTTGCTGCTGGCAGCCGGATAGATTTCTTCCAGTTCTCCGATGGTAAAAGGTGCTTCCTCAGGATACTCCCCGGTATAGCTGTCATCAAAATATACCAGCTCCGGTCTGCGGTGCTTCAGTTCTGCAATGATCAGACCCATCTGCAGTCCCCAGTCACCCAGATGTACGTCACCGGCCACATCATAACCCACATAACGTCCGATGCGTTTCAGACTCTCACCGATAATGGCTGAACGAAGATGTCCCACATGAAGTGGTTTGGCCACATTGGGGCCGCCGTAGTCAATAATCACCTTACGTCCCTCTCCCAGATCTGCACAGCCGAGCTTTGCATCCTCTGCTTCTTCATTCAGATAGGAAGCAACGAAATCCTCTCTCAGTTTCAGATTGATAAAACCGGGTTTCACCATCTGTACATCCGAAAAGATCCTGCTGTCCCCAAGAGCAGCGACCACATCGTCTGCAATCATAAAAGGCGCTTTATGATAAGCCTTGGCAGCTGCCATGGCACCATTACACTGATATTCACATAAATCAGGACGATTGGATACAGTCACCTTTCCATAAGAAGCATCATATCCAGCGCTTTCGAAAGCTTTCATAAGCTCGCCTGATAAAACGGCATTCAACTTTTCCATCAATTTTCTCCTCGTAATATATGATCTTTCCTGACCCGGCAGCAGGTGATTCAATCCGCATACACCGTCTGTCCGGTCTTCTGCATCAGGCAATTCTCCGGGAACCGCCTGCCATTTCATGGAATGTTTCATTATAACATGTTTTTCCAAAAAAAACAAATAATTTTCCGCCTGTCTGCCGATTCTGCTACCAGTTGATTCTGAGTCCTCTGGGATAATGATTTTTTATCATCCGGTTCCCTGCTTTCCCCCAGCCTGCGGAGATTCCATCCACACAGACCAGAGTCCAGCCCTTTTCATTTCCGCAATCCAGCGTCTCTCCATGAAGATAGCGGTAAATCTCCTCATGGCTTCCATTTACTGTCTGTCTGACTTCTTCCGGTCGAAGTGCCATGGCCAGTGCATGGGCAGGTTTGAAGATCTTCCCCCTCTGCTCCCCCATCTGAAGTCCCGGGCGAAGAACCTTCAGACCCTTCAGAGGCGGACAGAATTCCGGTATACGGTAAAGCTGATCTCCGAAAAAAATGTATTCTCCCCGGACAGGTTCTGTGAGTGTTTCCTCTTCCCAAGCATGAAATTCCTTCAGTTTTTTCCGATCATCCCAGGCAATGGTCTTCTCACCGGAGTTTTTACCTGTTCCTGCAGTTTTTCTCACCCGGAGGCTGCTTTCCTCTGACTTATCTGTACTGCTGATAAACTCTCCGCCTTTTTTCAGTACAGCCACACCGTGTCCTTCCCCATGGAGCCGGTGCGGCCAGAGTCTCCATGTTCCCGGCAGTTTTCCCGGTGTGAAAAAAGGACATTCCACAGACGGATCTGTTTCCATCCAAGGACAAATTTCCAGAAAACGTTCGATAACGCCTTCATTTTCCTCCTGAGCAAAAGTGCAGGTGGAATATACCAGACGCCCGCCCGGTTTCAGCATCTTTTCCGCTTCCAGCAAAATGGAAAGCTGGCGATCCGCACACATGACCACATGTTCCGGGCTCCATTCGGAAACTGCATTTTCATCCTTCCGAAACATTCCTTCGCCGGAACAGGGTGCATCACAGAGAATCCTGTCAAAAAAACCGGTAAAACGTTCTGCCAGACGGGCGGGTGTTTCATTCAGAACCAGTGCATTGCGCACACCCATCCGTTCCATATTCTGAGAAAGAATTTTCGCCCGGGCAGGATGAATTTCATTCACCACCAGAAGTCCTTCTCCTTTCATATCTGAAGCCAGCTGGGTTGATTTCCCGCCGGGAGCGGCGCACAGATCCAGCACCCGCTCTCCGGGTCCGGCCTGCAGAAGCTCCGCTGCCGACATGGCACTGGGTTCCTGAATATAGTACATCCCTGCTTCATGCCACACATGGCGCCCGGGACGTTCCTCCTCACGGTAATAAAATCCATCATGACACCAGGGCACCGGCTCCAGTGTAAAATTCGAAAGTCTCAGAAAATTTTCTCTGGAAATTTTCAGTTCATTGACACGCAGCCCCTGATACCGGTTATTATTATAGCTTTCCAGAAAATCATCATAGTCTGTTCCCAGACTCTGCTTCATACGATTCAAAAATGCTTCAGGCAGATTCATACAGCCGTCCTCCATCATTCACCGCCGAGACCTGTTTCGTCCATGGTCATGGCGTTCATGGACATCTTCATAACCGCTTCCACTTCATCCGGGCGCACGTGAAGCATCTTTGCCAGTTCTTCAATGGTCGGCTGTTCTCCCATGTCATCTGCATATTCCTCTGATGCATCCATCAGTTTATTAGCCATATCCGCCATACGGTTTTTGAAAGAATCATTTCCTGCATGATCCTCGATCAGCAGTTCCATGGCCCTGGAAATACGAATCTCCAGCTGCTCCTGAAAACCGGCCCCGCTGTGCTCATCCACCAGAAGCAGCAGTTCCATGTTGCCCTCCTGCACAAGATCGGACAGAGCCACTCCGCGGCCCGCAAAGCCTCCTGCCAGCTCCACAACTCTTTTCAGGTTTCCTTCCACCAGCCTTTGTCTGGCATTGCTGTCTCCGGCTGCTTTTTGCTCAAACAGCAGCAGCTCTTCCTCCGGTCCGTATTCTTTCACCAGCTTCAGTTCCTCCAGATAGGACTGATAAATTTTCTTTTCCCGGTTTTCCATCCTGCCCACATTGCGGGCAGCCGTCATCTTTACCGCTTTGCCGGAAGCTTTTTCTTCTTCCTCCGATGCTGCAATTGTCACACCGTTGGCTTTAAGGTAACTGCGTAGCGAAAGAATCTGATCTGCATCCAGATTCTCCTGTGCAAAAGGTTCTTCCATCATCTCCTGGGTGATTGTTCCGCCGCGGCTGTCTGCCAGAGTGAGCAGCCCGTGCACTTTTTCCAAAAATTCCTTCTGTTCCATTATCTTTCCCTCCTGATACAAATATAACATCCTGAAAACATCTACCGGTCCGGATTCTTTGCCGGACGGACAGTTAAAAGCAGGAAACAACACATTACCTTTGACAAAAATATATTGTAAGCCAAGGTTGATGGCTACAAATTTACAAGGCTCCTTCCAACGCCTAAAGGCAGTGGGAGGAGCCTGCATCATACGAAAGGATTTTATATATGAATTCTCCGGATCAGCTTGTAAACGACTTCATTCTCCATGACCAGAGGCTTCACGTGGGAGAAAAATACAACGCCATCCGTGGAAGCCAGTATCTCTCCTTCCACTGTACCTTCAAAAGGATGAATGATCTCTGCGATCTTTTCCCCGAAATGAACCGAATCACCAGGCTTCTTCAAAGGCCGGTAAATTCCTGCTGCCTCGCTGCGGATGACCTCCAGTTCCTGTTCATACAACACACTGGCAATATAGCCTCCGTGGCAGTTATAGCGGATCAGTCCCATTCTGGCCAGAAAACGCAGTACCGCAGTCACAGCCTGACTGGCAGATTCCTCATCAATCTGATCAGTTGCATTGGTATAAATGGAAAATGCATTAGTCTCCCAGATCTGCCAGTTGTAATTCAATGTGGTGGTATCCACGGGCTTCGGCCTGCGGATTACCACATAGGGCAGGCCGAACAGATTGGCAAGACTGGGATTATGATATCCTGTCTCCATCATCCGCACATGGGGAATAAAATCTCCCGGCATGTAGAAGCTGGCAAACTGAATTCCATATTCATATTTTTTTACCACATCAAATACACCGGCAGCCACCCTCTGCGTAGTTTCGCCTTTATCATACCCTGGAAACATCCGGTTAATATCCGTGTTATCAATAGGCCAGAACCTTTTGCCGATATTCATGGAATAGTGATTCACTGACGGAATGACCATAATCTCTTTTCCCGCCACAATGGCATTGTGCCGCTCCAGAGATGTAAGTGCCCGCACCAGGCGTGAACACACATACAGCTGCTGAATCTCATTGCCCCGGATGGGACCCACAATGCAGGCCGACTTTTCACCGGAACCGAACGTATATCCGTAAATATTCATATCCTCCCTGTAAAGGGATTTCAAAGAATAGACAACTTCCTTATTCATGGCTTTTACCTCCCAGAACTCTTGCAATCAATGAACCGCTGACTACAATCGGGTATTCACGCAGAGTAAATACCATACCGTCAATGGGGGATAACACTTCCTGTTCCACCTTTCCGGTCAGTGGATTTACAATCTGTCCCAGCAGTGCGCCGGCCTTAATATCCTTCCAGTGTTCCACACAGGGAACAAACAGGCCGGAAACATCCGCGTTGACAAATCCCACTTCATGATCCGTGGAAATAATAGGTTCCTTTACTTTGGGACGCTCCCTGCTGCTCCAGATTCCAAGCTCAATCATGAGATTGAAAATTCCATCCAGAAGCTGATTGCCGTATTCCTCTGTAATACGCATTCCCACTCCCATCTCAACCACCAGAGTTTTTACACCGCGGGTATTGAGGCTGTGTGCCAGAGTGGCCTCCAGAACCGTAGAAGCACTGTGAACCCATACATAATCACAGTTGACAAGCTTTGCATAGGGAACCAGTTCCTTTGCAGTCTTTTCATTGATGCGCACCTGAGGAATTTCTCTCAGATAAATATTGCTGGCATGAATATCCATGGCCATGTCGGCACCTTCCATATCCTCCACCACTTTGGCAGCCACATATTCTGAAAGAGCTCCATCAGTCAGAGAACCGGGGAAAATCCGGTTCATATCCAGATCAAACATGGGAATTCCTCTGGTAATGGAATCAATACCGAGAGGATTAATCGCCGGATATACATCCACAATGCCTTTCAGTTTTTCCTTTTCCTTCTCAATTCTTCTGATCAGCTCATAACAGACATACTGTCCTTCCAGCTCATCACCATGAATTCCGGTAACAACACATAATCTTTTTTCATTTCCGGTGAGCACATCCGGTTGAAGGCGGTTTTTCTTTACCACCAGATTCTCATCTACCGGCAGTCCTACAGACACAACTGTCTCTATCATTGGTCTCTCTCTCCCTCGTCCCTGTGCACATGCTCCGTGACCACTACTTTAACCCGGCCGGTCTGAGTTGTCAATCCCCGGAACACCCCCCTTTCCATGGGGCAGTCACAGGCATCACGTCCATGTGCAACTTTAATATAATAATCGGTAACTGTCCTGTCATGCGTCGGATCAAAGCCATACCAGTATCCACTGTCATAAATTTCCACCCATGCATGGGTTGCACCTTCACCGTCCAGAAAACCGGCCACATATCGGGCAGGAATCTTCTTTATACGGCACAAAGCAATCAGAATATGTGCATAATCCTGGCATACGCCTCTCCCGAGAGCAAAAGCCTCCGCTGCAGTTGTGGATACACTGGTCACACCCGCTTCATAAACAAATGCTTCAAACAACTCATGCATCATCGCCCGGACATTCTCCCATACAGTACTGCCTTCCTTAAAAAGAGGTTCACACTTCCCGGCAAAAAAAACGCAGAGATTTTCATCCGGCTGTGTATAAGCAGTAAAATACTCATAGCAGGAATCCAGCGGCTCCTGCTCCAGAGCATTCACATCCACAAAAGCAATTCCTTCGGAAATCATCTGAAAACGGGTATGATAATCCTGTATTCTGCAGCTGACCAGCATATTACCCTGTCCATCCATCTTCCGGCTGATAAAATCCGCATCTTCAATCTGTACCCGGCTTCCATAAATCTGCTGGCAGGAATTGACAGCCGGAACACAGCGCAGATTCACATAATGATCCCGAATGGCAGGAACAAATTCTGCTTCCATCTCATATCTATAATAAAGCTTCTTCAAGAAAATCCACCTTCCTCGAAAATAATCATACATGATTCGCTTTTATTTGGCAAGGTTTCTTTTCCGAAGAAGCTTTCATGAGCTGATTTAATTAAAAAATTCCCTGAAGAGCCATCAGCATGGGTCTTCTCAGTTCCTCATATTCATCCCGGCGATTGATCATCCCCGTCAGTTCCTGGAATTTATCATGATGATAGCCGATTCGCACCCGTTCCAGGCGGTTGGAAAACTTGGCAAATTCCTTTGCAACCGATACCCATCCGTAGCCAAGTCTAAGATACAGATCCATCCGTTCCACATAACGTCCGCATTTGACAATGTTGCGGTTTTCCTCATCCAGAATGCAGTCGTCAATACTGCCCCAGAACGCATAAATATCATCAATGACTGACTGCAGTTCAAACAGAGGAGCAGCAGAGCCCTTTCCTCTGCGGATTGCCTGAAGGCAAAGCTCCAGATAAGCCATGGATTCCGTACTGACATCATCCCGGCTCACCAGCGCATTGTCATAGGCACGCTTCATATTGGAAATAATGGAATCAGGATTTGTCTCATCCAGTATGTAATCCCTGACAAAATTTTCCCTGCTTCCATAAACATCGGGAATCGACAGTTCCATGCAAAATTTCTGATATGCATTTTCATTCTGATCGATCATTTTATCATAGTACTGAAAAAACACCTTTACCGTTGTAAAAACTCTTTCCGTATAACGTCCCAGCCAGAACAGGCTGTCTGCTCTATCTAACGAGATAACACCCATGTATCCTTAAAACCTCCTCCTTGAGATGAATTCACTACGAATGAATCGGGATTTCTTGAAAATCTGGTCAATCCCGAAGGCCATACCCTTGTTTTCGGACCGGACAGAACAAATGCCCGCAGATCGGCTTTCCGTTCCACCTCTTCATTGCCGTCCATCACTTTCAGATCCAGAAAATCAATTACTTCCTGAGCAATAAACCGACGGGACTCGCCGATGACAATCTTTTTCAGATTATCCAGCTCCTCTTTTGAAAGATCACGGCCAAAAATCACGCCGTATCCTCCTGCCTCCGATACGTCCTTGATAACCAGATTTTCCATATGATCCAGAATGTATTTCCGGTCTTCTTCGTAAAATGCCAGATATGTGGGAGCATTTTTCAGAATCGGCTCCTCATCCAGATAATATCTGATCATTTTCGGAACAAAATAATAAATTCCCTTATCATCGGCCACACCATTTCCCGGTGCATTCATCATGGCCACATTACCGGCCCGGAACACATCCATAATACCGGGAACACCGATCAGAGAATCCGGCTCAAAGGTAAGAGGATCCATATATTCATCGGATACACGACGATAAACAGCTCCTACCTGCACTTTTTTGCCTGTATATTCTTTATAATACAGATGATCATTTTCAACCACCAGATCAGAAGGCATGGCCAGAATAGCTCCGGAGCGTTCTGCAAGATAGGAATGTTCAAAAAAGGCTGAATTATACCGGCCCGGAGTCATAATCACATTGATTCCCCCCGTATTGGAATAATCCATGCATTCTCTCAGCATGGAAGCATAATTCCGGTTATCATACAGAGGATTTTTCTTAAAAGCCTCCGGAGCCGCACGCCTTGCCAGTTCCCTGGCGATCATGGGATAGGAAGCGCCGGAAGGAATCCTCAGATTATCCTCCAGTATATACCAGGTACCATCCTTTGCCTGAACAAGATCGATTCCCGAAATATGGCTGTAAATCTTTCCGGGAGGCACAATACCTTCACACTGCGGAAGATACCCTTTTGATGAAAATACAAAATCAGCAGGGATTACTCCATCTGCAATAATCTGTTTTTTATTATACACATCATATAAAAAACAGTTCAGAGCATCAACTCTCTGAATCAGACCTTTCTCCAGATAGTCAAACTCCTGTTTTGTAATGATTCTTGGAATAGCGTCATATGGGAACAACTGCTCTTTGAACACATTATTTTTGTAGATACCGAATTTTACACCGTACCGGGCCAGCAGATTGTTGATGCTGTCCGCACGATCAATTAAATCTGTATAATCGTTCATATCTTTCTCCTCCACAGTTTAAAATACTCAGGCCAGAACTCAGATTCAGAAATCTTATAATCAGTGAATACAATTTCCTGATTATACAAAAAAGGGCGTCAGTGTAAAATACACTGACGCCCTCGCCCTTGCTATGTAGTGATTATAAAAGATGATGTTCTAAATGTCAAGAGAACACATATATTTTTTTGTATTCGAGCAAAAACAGTAATGATTATGAAAACTTCTGCTTTTATCAGCCGAATGCCTTCTGAATCTCCTCCAGAGTGGGCATTACACGAAGCGCACCCTTCTTAACTGTAATCATGGATGCAGTCTGATTGGCAGTTATCAGAAGCTCTTTCATCTGTTCTTCTGTCAGGTCCAGGCCATGATCCAGCACGTAATTGATCATACATGCACAGAAAGTATCTCCTGCACCGGTTGTATCAACAACATGCTCTACTTTAACACCGGGAGCGTACACCTGTCTGTCTCCGCAGAAAGCATAGCTGCCGTCTTTACCGGCTGTAGCACAGATCAGCTTTGCACCGGTCATGCCCTTCAGAATCTCAACGCCTTTTACGATGTCCGATTCACCGGTCATGAATTCCACTTCATTGTCGGAAATCTTCAGTACATCACAAAGCTTCATGCCGTATGCAATCTGTTCCTTTGCCTCCTCCTGTGAATTCCACAGAGGAGGACGAAGATTGGGGTCAAAGGTAAAGATGGCACCGGCCTCTTTTGCTGTACGGATTGCTTTGTAAGTAGCCTCTCTCACTGTTTCGTGGGTCATGGAAAGCGTACCGCAGTGGAAAATACGGGTATCTTTCAGAAGATCCTCATCCACCTCGTCAGCTGTCAGCATCATATCAGCACCAGGATTCCTGTAAAAAGAAAAATCACGGTCTCCGTCTTCTTTTGTATGAACCAGAGCCAGCGTTGTGCGTACATCCCTGTCATAATGAAGACCCGTAACATCAATACCAAGCTTTTCAACAGTATCGCCCAGCATATGGCCAAAGAAATCGTCGCCCACCTTACCGATAAATCCTGTCTTTTTGCCGAGATTGTTCAGCATGGCCAGCACGTTGCAGGGAGCACCGCCGGGATTGGCTTCAAACATCAGATTCCCCTGCTCACTTACTCCATTCTGAGTAAAATCAATCAACAATTCACCAAGTGCAATTACATCCATTTTTTTCATCGTTAATTCCTCTTCCTGATATTTTCTGAAATAACTGGTGTGTTAAAAATATTTTTTTGTTCCCCAGAGATTTCTTCGCTTCAGATCCAGATACTCATTATAGGCTTTTTCAAGAATCTGCTTTTCATTGGAAAATTTCAGCAGATGATAGGCCTCAATGAATTTGTAGTACCCTGAGTCCATGAAATATTCTTCTTTCTGGGGTTTTGAATAATAACTGTCCGCCATCATCAGATACCAGTGCACCTCTTTTTCCACCACATCATCCGGTGTGGCAAATGAATACTGACTTTTGCCAATATACTTGATAATTGATGCATCCGCATCTGTCTCTTCTTTCACTTCCCGCAGAGCCGTTGTCTTATAATCTTCTCCCGGCTCCACCGTGCCTTTAGGCAGAACCCATCCTTCATACTTGTTTTTATAATTCTTATACAGTACAAGTATTTTTCCTCGAAAAATAACCACACCGCCGCAGCTAGTCGCATGACTCATGCAAAATCCTCCTTCAAAAGTGCGCCGGTCGATCAACAGAAATTGAATCAGCATTCCTGTCTTATCACGCAAATCTGATTTTAGTATAACTCAATTCATACTAATCTGCAAGGAGGGCATCAAAAATCTTTTTCACAACAGGTCCGCCGGATTCGGAACCCGCTCCGGCTTCTTCCAGAACGATGCTGACCACAACCTGAGGATTGTCCGCAGGCGCATAGGCAGTCAGCCAGGCATCTGTTTCCTTATCACTGTCTGTCTGGGCAGAACCGGTCTTTGCTGCAGCCTGATAGCTGTCAGTGCGGAGAACCTTTGCCGTACCGTTATTTACAACCTCCATCATCATATCTCCGATAATAGAAGCCTGCTCCGCAGTCATGACAGAACCGAGACTTTCCGGTGCAAATTTTTCCACCTCTGTTCCGTCCACACTGACTACCCTGTCCATAAAATAAGGTTTCATCATAATTCCCCCATTGGCCACCGCTGCTGTGATCATGGCATTCTGAATCGGTGTTTCCAGCGTATTTCCCTGTCCAAAGGAAGTCTGCATAACCGACCAGAGAGAAGAATCGCTGTCCAGATCGAATTTGCTGGTGGCAATGGAAAAACCGGTGGGAAGCTTCTGATTGAACTGCAGCCTCTCCGCAGTACCCCGGAATTCATCCAGATCCAGAGATATCCCCATATTGATAAACGCCCCGTTGCAGGATAATGCAAATGCTTCTTTCAGATCAACGGTTCCGTGGGAATTACCATGGGAACACCGTATGGTCTTTCCGTCGATGGTAATGGCTCCCTGACAATTATACGTATAGTCCTGCCAGTCATCCGGATGCTGCTCCAGAAAAGCAAGTGCTGTAACGATCTTAAAAGTAGAGCCGGGAGAATAAAGCCCCTGAGTTGCCCGGTTTACCAGATTGGAATTGGATGAATCCGACACGAGTTCCGCATAATCATCTTCCAGCGTATTGGGATCAAAATCCGGTTTGGAAACCATTGCCAGAATCTTTCCCGTGGAAGGTTCCATAACAACGCAGGCTCCCTCATATCCATCCATGGCATCATAAACCAGCTGCTGCAGATCGGAATCCAGAGTGGTATACACGGTATCCCCCGCAGCCTTCTGATCAGTCAGCTCCTTGTACAATTTGTTCAGACCGGTCTCATGAGAATTAAGCAGATAATAGCCGGCTGAGGACTCCATACCCGCCTCGCCCACGCTGGTATATCCGATCACATGGGAAAATACGGATCCAAAAGGATACGTCCTGCTTTCCTCACCCTCCTCATTCAGTCTGGATACTGCAAGCGTTTTTCCGTCCGCGGAAATAATCTCACCGCGGATACATGTTTCATTCAGCTTCTCCAGCCGGCCGTTATAGGGACTGTTTACCAGCTCGGGAGCTTCCTTCCAGGTAAAGTAACACAGATATCCCGCAAGACCTGCAAACAGCAGAATAAAAAGATATACCATGCCAAGAATATAACCGTTGATTTTCTTCTTCGCTTTCCCGACTTTATTGTCTTTCGGATCTTTGTTCTGTTTCATCTGTTCCTCCTTACCAGTCCTCCATCTTGATCTGTGCTTTACGCGCTGCCGATTCTCTGGAAGCCTTTCTGGCCGCCAGCTCGGCCTTTTCCCGTTTCAGCCGCTCATCTTCACGCAGCTTATTCATATAAAGGCCCTCAAAAATACCGAATATAAAAAATGTACTCAGCAGCGAGCTTCCGCCGTAACTGATAAACGGCAGGGTGATACCGGTCAGCGGAACCAGCTTGACAACACCCGCAACGTTGATCAGAATCTGGAACCCGAACACACAGGCGAGTCCAAAAGCTGTTATTTTATAAAACATCAGTTTCATCCAGGTGGAAATCCACAGAAAACGCACCAGAATCCCAAGATAAATGAAAAGGACGCAGCATCCCACGATAATACCCAGTTCCTCACACATGGCAGCAAAAATGAAATCCTTCTCAGCTACCGGAATAACTCCGGGCGTACCGCCGGTCAGTCCCATACCCAGCCAGCTTCCGGTCCCGATACCGAACAGGGACTGAACAATCTGCCAGCCGTTGTTGCTGATATCCGACCAGGGATTCAGCCAGATATCCACACGGACTCTCACATGACTGAACAGAAAATAAGCCGCCACTGCCGCCACTGCTCCGCAGCCAAAGCCTGCCAGCACATAGAGAAACTGCTCCGTGGCCACATACAGCATAAACACATATGCAATAAAATAGATCAGAGCTGTACCCAGATCCCTGGAAAGCACCAGTACCAGTACATGGGCTGCCGCAACCGCCGTAGTAATCACAATCTGTTTGAATTTCAGGCTCCGGTGGAACATGCCTGCCACAAACAGTACCAGTGTGATCTTCACAAATTCGGAAGGCTGAATGGAAAATCCTGCAATACCGAATGAAAGTCTTGCTCCGTATTCGGTACGTCCTCCCACCATAATAGCCGCCAGCGCCGCCAGACCGCCGATTCCGTAAAACCATGTGTAACGGTACAGATACTTTTTGCCATTATCCAGTATCTTGGGAACCACCAGAGTAATCACTGCCGCAATAATCAGCAGAAGCAGCTGCTTATAAGCTTTATTCACCTTCAGACGGGCCTGGATCGTCAGCCCGAGCATTACCAGAAACATGACATTATTAAGAAGATGCCTGTCCGCACGTCTGTAAATTGCCGGATAAATCTTCTGATACAGCACAAATACCAGCAGCGAAACCACATAAAAAATCAATATGGAAACATCTTCATAATATGAGAATAAAATCACACTCATAAGAAACTGCAGCACGTACATCAGAAAAGCCTGTACACTGACTACACTGTTTTTACCCCGTTCTGTCTTTTTTGAAAAATAGTAGAAATCCAGTAATGTGTACAGCACAACCAGCGCCGTTATCACATACCGTGACATTCTTACCATTAAATTGAGCATGTCACAATACCCCTCTCGTAAAATGTCCCCTTGTTACAGGAGATACCTGCTGACCTGTCCGCTTCCTGTTTTCTCCCTGCGGGTTCCAGATCCGGTCCAGATCCGCAAGAACAGCTCCTGCCTGCTTCTCCGTCTCCACCGTAAATGACAGTCTGACTGCAGCAGGCTCAAGCTCCATGATCTGCTCTTTTTTGTCCAGCAGATAACATGGAAGTGAATTGTAAATCATATTATAGCAGTATTTGCAGCAGCATGCAGCAGTAAATGAAATTCCTTTCCGATCTGTCAGAATAACCGGCTCATCCTTATGGGTACAATGACCTGTGGTTTTGCGGATACAGCCTGCGCTGACCATCATGGGAAGGTATCCGTAAATCAGAATCTCCGAATCTGTGCAGCCTCTGTCAGCCAGCTCCCTTTCATTCAGTTCAAGCGGAGCGGTCAGACGAAGAATCCGAAGGTCTCCGGCACCGGGAAGGGAATAAATCTGCTGCTTCGCTTCCCGATTCCAGCTGTACAGAGTATGGTCGATCACCACCGGAAGCGGACACTGACAATCCGCAAGTTCCTGCAGCACGTCCAGAGAACCGGCAACTATTCCATCCAGAGAAGAAGAAAGAATCAGTTCATACTGTTCCCTCCATTCTCCGGCTGCCGGCTCCCTCCAGATTCTGGAAGTTACCAGAAAAAGCTTCTTTCCGTTTTGATGGCATTCGGAAGCAATTGACTGCAGCTGACTGAATTTTACACAGGTGCTGTCCAGATAGACAGCAGATACATGACCGCAGGCAAGTACCTGCGGCAGATACCGGAGACTGGAAATCTGCACCATCACCGGCGGAGGCTGTACTGCCACCCGCTGTTCCTTCTGTACATATGTCTGCTGCCTCTTTGGCACTGCCGGTGTCAGCTGCAATTCACGGCGGAAAGAATCTCTGATGGCTTCTTCCAGCTTCGCAAAAGCTTCTCTTCTAAGCTCGTTCATAGCCTGAACCGGCATAAATGCATCTTCCGAAAGGATGACTTCCAGATGCTCAAGGATAAACGGAGTCCCTCCCGTTCTGGAAAACTGCTTTCTCACATCTGCTTCCAGAAGAGGACGCTTCATGGCAGCAGCCACAGGCTCATGGCTGGATGCACAGACCTGCACCCGGCCCCATTCAAGACACATGTTAGCATAACCGCCGGTACATATTGTTACAGTTCCGCTAATTTTTTCTTTCAATTCCCGACCAAGATATTTCGTTTCTGTTTCTTTCATCAGCTGCGGATCCGGTGTACGAAGCCGCGGTTTTTCCTTCAGCGCCATCATCTCACGTCCGTTGTGCCCGGTCAGATAATGATCGGTAAAACCTCCCCTGTCAAAAAACTGAGACAGAGCATAAATATCCTTCGGATCCGTTTTCCAGTCTTTACGCCCGTTTTTCCTGTACAGATCCAGATATTTCCGGTAAATGCCCACCACACCTGCAGTATACAGAGGACTTTTCATACGGCCTTCGATCTTAAATGACATAACTCCTGCCTCTGCCATATCCGGCAGATACTGCAGGGTACACATATCCTTCAGACTGAGCAGACAGGGCTCCGATGGCCTGTTCAGCTGTCTGCCGGATATGTCATGCGCTGTATACGGAAGACGGCAGGGCTGGGCACAGCGTCCCCTGTTTCCGCTTCTTCCTCCGATTACACCGGAATAAAGACACTGACCGGAATAACAATAGCAGATGGCCCCATGGACAAAAGCCTCCAGTTCCAGTTTTGTTTCCCTGTAAATCTGCGACAGTTCTTTCAGATTCAGTTCTCTGGCAGCCACAACCCTGCTGACTCCCATATTTTTCAGCATTCTGGCACTGGCTGCCCCGGTAACCGTCATCTGAGTACTTGCATGAAGGGGAAGCTCAGGAAATTCTCTTCGCAGGAAAGACAATACTCCCAGATCCTGAACCAGGACAGCATCCACTCCCTGCTCATACAGAGGAGCCACATATCTGTACAGTTCCTTCTCCATTTCCCTGGGCTTGACCAGGGTATTCAGCGTCAGATACAGTTTCTTCCCGTGCAGATGGGCGTAATCCAGCGCATCCTCCAGAGCATGTTCCTCCGATGCACTCTGTGCATAGGCCCTGGCGGAAAAACGGCTTCCTCCCATGTACACAGCATCCGCCCCTGCCTGAAATGCCGCCTTCACACTGTCAAAAGAACCGCCCGGCGCAAGCAGTTCCAGACGATTCTTTTCATTTTTATTCATAATGAGCCTCCTGCAGTTTGAATTTCAGGCTTGCAATCTCCTTATCCTTTTCATCGATCAGATCCAGATATTCGACCATGTCATTTTCACCATCACTCACCCTGGCAGTCAGTTCCTGGATCTGCTGCTGCAGCTTTCGTTTTTCTTTCATCAGCTCACTGTTTTCCTGGAACAGCTCTGCTCTCTCATCAGAGAAATGCTGCAGACGGCTTTCATATCCGTTCTTCTGTTCTTCGAGGCGGTCCTCATATCTGTTCTTCTGTTCTTCAAGACGACTTTCATATTCTCCTTCCTGTTCAGTCAGAAGATTTTCGTATCCGGGCTTCATGGAAGAAATGCGGTTTTCATATTCTGCTCTCATTTCTGCCAGCTGGTTCTCACAATCCTCTTCCTGCTGATCCAGCCTTTTCTGAAATTCCTCTATTTTTACTTCATACCCTGCTTTCAGCGCAGCCACCTGCTTCTGCATCTCTGCCGCCCGGCTTTCATTTTCCGCCTGTCTGGCCGACAGCTGTTTACGGGCTGAAGCCAGTTTTTCTTCCTGAACTGCTTTTTCCCGCGCCATCTGTTCCTGCAGTTCTGCCAGCGTTTTTTTCTGCCCTTCCCTTTCCCGCATCAGCTGCTCCTGAAGCTGCTTCACTTCTTCATTCTGTCCTCCTGCTGCTTCATCAAGTTCTTTCTGCATCCGTGATAACCGTTCCTCATATTCTGATTTCTGCCCGGCAAGCTGAGCTTCATACTTATTTCTCCAGACTTTTTCTTCCCGTTCTCTGGCAGCGGCATCCTTCAGCTGCTTCTCCACCTGTGCAGCATTTTTTACATAATCGGAAACCTTTCTCTTCAAAATAGAGGTTTCTGTTTTATAACCATCCAGTTCCTTTTCCAGCCCTGAAATTCTGGAAGAAGCCTCCCTGTCTTTCTCTTCAAGGCGTTTGCGTTCTTCCCGGGTAACCTCCAGCTGTCTTTTCAGATAATCTGTCTCCTCACTGCGGGCTGCTTCCGCCGCTTCTGCCTGTTTTCTTGCTTCTACCAGTTCCATCTTCAGCCTGTAGATATCCTCTGCAGCTTTTGTATCCACAGCAGCCTGCTTTTCTTCTGTCCATCCACTCTTTTTCAGATATTCATCCGCCAGATTCAGATACATCATCATGGTCTGATAATCATGGCTCCTCCCGGTAAAACCGGGCAGAGCTTTCAGCTTCTCGTACATACTGTTGATATAATCGGCAACTTTCTGCATATAAGCCGGGCTTTCATTACCGCTTAACCTGTACTTTCTGCCATTAATGGTAATTTCTACTGTATTCCGGGTATCCATACATGCACCCCTTTCCATTGTATATTGTACTCTGTTCTATACGATATCCTTACACGTTATCTGAAAATTCTATTCCTTCTGTTCTTCATTCGTTACTGCTTTAAGACCAAGATGCCGGTAAGCCGCCGAAGTAGCCATACGCCCTCTGGGTGTCCTGTTCAGCAGACCGTTCTGAATCAGATACGGTTCATAAACATCCTCCATGGTACCGCTGTCCTCTCCAATGGCAGCTGCAAGAGTATCCAGACCCACCGGTCCCCCGTCAAACTTTTCAATAATCGTCAGCAGAATATTCCGGTCATTCTGATCAAGACCCAGGGTATCTACCGCCAGCAAATCCAGTGCCGTTACCGCCACTTCTTCCGTAATCATACCATCATAGCGGACCTGCGCAAAATCTCTTACCCTTTTCAGGAAACGATTGGCAAGCCTTGGAGTTCCTCTGGAACGGCGGGCAATTTCCGCTGCTCCTCTGGAATCAATCTCCACCTTCAGTACCTGCGCAGATCTCAGAATAATCTGCTGCAATTCTTCCGGTGTATAGTATTCCAGACGCGTTACCAGCCCAAAACGGTCACGTAGAGGTGCTGTCAGCATACCTGCCCGGGTCGTTGCACCCACCATTGTAAAATGAGGCAGATTCAGGCGTACCGAACGGGCTGTGGGACCTTTTCCAATCATAATATCAATCGCAAAATCCTCCATGGCAGGATAGAGAACTTCTTCCACCTGCCGGTTCAGCCTGTGAATCTCATCCACAAACAGCACATCTCCTTCCGAAAGGCTGTTCAGAATCGCCGCCATTTCACCTGGTTTTTCAATGGCAGGCCCGGAAGTGATTTTCAGGTGACTGCCCATTTCATTGGCGATAATTCCCGCCAGCGTTGTCTTTCCAAGACCCGGCGGGCCGTAAAATAGTACATGATCAAGCGGTTCCTTTCTCATCTTCGCCGCTTCCATAAAAACATTCAATAATTCTCTGACCTTCTGCTGGCCGATATATTCTTCCAGACGCTGAGGCCTCAGACCTGTCTCCAGAGTCCTGTCCTCTTCTGTAATATCCGTTGTAAT
Source organism: Lachnospiraceae bacterium (assembly GCA_034086685.1). Lineage (GTDB taxonomy): Bacteria > Bacillota > Clostridia > Lachnospirales > Lachnospiraceae > TWA4. The sequence goes on from JAXDZY010000094.1 coordinate 64,398, forward strand.
AATTCTTTTTGCCATTTTTATTTTTCCTGCTTCCTAGAGAAGATAAGTCAGGGCCCCATGGAGCACGGTCTCCACATCCGCCTTTTCCTGCAGCTGCGCACACGCTTTTCTGACTGCAGCAGAAGCTTCACTGCGCCCGTATCCCAGTGCGGTCAAAGCTTCCACAGCTTCACTCTGTGCATCCCTCAAAGACAGATTTTCTCCCGCTGCTGCTTCTTTGCCTCTGTCCGCATCTGTACCTGTAAAATCTTCAGTCTCCTCTTTCAGTTTATCCTTCAGTTCAATAATCAGCTTTTTGGCTGTCTTCAGACCGATACCGGGGGCTGTTGCAATCAGCTTTGCATCCTCCACCGCAACCGCCAGACGAAGCTCATGAGGCGCAATCACCGACAGGATCGCCAGAGCTCCCTTTGGACCGATTCCACTTACTCCGATCAGCAGTTTAAAAATATTCAGATCCTCTCTGGTGAAAAAACCATACAGCATCAAAGCATCTTCTCTCACATAAAGATACGTATACAGCTGCACATTTTCTCCGATCAGCGGCATCTTCCCTGTCAACGATCCCGGTACCAGAATTTCGTATCCGATTCCCTGATTTTCCACAATAATCCGGTCGGAAAATACATCTGCCAGAGTTCCTTTTATATATGAAATCATAAATACCACCTGTTTGTAAAACTTGACATAAATTAAACTTTATCATAACATAGAATCACTATGCTGTCAAAAAACGTATACAGTTTGTACATACAAAATATGGGAGTGTCTGAAGGCACTGCTGCAGCCGACAGCACGGAGGTATTTCATGATTACTGTTGATGAAAATTTCATCCCGGAACAATTTTATTCAGGCATCTGCTCTCCTGATCGAAACATGCTTTTCTTCGATATTGAAACCACCGGTTTTTCCAGAGAATTTCACATGATCTATCTGATCGGAGCCGCAGCCTGCCGCAATGGCCGCTGGAGACTGCTCCAGTGGTTTGCACAGAAACCGGAAGAAGAACCGGATGTCATCCGCGCTTTTCTGGATTTTTCCAAAGACTATGATACATTGATTCATTTTAACGGTCAGCGGTTCGATCTTCCTTTTACAGAAGCCCGGGCACGAATCTGTCAGATTCCCTGGACACTGAAATTTGATGAAAGTATTGATCTGATGAACCTGATCAAACCCTATAAAGCCATCTGCCATCTAAACAATTGCCGCCAGAAAAGCATTGAGCAGCTTCTGGGACTTTCCGGCAGAGAAGACGCCATGAGCGGAGGAGAACTGATCCCTGTATACCATAATTATGTACATAAAAAAGACTCCCGCAGTCTTGAGCTTCTGCTTTTGCACAATGCCGATGACGTCAGGGGCATGACAGGGCTGACCCAGGTGGCCCTGTGGCCGGACTTTTTTCACAGTGATTTCCATTTTACCCATATGGACTGCAGCAGTCAGGGTGTGGTCTTTCATTATGAAAGCAACATGCGCATACCCGTACTTCTTCATGCCGATCTGGAATGCTGGCAGCTGTGCGCAGGAGGAAATTCCCTTTCACTGGGAGTTCATTTCGCTGACACACAACTGAAACATTTTTATAAAAATTTCAAAGACTACTACTATCTTCCCGAAGAAGATATGGTTGTTCACAAAAGTATTGCTGAATTTGTGGATAGGGAACACAAACAGAAAGCGACACGCCAGAACTGTTTTATCAGGCAGGAAGGACGTTTCCTTCCCCAGCCGTCGCTTCTTATCACACCGGAATTCATGGAAAAACCCGGAGACAGGCTGACTTATTTTTTATTTGACAATCAGACACCCGGGCCGGATTTCGCAAAAACATATCTCCATGAAGTTTTAAAAAGATGCATAAAAGGTTATTAAACTCTTGACCTGTCAGACTTTTTATGTCAAACTATAAAGGTTCTGAAAATACGACAAAATGTGCCTTTTCGGAGCCAGAAAATAACCGGAAGGATCTTGTGCAACCATGATTTTAAAAGACAACATTACAATCCCGGCACTTTCCGGCGATGTGCCCCGCAGAATCTACATATATCTGCCCCCGGAATATGAGCAGAGTCAGGAATTCTATCCTGTTCTTTACATGTTTGACGGGCATAATGTATTTTTCGATGAGGATGCTACCTACGGAAAAAGCTGGGGAATGAAGGAATATCTGGAGCAGGAAAACCCGGCGCTGATCGTTGTGGCTGTGGAATGCAACCATAAAGGAAACCGGCGTCTCTGTGAATACTCTCCCTGGAGTTTTCATGACAAACGGTTCGGCAGCGTGGAGGGTGTTGGAAAAATCTATATGGATTGGCTGACCGGGGAGCTTAAACCCCTGATCGACTCAGAATTCCGCACTATACCGGAACGTGAAGCTACAGCCATCTGCGGAAGCTCCATGGGCGGACTTATGACCGTCTACGCTGTAACTGCCTACAATCACATTTTTTCAAAAGGAGCTGCTTTGTCCCCCAGTCTCTGGTGCGGACCCCAGAAAATCCTGAATCTGATCCGAAACACTGATTTTGATGAAAATACCATCCTGTACATGGACTACGGCAGTGTTGAGATGGGCAACCATACCAGCACACGCAGCACCCTGAAGCGGGTTTCGGGTGCACTGATGGACCGGGGTGTCTATACCTGCATGCGTATTGTCCCGGGCGGCGAACACTGCGAAGCCAGCTGGGAACGGCAGATACCGATTTTTATGAACTGTCTTGATATCCCGGGACGAAATGTATATTGATTTCAGCAGATTCACAAATTAAATCTCAATAAGAAATGAGGGGCTGTGGCACTAACTTTGGTATATGGTTAGTGCCATGGCCTCTTTTTCGTCCTGTTGCTGTTCCAGTAAAAATGTAGTAAATCAAAACCTGTGATATGAACTCCGGAAAAGAAAAAAGCCAGTAACCCGCATAGTTACTGGCTTTTACAAGAGCTGACGAGCAGACTCGAACTGCCGACCTCCTCATTACCAATGAGGTGCGCTACCACCTGTGCCACGTCAGCATCTCCTGCTGAGTGATTTCTGTCACTCACAGTTAGAGATTTTAGCACACCCCTATGGGTTTGTCAACAGTTTTCTTTTTAAATTTTTATTTTTTTTAAATTATTTCTTCAACTGTGAAAACTTATTTCCGTTTGCCGCCTTTACGACCGGATTTCCTGTGTGAATTTTTCTCCTGTTTCCCGGCAGTTCCTGCGGCCTGTTCCTGTTTCTTTTTCAGACCCGCCGGAGGTTCTTTGGGATCTTCCGTCAGCCGCATCACTTCCAGTACAGCTGCAGTATCCGGATCCAGATTGTCAATAAAACTGTTCCGTTTCAGCCGGGGCTGATGCAGATAATCCCTGCGGATTTCCACCTTCATGGCCTCCATTTCCTTTTGAAGCTCCCGGGCGCTGACACGGGTTGCCCCCTGCCCAAGAATAATCACCTGCTCCAGCCGGTCTGAGGTTGCTACGCGCACCTGATTGGACCGTGCCAGAGAACCGTTTGTTTTTTCTATATACTGATCTGCTGTTTCTGCTTCCTTTGTATAAACCACATAAATATTATGATATTTTTCCACAGTACCGGGATTGTTTTTCACTTTATACCCGTCAAATACCAGAATTACCGTACACTGATAATAGCCCTGGTAATGAGACAGCATATCCATCAGTTTCATACGGGCGGCATCCAGATTGCCGTTTTCCGCAAATTCATTCAGCTCAGGCCATGAAAATATAATATTATATCCGTCTACCAGTAAATACTCTGCCATACATCCCCCGTTACGCCATGCGCTGGCGCACGATCTCGTATGCTAGAATACCTGCTGCCACAGATGCGTTCAATGAATCAATCTGTCCCTTCATGGGGATGGATACATACATATCACAGGCTTCCCGTACCAGACGACTGACACCTTCTCCTTCATTGCCAATTACAATACCGATGGGACCTGTCAGATTCACATTGTACATGGTCTCACCCGACATGTCCGCGCAGGCGAACCAGATTCCCTCTTTTTTCAGTTCTTCCATGGTATTTTTCAGATTTGTTACTTTTGCCACAGGCATATAATTCAGTGCACCTGCCGATGTACGCGCAGCAACCGCCGTCAGCCCTGCTGCACGGCGTTTGGGAATGATCACACCATGAGCACCTGCCTGATGGGCTGTACGGATGATTGCCCCCAGATTATGCGGATCTTCAATTCCATCCAGCAATATCAGAAAAGGAGGCTCATTTTTATCTCTGGCCGCCTGAAGAATCTCGTCAACAGTGGCATAGGAATACGCTGCTGCATAGGCAATCACTCCCTGATGCTTCCCTGTTTCGGACATCTGGTCCAGACGTTCTTTTTTCACAAACTGAATAATCGTATCATGCTTTCTGGCCTCACGCACGATAGTCTGCACAGGACCGTCCTTACACCCATCCTGTACAAACAGTCGATCAATGGTCCTGCCTGCGCGAAATGCTTCCAGCACTGCATTGCGGCCTTCAATTGTTAATTCTTCATATCTCATAGAACAACTCCCATTTCTACTTTTCATACCCGATTGCTTCCAGCCCTGCACGAATGATCTCCATCACCCTGCGCTGATCATGCTTCAAATAAAGCCAGCCGCACAGTGCTTCCAGTCCGGTAGCCCACAGATAATCCTCAGCTGTAGCATTTTTTGCTTTTGTGTGAGGCTTTGTATTATGTCCTCTCCGGCATACAGCCTTCTCTTCCTCCGTCAGCTGGTCAAATACCGCACGGATCATGGCCGACTGCGCAGGTGCTTTAACCAGTTCGCTGCATTGTCTGTGCATTTTACTGACCTGCGTATTACCTTTACTGATAATCAGCGTCCTGATGACGAGTTCATAAACTCCATCACCTATAAATGCCAGAGACAGACCGGAGTAGCTCCGGATATCAGGCGAAGCCAGCTCAAAAATCTCCTCCGCCTGATCAAGAAAGTTTTTATTATCGGAAAACTGCACCTTATCAGAACCTGCCTGAACATCTTTTTTTACGCTTTGGTCCATTTAACACCTTCTCTGGTATCTTTCAGGAGAATACCTTTTGCAGCCAGTTCGTCGCGGATCTGATCAGCCAGTGCAAAATTTTTAGCCTTTCTTGCTTCCTGTCGTCTGGCAATCATTTCCTCGATATCAGCGTCCAGCAATTCTTCCTTCTTTTCCGTAATAATACCCAGAATATCACAGAGTTTTTCTACCTCTTCCAGCAATGTCCGGTCAAATGCTCCGGAAGATTTGTCAGTTACCGCCGTATTCATCAGCTTAACCAGCTCAAAAATGGCAGATACCGCATCCGCCGTATTAAAATCATCTTCCATAGCCTCTTCATATTTGCGGACAAGTGCTGCCATATCCTGATCGATTACAGACTTTTCCTGATCTGTCATTTCTCCTGAGGCTTTTTCAGCTTTTTCTCTCACACGCTCCACTGCTGTAAGAATACGCTCCAGACCGTTTTTGCTTGCCTCCATCAGCTCAGCACTGAAATTCAACGGACTTCTGTAATGAGCGCTCAGCATGAAGAAACGAAGCACCTGCAGATCGTATTTTTCACTGATCTCACGAACAGTAAAGAAATTGCCCAGGGATTTTGACATTTTTTTATTATCAATATTCAGGAAACCATTATGCATCCAGTATCTGGCAAAAGTCTTGTCATTGCAGCATTCGCTCTGGGCAATCTCGTTTTCATGATGAGGGAAAATCAGATCCTCACCGCCTGCATGAATATCAATCTCATCTCCCAGATAATGCTTTGCCATAACAGAGCATTCAATATGCCAGCCGGGACGGCCATCACACCAGGGAGATTTCCAGAAAGGCTCCCCTTCTTTTTTGGGTTTCCATAAAACAAAGTCAAAATCATCTTCTTTAGTGGAATCACCGGTCACCTTGATTTCCCGGTGCCCCGCCTGAAGATCATCCAGATTCTTATGGGACAGCTTTCCATACTCTTTGAAAGAACGGGTACGGAAATAAACCGTTCCATCTTCAGCCGCATAAGCATGCCCTTTCTCTATCAGAGTGGAAATCATCCGGATCATACCGTCAATTTCCCGGGTAGCCAGAGGATTACAGGTGGCAGGCTTGATATTCATGGCCTCCATATCTTTTTTGCATTCTTCAATATATCGCTGGGAAATTGTATGTGCATCCGTTCCTTCTTCAATGGCTGCTTTAATAATCTTGTCATCCACATCGGTAAAGTTGGATACATAATTCACCTCATAGCCTTTATACTCAAAATATCTTCTGACCGTATCAAACATGATCATAGGACGCGCGTTGCCGATATGAATATAATTGTATACAGTGGGGCCGCACACATACATGCGGACTTTTCCTTCCTCAATCGGAACAAATTCTTCCTTCTGTCTGGTCAGTGTATTATAAATCTTCATATTGCTGCTCCTTTTATTTTATATTATCCTTTTTATTTTTTCTTATCAGAAGTTCCATCTGCTTCTGAAGATTATCATAATCTGTTCTTAAACGCTCCTGCTCACTGCGAAGCTGCTGCAGATCCTGTTTTACAGGGTCCGGCAGATCAATCTGCTGCAGATCCTGCTGGGGCAGACGGACATTATTGCGCTTTACAACCCGACCGGGTACACCTACTACAGTGGAATTTGACGGAACAGGATTGATCACCACAGATCCCGCACCGATTTTGACATTGTCACCAATGGTAAAAGAACCAAGCACCTTGGCCCCTGCACTTACCATTACGTTATTGCCGATGGTGGGATGTCTTTTTCCCTTTTCCTTACCGTTGCCGCCCAGTGTAACGCCCTGATACAGAGTACAGTTATCTCCGATAACCGTCGTTTCACCGATGATCACGCCATGTCCGTGATCGATAAACAGCCCCTTGCCTATCCGGGCTCCCGGATGGATCTCAATACCGGTCACATGAGCCGCACGCTGTGAAATCCATCTGGCAAGAAAATAATGCTTCTTCAGATACAGTCTGTGGGCAAACCGATAGTGGATGATTGCATGAAATGAAGGGTATAAAAACACCTCCAGATTTGAATGTATCGCCGGATCCCGATCACGGACAACGGCAATTTCCTCTTTTACAAAATCAATCAGTTTCATAATACTTTCCTTTTCAAAAAAAAATCCCCTGCATGCATATGCACACAAGAGACGTCTGTACGTGGTTCCACTCTCACTTCAAAGAAATCAGACAGTTTATGCCTGCTTCCTTCCTTTTCTCCTTAACGCGGAAAACGTGCCCGGCTACCGGACCGCTGCAGTATCCGGGTAACCTTCAGATCCCGGAAATCCATGCAGACAGAGAACTTCACCGAACCGGCTCAGGAACGCACTTCATCCGTATTCGTATCCGAAATGCTTTCAGCCGATGGCATTCCTCTCTGTTGAACCGTAACCCGGACTACTCTTTTCCTTCACTGCCTTTTTCACTCATACTGATTGTATGCAATTTTGCCGGATTTGTCAACCCGGTTGCCCAATTTAACCAGAAAGGATCTTTCACAAATATTTTATATAAAATACATAAATTCATAATTGGCGCATCCTCTGATTTATTGTATAATAAAATTACAGGATACAGCCGGAACACCATTGCTGCCCGGATGATGATCCATGTTTCTGCCGCAATTCGACCATCAGGCTGAATCTGTGACGGTATTTCACAGATGAGATGCAAAAGGAGCATTGAACGATGAATATTTTATTTTTTTTAACACCCAAAAGTGAACTGGCTTATATCAGAACCGATACGACACTTCAGGAAACACTTGATATTATGGAGCAGTACCGCTATTCTGTGGTTCCTCTAATTGATACCAGTGGCAAATATTCCGGTATTATCACCGAAGGAGACCTTCTTTACAATATCAAAAACCGCTACTCCTATGATATTGAAAGAGCAAAAAAGGATACCATTGATTCTCTTGACGTAAGGAGAACCTACGAACCGATCCGCATCAGCGAAACAGTCGAGGAGGTTTTTAAAAAATCCATGTACCAGAATTTTGTTCCGGTGGTAGATGATGACGATATCTTCATCGGCATTGTCAAACGAAGGGACGTAATCCAGTACTTCTACAATAAGTATATTCATGAGAAATGATACCCTGATGAATTTACAGATAAGCAGCCTGCAGAGTCTTTTCTCACTCTGCAGGCTGCTTTTATAATCAGTCATACTTTTATCATACCATGATGATATCCCCCGGGGTTCGGAAAGAATCACCGAAGTACAAGTCCTCTCCGTCGTTTCTCCATATTCTCTTCTTCCTCCTCATCTGCATCTGCAAATGCCATCTTGCACAGAGCCCACGCCATCACATTGCCTGCCACCAGATCAAGCACCGAATGCTGCTTCAGAAACACTGTGGACAGAATGATCAGCGTACTGATGAGGACAGAAGCATATCCGGCCCACGGATTCTCTCTGCCCAGTCTGCTTCTGGAGACGAAAATGGCAATCACCGCACTGGTATATACATGCAGACTTGGAAAGACATTGGTGCAGGTATCCGCTTTATAAATAAGCGATGTCAGCCAGGCAAACAGGTTCCTGGAAGCATCAATGTCAGGACGAAGATGAATTCCATTGGGAAATACCGTATAGATTATCAATGCAATCGTCATACCGCCAAACATCACTGCCGAAAACTTATAGAACAGACTGTCTTCTTCCTTCAGCATAAACCATAAAAAACTTCCCGCCACATAAACAAACCAGAAAAGATACGGAACAATAAAATATTCACAAAAAGGAATCATATGGTCCAGCTTACACTCAATCAGATAATACTGGTCGCTTACAACATGCTCCAGAATAAAAAACCACGGAAAATAAATCAGCATATATAAAAATACCCATGGCTTTCTGCCGGCTCTTTCCCGTATGCTTTTCGTGTTCATAATAACCCTTCTTTCCATTTCAGAAAACAATTGCTGCATAAACATAACAAACAGCACATGAAATATAACCTATAAAATCATCTTCAGTTTGCGCCTCTCACATAATACGTTAAATTCATCCAAATGTCCACAGATTTCTCCATCTGTATGTACACAAACTTTCTGATCTGTCCGAAAAGTAGCAGTGGTACATCGTATAATATGTACTCCCTGCATCCTGGTATGCCTCCCGAAAAGCGATGCCAGCATCACTCTCACAAGATACAGGCGGTTCTTACAGCTGACAATGCACAGATCAAACTGCCCGTCCTGATTATCCGCCTGAGGTGCCATACAAAAACCGCCGCCTTCTCTGGAATGCACATGAATCGATATATATCTTACCATATCCAGATCCAGAGTTCTGGTTCCATCCAGAATAACCTGAACGGAAACCGGTTTTTCCGTAAATATCTTCTGAAGTCCCACACTGATATAAACAAGCCTTCCCATATGAAGACGATTGAAAAAACCTTTCATGGGACTGATCTGTACACTTTCGCATATCCTGGCATCAAGTCCAAGGCCGCTGCTGACTGCAAAACGACGCTGCTGCAGTTCCCCCTGAATATAAGAAATGACACCATAATCAAGCCAGACTATCTTTCTTCGCTTCAGGATCTGTTTCAAACGGACAACGGAATGCCGGGACAGACGATTGCTTCTGGAAAAACCATTCCCGGATCCCCCGGATATAAAACCGATTGCCACCTGGGAAGAAATATTAACACCGCTGATCACATCACCCAGCGTACCATCGCCGCCAATCACGATGATCGTCTTCTCACTGCCCCTTTCCTGACTGCCTGTCAGATCCGCTGCCAGCTTTGTTGCATGCCCTGCATAAGATGTCATAAAAGCCTCATATTCCACGTGATGTCTGTCCAGATAATTCTTGCAATCCCGCCAGACAACTGCGGCCTTCCCTGAAGAAGCCAGAGGATTAATAATAAAATAATACTTTTCCATCATTTATCTCTCCATCAGAAACTGATGGCTCCATCGTTCCGTATCAGTTCCAGTCTTTCCTGCCATTTGATTATAGCATACACTCTGAAAGATTCATAATTAATTTTTTGGAAACTTTTTTCCTGAAATATAAATTTTTTCTGAAAAAGTTCTTGACATTTTGGCAAACAAAGGATATACTAAACAAGCATTCAGCGAGACGCTTCAAGGTAATGAAAGCCTGCTGATGTACATATGGGGTCTTAGCTCAGCTGGGAGAGCATCTGCCTTACAAGCAGAGGGTCACAGGTTCGAGCCCTGTAGGCCCCATCATACGGCGGAATAGCTCAGTTGGCTAGAGCATACGGTTCATACCCGTAGTGTCGAGAGTTCGAATCTCCCTTCCGCTATTTCAGGTTCACGTTTGATGCGTGAACCTTTTTTGTTTTTATCCCTGCCAGTGCCTGTTACAGTTAAAAGGAAGCTGACAGATTTCATTTCAGTAAAGGAGGAAATTATGAGAATCGGTATGGGTTACGATGTTCACCGGCTCGTGGAAGGCCGTGATCTGATTCTGGGCGGTGTAACTGTTCCTTTTGAAAAGGGGCTTCTGGGACATTCCGATGCAGATGTACTGATCCACGCAATTATGGATGCACTTCTGGGCGCTGCTGCTCTTGGCGATATCGGACAGCATTTTCCGGATACAGACCCTCAGTACAAGGGAATATCCAGTATTCTTCTTCTGAAACATGTGGGTGCCCTGCTGCGTGAACACGGTTTCACCATCGGCAATATTGATGCCACCATCATTGCCCAGCGCCCCAAACTGGCTCCGTTTCGCCCTGCCATGGTTAAAAACATTGCAGAGGCTCTGGAAATCCAGGAGAATCAGGTCTGCGTTAAAGCAACCACCGAAGAAGGTCTGGGATTTACAGGACGCCAGGAAGGGATTTCCGCCCAGGCAATTACCTTACTTGTATAAACAATGTAAAATCTTTAAAAAACTTCAAAAATTTCACTTGACAATATGGTATTTATGGGTTATACTGTGAAAGTCGTCAGCGGTGATAAGTAATCAGCTGACAGATGATTCGGGGTCTTAGCTCAGCTGGGAGAGCATCTGCCTTACAAGCAGAGGGTCACAGGTTCGAGCCCTGTAGGCCCCATCATATGGCGGAATAGCTCAGTTGGCTAGAGCATACGGTTCATACCCGTAGTGTCGAGAGTTCGAATCTCCCTTCCGCTATTTCAGGTCTGCATTTCGGATGCAGACCTTTTTTATATTTTTCCATCATCAGCATGTTCCATATCCTTTTCTCAGGAGCTTTCACCACGTTTCAGACTGTATATGCAGATAGTTTTCTATTATCTGGACACAAAACTGAGTTATTTCTCACAAATTTCTCACAATTTATATTATTTTTTATCAATTCTCCCATTTTTAAAACTTTCTCTACTCCCAGATCATCTATATATCGTAAACATTTCGTAATATTTACGTAATATTTGCAAATTTAATTCGACAGGAGGTAATGAATGATTACGCAACGACAGAATATTCTGTACGCATTTCTTGGTGCAGCAATTCTGATACTGTTCCTCGGACTGAGCAGTATGAACGCTTCTGCAGCCAGCATAACCAGAGATACTGATTCATCTTTTGATGACATCGCCATCGCACAGGTCAACAGCTACGTCAATGTCAGAAGCAAGGCATCGACCAGCGGAAAAATTGTCGGCAAAATGTACGACAATACAGCCGCAGTCATTAAAAAAACCGTAAAAGGAGAAGGCGGTACCTGGTACTACATATCTTCAGGCTCCGTAACCGGCTATGTGAAAGCTGCCTACTTTGCAACCGGTTCATCCGCAGCAAAAGTTGCTGCACAGACCGGAAGCTCTGCTGCCAGGGTTACAGCTTCCGGGCTGCGTCTCAGAAAGAGTTCAACCACAGAAAGCTCAACTCTGACCGTACTGCCCCAGAGCACTACCATGACAGTTGTAAAGAAAAATATTTCCGGCAGCGACGGACTTACTTTTTCAAAGGTTAAAGTAACCCAGAACGGAAATACCCGGACCGGATATGTTGCACAGGATTATATTAATTTCTGTGTATCCATGAAAACTGCTGCTGCAGTCAGTACCGCTTCTTCTTCCGGATCTTCCTCCGGCAGCAGTTCTTCTTCCGGCAGCTCCTCTGCAGACAGCACATCTTCCTCAGTGGCTGCTTCCATTGTATCCACTGCACAGAAATACGTGGGAAAACTTCCTTATGTATGGGGCGGAACCAGTCTGAAAAGCGGTGCGGACTGCTCAGGTTTTACACAGTCTATTTATAAACTTTACGGAATCAGTATTCCCAGAACCTCTTCTTCTCAGGCAGCAGGCGGCCGTTCCATCAACCGCAGCCAGCTGAAGCCGGGAGATCTGGTATTCTATAAAAACGGAGGCAGCAATATCTGTCATGTGGCAATTTACATGGGAAACGGAAAAATTGTTCATGAAGCAAATTCCAGAGATAACTGCAAAATCTCCAGTATCGATTACGATACGCCTGTAAAATATGTCACCTATCTGCGCTGATCCGCAGAACATATTAAATGCGCCGGACTGATCAGCAGAAAACATAAGGCATGTGAACAGATATATCCCTGCAGATCAGATCCCGCAAAATAAAAAACAGACCGGTTCAGGCAAAAGCTTCTTACTGCTTTCCTGTCCGGTCTGTTTTACATTATTACTCTTCCGTATAGGGTCTTACATAAAGCTCAATCAGATAAATCATGGCAACTACAATTACACAGCAGACAAAAGTTAAACCGTAGAACATTGCCGTGCTGTCATAAACAAAATCAAGAATTCCCGTTTCACTGGCAATCACTGCAACCAGATTGGATGCCGTATGCATCACCACAGGGGCTTTCAGGCTTCCATAGCGCTCATACACATAACAGAGCAGAATTCCCATGACAAAAGCATAGATTCCCTGCACCAGATTGCCGTGAAGCAGTGCAAACATCAGGGATGCCCATATCATGGACCGGATCACCGGACAAAATTCTTTAAACCTTCTGAACAGCAGACCTCTGAACAGCAATTCTTCCATCATCGGAGCAAGAATCCCAAGGCCAATCAGCTCCGGCACAATACCTGCGCTGTACATGGTATCCACTGCCGCAGAATAGTTTTCGGAAGCTTTTATGAGACCGCTCATGGAAATCATATTGGATGCCGCCAGGCAGGAGGCAGCTCCGGCTGCAATCAGGATCATATACAGAAGCGGAGGAACCTTTTCATGAGTTTTTTCACAGTCCTGCAGCTGATCCTGAACCAGATCCTTCCGGTACATATGCCAGAATACGGGAATCAGAACCACATATCCTGCCACCATGGACCAGAAATTCAGAATATTTATATCTTTCATGGTGGAGGACATCACCTGATTCATCAATTCTTCAGTGCTGCCGCCCACCATGCTGAAATATCCCTCACTGACATAATATGCCAGAATCACCGCCAGTGAAATCACATTCTGCAGAATCAGATACATAACCAGCGGCATCATGGTTCTCCAGGGATTACCGCGTTTTCTCACTGTATTTTTCATGAAACCAGAATCAGCCTCTTGTTCCGATGGCTGCAATATCAACAGGTGTCAGCACATCCTGTACATTTTCCAGGCTGGTCGCCAGAGCATTGGCTGTATCCATGGAAGTCAGTACATTGACGCCTGTTTCAATCGCATTTCTTCTGATAATGAAACCATCGTTGGATTTTTCGCCCTTGCTGGGAGTATCCACAACGAAATCAATATGATGATCCAGAATCAGATCCAGAATATTGGGAGATTCCATTTCCACCTTATTGATTGGAATTGCAAATACGCCGTTTTTATTCAGCACACGGGCTGTGCTGGATGTTGCAAAAATGGTATAGCCCAGTTTTTTGAACCGTTTTGCCATTTCAACAGCTTCCATTTTATCGGAGTCATTTACCGTAATAACCATCTGTTTTGTCTTGGGCAGATCATATCCTGCACCGATAAATGCTTTATACAGTGCTTCGTGGAAGGTCTCAGCAATACCTAAAACCTCACCTGTTGATTTCATCTCCGGACCAAGGCCGATATCTGCACCTCTGATCTTTTCAAAGGAAAATACGGGCATCTTGATGGCAATATAATCCGCATTGGGCTGCAGGCCGGGTTCATATCCCAGCTCCCGGATGGTCTTGCCCAGAATAACCTGTGCCGCCAGCTTCACAATAGGAATACCGGTTACCTTGCTGATATAGGGAATAGTACGGCTGGAACGGGGATTAACCTCAATGACAAACAGTTCATCCTGATATACGATAAACTGAATATTGATCAGTCCTTTTACATGCAGAGCTCTTGCCAGTGCCCTGGTATAGCGGGCAATCAGCTTGATCATTCTGGGAGTCAGATTCTGAGGCGGATATACGGAAATACTGTCTCCGGAATGTACACCGGCTCTTTCCACATGTTCCATAATACCGGGAATCAGAATATCCTCGCCGTCACATACGGCATCCACTTCCACTTCACGACCGGTCAGATACTTGTCGATCAGAATCGGATGTTCCTGCGTTGTCCGGTTGATGACTTCCATGAATCTGCGGATATCGTCATCGTTGATGGCTATCTGCATGCCCGCACCGCCCAGTACATAGGAGGGACGGATCAGCACAGGGTATCCCAGACGGTTGGCAACCTCAATGGCCTCATCACAGGTAAATACCGTGTCACCGGCAGGTCTGGGAATACAGCATTCCTCCAGAATCTCATCGAAACGTTCACGGTCTTCTGCTGCATCCACATCATCTGCAGAGGTACCGAGGATCGGCACACCCATTTTCATCAGATCTTCGGTCAGCTTAATGGCAGTCTGTCCGCCAAACTGTACAACTGCGCCATCGGGATTTTCCAGACGAACGATACTTTCCACATCTTCCGGTGTCAGAGGCTCAAAGTAAAGCTTATCGGCAATATCAAAGTCGGTGGAAACCGTCTCCGGATTATTGTTTACGATAATGGTCTCGTAACCCATATCGCGGAACGCCCATACGCTGTGTACGGAACAGAAGTCAAACTCAATACCCTGTCCGATACGGATGGGACCGGAACCAAGAACCAGAATCTTCTTCTTATCACTGCCGGGAATTGCCTCATTCTCGCCGTCAAAGCAGGAATAATAGTAGGGAGTTGCAGCATCAAACTCGGCCGCGCAGGTATCAACCATCTTATAGGATGCAATAATACCGTTATCATAACGCATCTGCTTGATTTCATCGCGTGTTCTGCCGGTCAGCCGTGCAATGACACGATCCGGATACTCCATACGTTTTGCTTCCTTTAAAAGAGCGGGAGTCAGACGTTCATTCTTCAGTCTTGCTTCCATCTTCACCAGATTGTTGATCTTGTCAATGAACCACAGGTCGATTCTGGTAATCTCATGAATCAGCGCAGGCTCAAAGTTTCTTCTCAGTGCTTCTGCAATACAGAAAATACGTCTGTCATCCACACGATACAGCTTTCTCTCCAGTTCTGCATCATCCATACGGGCAAATTCCGGATACTCCATATCATAAATATTCTGTTCCAGAGACCGGAGCGCCTTCATCAATGCACCTTCAAAATTGGTGCAGATGGACATAACTTCACCGGTTGCCTTCATCTGTGTGGTCAGTGTTCTCTTGGCATGGATGAATTTATCAAAAGGCCATTTGGGAATCTTAACTACGCAATAGTCAAGAGTAGGCTCAAAACTTGCATAGGTTTTATGGGTGATGGCATTGGGAATTTCATCCAGCGTGTATCCCAGTGCAATTTTAGCTGCCACCTTGGCGATGGGATAACCGGTCGCCTTGGATGCCAGTGCGGATGAACGGCTTACACGGGGGTTAACTTCAATAACGCAGTATTCAAAGCTGTCCGGTTTCAATGCAAACTGAACATTGCAGCCGCCGGTGATTTTCAGTTCGTTGATAATATTCAGAGATGCGGAACGAAGCATCTGATACTCTTTATCAGCCAGCGTCTGGGAAGGAGCAACTACAATGGAATCACCGGTATGAACGCCTACAGGATCCAGGTTTTCCATGTTGCAGACAGTAATACAGTTGCCGGCAGCATCACGGATTACTTCATATTCGATTTCCTTCCAGCCGGAAATACATTTCTCCACCAGCACCTGACCCACACGGCTCAGACGGAGACCATTGGAAAGAATATCCATCAGTTCCTTTTCATTGTGTGCGATACCGCCGCCTGAACCGCCCAGTGTATAGGCAGGACGCAGTACAACCGGATAACCGATGGTATTGGTAAATGCAATACCATCACGGACATTTTCCACTACCATGGAAGGAGCACAGGGTTCTCCGATTTTTTCCATGGTTTCCTTGAATGCCTCACGGTCTTCCGCCTTTTTGATGGTCAGAGATGTGGTACCGATCAGTTCCACACCCGCTTCCTTCAGGAAACCGCACTCTTCCAGCTCCATGGCCAGATTCAGGCCCGCCTGACCTCCCAGTGTGGGAAGCAGACTGTCCGGCTTCTCTTTTTCGATGATTTCCTTCAGCATGGGAACTGTCAGAGGTTCAATATACACATGATCTGCAATATCTTTATCTGTCATAATGGTAGCAGGATTGGAGTTAACCAGTACAACCTCCAGCCCTTCCTCTTTCAGGGAACGGCATGCCTGAGTACCTGCATAGTCAAATTCTGCTGCCTGTCCGATTACAATAGGACCGGAACCGATTACCATTACTTTTTTAATATCTGAACGCTTAGGCATTTTTCTTCTCCTCCATCATCTTCATAAATCTATCGAACAGGAAGTCAGAGTCCTGAGGGCCGGGGCATGCTTCAGGATGGAACTGTGTGGTATAAATAGACTTCTTCAGATAGCGGATGCCTTCATTGGTACCATCATTTACATTGGTAAAGGAAGGTTCTGCATCTGAAGGAATGGATTTTTCATCTACTGCGTAACCATGATTCTGAGAGGAAATATATACGCGGCCGGTGAGCATATCCTTAACCGGATGATTACCGCCTCTATGACCATATTTCAGCTTGTAAGTGTCACCGCCCTGTGCCAGTGCCATCAGCTGATGTCCCAGACAAATTGCAAAAATGGGAACATCCGACTCTGCCAGTTTGCGGATTTCTTCAATAATAGAAGTGCATTCTTTGGGATCCCCGGGGCCGTTGCTTAACATGATGCCATCGGGATGTGCTGCAAGAATCTCCTCTGCGGGAGTGAATGCCGGATAAATGGTCACTTCACAGCCACGTTTATTCAGGCTTCCGGCAATATTCTTTTTAGCGCCGAAATCCATAAGAGCCACTTTGTATCCGTCACCGGGCAGAACCTTCTTTTCACTGCATGTCACTTTTGCAACCACGCCTTTTGTGCGGTAAGCGCGGATACGAGGCAGAATTTCGTCCAAATTAAAAGACTCATCGGTAGTAATCATGCCGTTCATGACACCCTTACCTCTAAGTCTTTTCGTCAAAGCCCTGGTATCAATACCGCTGATGCCGGGGATATCATATTTTTCCAGGAAATTCTGGATTGTATCTTCACATCTGAAATTGCTGGGAACTTCAGCAAGCTCTCTGACAATAAAACCATCAGGCCATGCTTTTTCAGATTCCATATCCGCATAACAGATACCATAATTGCCAATCAGGGGATAGGTCATAACGACAGCCTGCCCTGCGTAAGAGGGGTCTGTCAGTACCTCCAGATAACCTGTCATGGATGTATTGAATACGATCTCACTGATGGTTTCTCTTGCGGAACCGATACTGGTCCCTTCAAAAATGGTTCCATCTTCAAGAATGAGAAATGCTTTCATCTGGTGCCTCCATTTTCCTGAGCAGACCGGATACTATGCACAATAATTCATTTCTCCCTTTCATTACTGCAGTATACCGGCCGATACTCAAATTTTTTTCGAGTCTACCATAAAAGGACCGATTATGCAAGCTTTTTCCTGCATGTTCTGCATAAAAACATCTCCGGAAAATATTTCCCGAAGATGCCGTTTCTTCCTATTAAAATTAATCAGGTATTCAAATTTATTTTTAGACAATAAATGCATTTTTTTGCACTCCGAACTGTATAATATACACAATATGAAATATTATACAGTTTCAGTGTATAATTATGCATACCATCATCGCTATTCCTCTGAATTTTCTTCCCGAAACTGCATCAAAGCGACTCATATGCTTTCTGTCAGAATTCGGCCAGCCCTTCCAGCGCCACATACAGCTGGGATATTCTGTACCAGGTACTGCGGCCTACAATACCATCAGGTGTCAGTCCGAAAATCTGCTGGAACTTACGTACCGCTTCCTGCGTGCTTTCTCCGTAGATTCCGTCCACTACCACAGGAGGAATGGCCGTATAAACGCTTCCGATGGAATTGAGCTGCTCCTGGATCGTGCGGACCGGCTGCCCGTAGGAACCGATATCCAGATTGTACCCCGGCCAGGAGTAGGGAAGACCCGCCACCGCTTCGGCACTGTTGATATACATATCCGAACCGTAAAAATGGCGGAGGATCTCAATGGCGGAATAGCCCTGCTCTGCCAGGCTGCAGGAGCCCCACTGGGTCATCCAGCCAGGACAGGAAACCCGGTTTCCGTCACAGTACTGGGTAAAGATGGGCTGCCTCACATCCGGCAGTGACAGGTAATTGTCAAAAATATCATCCACCAGCTGACTGATGGTCTGAAAAATATTTCTCCTGTAGATAAATTTCTGGTCATATGCCGTGGAGGAAGTGATGGTAAAATTGTATCCCTTATTGCGGTACCATTCCGTATAGACCCGGTTCATGGTAAAGGACTGGATCGCCAGAATATTGGCCACCAGCGCCTCCTCCGGCCAGGTGGCGTAGATCTCGCTGCTGGCAACATTTTTAATATAATCCCGGTAAGGAACATAATAGTCTGCTGCCGTGGTATCACCGGGCACTCCGTCGTGAACGATCACATATTCCGGCACAACCACCTTGCTGAGAACGATCTCACCGCTCTCATTCATGGGCTTGATCTCCGCCTCCGGAATTTTAGGCGGATATTCCCCGTAAAGCGTATGATCGGGAATGGAAATATCCACCGGCGTTTCTCCTGGTTCGATGGGCTGCAGGCGAACCGGCTGTGTGGACAGAACACCGGCCAGAATCTCCGACCCCTCAATAGTAACCGGCTCATACCCCGGTGCGCTGACTGTAATCTGATATTCCGAATAGGGCTGCAGTTCCTGCGGTTCCAGACTCAGATCCACCGACGGGGCCGGCAGAGTGATCTGCTCCGTCTGCCCCGACCGGTCTGTTTTCAGTTCTTCAATGATACGGTCAGGCTCCAGCTGAGAAGAAATATCCACCACCGCATCTTCTATAGGAAACTGATTCAGGCCGGAATTCACGTTCACACGGAGAAATCCGCTGTCCCCTTCCTGTGCAATTGAAAACATGGCGAAACTCCATGAGAAATATTTACTATTATTATATGAAACGACTCTGTTCCCGTCACTCCGAATCTGCCACAAACATCTTTAATCGGCGTGAGACATACTGGTCATAAAATGGCGCAGCGCACCGACCAGATTGGAGTCGCTGAGATAGCGGCAGCAGACCACTTCCGCCTTCTGCCCCATCACCACCGGATAAGCCATATTATCATAAATATAGTCCAGGTTTTTGCGGATCAGCTCCAGCAGCAGCGGCTGTCTGCTGATTCCGCCGCCGATGGCCACTTTCTCCGGGTCGTAGAAAATCTGAATATTGTAGATCAGTCGGGCAAGGGGCTTCGTAAATGCGTCAATGGCTTCAATCACTGCCTTATCGCCTGCGTTGGCCCGCTCAAAAATCATCCTGCCGTCCAGGGTCTCCGGATCTGCATCCATGGCCTTTGCCGCCAGCTGTTTCAATCCTCCCGCACCGCACAGGTTCGCCATGTAACTGCGGTCATCCTCCAGATCATCTCCCACGATCAGAAAGCTCAGTTCACCGGCTGTAAAATTCTTTCCTTTATGAACCCGGCCATCCTTGATGATACCGCCTCCCACACCGGTTCCCAGTACGATCACCACACCGTCTCTGCAGTCTTTCAGGCTTCCCGTCCAGGCCTCCGCCAGCGCCGCGCACTTGGCATCATTTTCAATGCGGACCGGCACACCGCAGCGCGCCTCCAGCAGCTCCTGCAGATTGATATCATGGATGAATTCCTGCAGATTGCCGCCGGTGTAAAAATACCCTCTGTCGCTGTCGATGGCTCCCGGTGCCGACATGGCTATTCCGCATACCTGTCCCTCATAACGCCGGTAGATTGTTTCCAGAGTCTGCAGATAATCCTCCAGTCCCGTCAGCGGCGTAGGAACCTCATCTTTCTCCAAAATCGCCGTAGTTCCATCCATCAGAGCATACTTAATGAACGTACCGCCCACGTCAATAACCAGATAACAGTCCGTATCTTTCACTGTATTCAGTTTCATCACAATTGTCCTCTTTTCATGTTTTTATGTAAATTCTTATGATGATATTGTATCAGAATACGGACAGACTGACCAGCGTTTTCCAGTCATCAATTTCCAATTACTGTTTCACCATATACACTTTTGTTCCGTACGGTTCCAGACTGAGCTCCCCGCATACCGTTTCACCGGTATCGGCATCTGTCATATCCCTCTTTATCCTGATAAGGGCTGGTTCGGACTGATAATTCAATACAAAGTAATAACGTGTACCTGCACATTTTCCTTCCTGCTGTTCACGCACTGCGATCTCACATCCTTCCGGCAGTTCCAGCTCATTGAGGTACGGCTCTGCAATTCCCGTATACTCCAGAAGCCTGCAGACCGTCTCCCTGGCAAATGCCGCACCAAGAGACAGGACTCTCCCCCGGCCGAATGTATTTTCGATCAGAGCCGGCTTTCCTTCATAATAATTTCCGGCAAAACGTCCCAGTACTTTTGCCTGCGGCCCCACCGGTTCCATAATGTCATGGAACAGGGGAACCGGATACAATCTGCCGTTCCATTCCATATCCACCGTACCGTCCCAGGGGCCGAGGAATGTGAAATCCTTTACATCTGTGCCAGAAAAATCAGCAACGGGTCCCGGCTGAGGCTGCATAACACACTGACCATTTTCATCCTTATAACCGGTCCTGCAGCCAAGAATCAGACAACCTCCCCTCCTTACATATTCCCGCAGAAGCTTTGCTTTTGTTTCGTTTAAAATCGCAGCATGGGGGTAAAAAAGCACTTTATAGGTCAGAAGTTCCTCCACTGTCGTATCTTCCAGCAGATACAGGTAATCAAAGGGTGTATGTGACAGTTGAAATCCAGCGAACAGTTCTTTCTCGCTCTGCTTTTCCAGACGACGATGCCATACATCCACATCGGCATCCCAGCAGTTGCTGTAATCTTTTACAACTGCGGCTTCTGCTTTGTAACTGCTTCCCGCCACATCCTGAATCTTCTCAACCCGGCGGTGAATCTGTCTGATCTCCTCCAGCTTGCGGTTGTCCCTGTTATCGTAATCAAGGATACCATGCCAGTAGATTTCAGTCCCTTTCGTGCAGGTTCTCCAGCGGAAATAGCTGATATAATCAGCCCCATGGGCAACGCTCTGCATTGTCCACAAAAAGATCTGGCCCGGCTTTGGCGCCGCCGCTTCCATTCTGGTATTCCAGCCATTTGCCCCCGACTGCTGTTCCATAATTCCGAAATTAGGGCATATGGAACGTACCTCTGACAGATTTCTGCTCCATTTGCGGTCCCGCATACTCTGCGGATCCGGCTGTTCCGACAGACAGTTGGCAAAATTCGGATAGGAATCGTATGTATATACATCAAGGCAGGTATTCTGCATTTTGTGATTATCCAGATTGCCGAACATGCCGTTCGTCGTAATAAATACCTCTTCACCCACGTATTTCCGGAGAATATCACTCTGCATTCTGCAGAAACGAATAGCACTTTCTGAAATAAACCGCTTGTAATCCAGATACTGATGAGGATTCACCGAATCGTGAATTACATTCCGCGGTACATAAACCTGATCCCAGGAGGTATAGGTCTGATTCCAGAAAACAGTTCCCCATGCTTCGTTCAGAGCTTCCAGAGAGCCGTACCGGTTTTTCAGAAACACTCGAAAGGCATCTGTGTCGGCTTCCGAGTAAAATTCATCCACTTCACAGTTTAATTCGTTGTCAATCTGCCATCCTTCAATAGAAGGGTGACTCCCGTAATGTCTGCCCAGCTGATCTACAATCCTGGAACAGAACTTCTGATATATGGGGGAATTGTAATTATAATGGCGTCTGGCTCCGTGGCGGTATGGCGTACCGTCTCTCCTGCAGTTCAGGATTTCAGGATATTTTTCCGACATCCAGGCAGGCGGAGTAGCTGTGGGGGTACCGAAAATCACTCTGATACCAGTTTCTTTGACAATATCCAGAAAAGAATCAAAAAAGTCAAAGATAAATACCCCTTCTTCAGGCTCAAATTTATTCCATGCAAATTCGGCAATCCGAATCGTCTCAATCCCTGTATCCTGCATCCTCTGCAGATCTTCTCTCCAAAGCTCCGGATTCCAGTGCTCCGGATAATAGCACACCCCCAGTTTCAGTCTGTCCCATTTATAATTATGTTTCTTCATTTTTTCTCCTTTACTGTATCGAGTATTCTTCATATTCATATTCTGCCGGAATCGAAAAACTGATCCGGGTTCCTGCCCCTGAACGGCTGTCAATCTGCAGTGCGCTGTCTTCACCGTAATACAATACCAGCCGCCGGTAAACATTTTTAATACCGATCGACTGATTTTCATCCTGCATCCTGCACTGCTCCAGAAGCACCCGACACTCTTCCTCCGTCATTCCGATCCCGTCATCTTCCACCAGGAAGAACAGTCTTTCTTCCCATACAGATACCTGAATCAGCAGATGACCTGTTCCGATTTTCGGTTCCAGTCCATGAGTGATTGCATTCTCAATCAGCGGCTGCAGAATAAAATTGGGCATCACATACAAACTGATACCTTCCTGAATCTCATAATCCACCACGATTTTATCCTGAAAACGGTATTCCTGAATAAAAAGATAATCCTGAACCGACTGCATCTCCTCATCCACAGTGATAAAACTTTTATTCTTAATCGTCGCCCGCAACAGATCTGCCAGAGCGATTGCCATCTCGGATATCTCATCACTGTTCCTTCTGATAGCCATCCAGCTGATGGTATCCAGCGAATTGTACAGAAAATGCGGATTGATCTGCATCTTCAGAAATTCGATTTCCGCCTGCTTCTGAGCAATTTCCAGCTTGTAGACCTGATCCACCAGATTCTTGATATTGGATGCCATCTGATTGTATTCCATCCCAATCAGCCCAATCTCGTCTCTTGCTTTCGGTACCACCCTGCTGTCAAAATCCCCCCGGCCAAATGCCTGCATGCTGGCAAGCAGTTCCTTTGTTGGTCTGGTGATCCATCTTGTAACATGAGAAACGGAGATCATAGTGATAATAAAGGTAATAATACCGATAAGCAGAACACAGATGGCAATCTGAACAGCATCTTTCGTAATTTCACTTCTCGGAATTCCTGTCACCAGTGTCCAGCCGTTGGACATCACCGGGCCTTTGTAATAACAGGTCTTCACACCATCTATCTCATAGTAGTGATTTCCGAAATCCGCGATCTGATCCAGCTCCAGCGGAAACATTCTGCCGTTCCATTCGGGACGGTTGCTACAGATGATTCTCCCTGTATCATCTACCACGTAGGCATACCCCGTATAGGAAGGAGAAATATCTTCCACAATTCCTGCAAAATAATCCACATCACACTCCATATTCATGAAACCGATTGTCTTCATGGTGTCAAAATCCACCAGCAGTCTGGACAGGCTCACATTTTGTGTCTCCTCAATGAATCCCCATACATTACTGCCGTTTGCCGTATAAATCTCATCCTTCGTATGACCAGACCGGATCGGTATATCAAAGCTGTTTTTAACAGAAACAACCGCCCCGTCACCGGCGATAACCGCCAGCGTAATGATATTGGAATCGTATAAAGCAATGGGCTCCAGCTCCGTCTCAATCGTATTTTTCCGTATCTGTCTGCGACACTCCGATTCCTCCGGACTTTTAAGGTGTATCAGCTGATTCTGAATCACCCGGTTCGTGAGAACATTAAAGCTGATATCTTCCAGCATGGCAATCCGGTATTCCAGATTTCCTGTCGCCTGTCCTGTAATATCGGAAATATAGGATTCTGACCGTTTAATATAAGTATCTGAAAAAATAAGAACAGAAAGCACCACGATACCCACGCCTGCAACAGTCATCAGAATTGCAAAAACAATAATGATTTTGCTCCGGATACTGAAAAATCTGTTTTTATCTGCCTGCAACATGTTCACCACCTGCCTTCTGTCCTGTGTGATTTTGCCAGATTTTTAGTATTTCTGAATTTATCTTTTTATTTCCTGTTCAGATAATCCAGAACCTGACGAAGTTTGATTTTTTCCGGATTTTTCCGGTACTCTCCCGGAGTGCATCCGATTGTTTTTTTGAACACCTGTCCAAAATACCGGGGATCACGAAAGCCTGCTTTTGCACAGGCATCCATCACCCTGCATTTTTCATCCGAAAGCAGCCTCAGGGACTGAATCAGACGAATTCCTGTCAGAATATCACTGAAAGAACAGTTTGTTTCTTTTCGGAAAAGCCTCGACAGATAGGTGCTGGAAAAATGGTACTTTTCCGACAGTGTACTCAGCGTTATTTCTTCATCATATGCTTCCGCCATATACAGCAGAATCTCCATGACCTGATCATTTGCCGTGGGGAAGCAGCGCTCCAGCTGATCCTTGATATCATAGGAACCACTTTTTGTTTCGTAGGCCAGTACGGCTTCCGCCTGATAACTCCGTTTTTTCTTCTCCAGCAGGGCTCGCTTCACCGCCTGAAGAATATCCTGGGGATGAAGAGGCTTTAAAATATAATCAAAAACCTGTTTGCGGATGGCATCCTGAACGTACTGAAAATCCGAAAACCCCGTCAGGAGAATAATCACCGTATCAAGTGAATATTCCTGAACGCACTGCGCCAGTTCCAGACCACTGAGCCCCGGCATTTTGATATCACTGAGAATCACATCCACCGACTGTTCCAGTAAAATTTTCCTGGCATCCATTCCGTTTTCCGCAGACAATACTTCGGTCACTCCCACCGTCTCCCATGGGAGAGAAAGCAATCCTTCCCGGATCAGTTTTTCATCATCTGCGATCAAAAGCTTTACTTTTTCCATTTTTTCAACTCTGACACTTTTTTCTTTCAAGTATATCAGCCTTTTACCGCGCCCGCAACCATACCTTCCATAATATTCCTGTGCAGGAAAATGTATACGATGATGCTGGGAATAATCGTGATAATAACGGCCGCTATCATCGTAACATAATCGGTTGCATACTGTCCCTGGAATTCTGTCAGACCTACAGGCAGCGTCATCAGGGAAGGATCCGTCAGGAAAGTCTGAGGAAGCAGCAGATCGTTCCAGATATTGATAAATACCACAACTGCCACCGTCACAATGGACGATTTGGAAATCGGCAGAATGATTTTGAAAAAAATCTGATAAATATTGCATCCGTCCATTACTGCCGCTTCTTCCAGTTCTCTGGGCAGAGTATCCAGAAATCCGCAGATGATGAAAATCGCCATGGGAAAACTAATTGCAATATGAGGCAGAATAACCGCCAGATGCGTATTCAGCAGGTTGCAGGTATTGAAAATGTTAAACAGCGGAACTACCATGGCATAAACAGGAATCATCATGCCCAGCAGAAACAGCTGCTTTACAACCCCTGACAATTTCCAGAACATACGGGAAATCGCATAGGAAACCATCGTACTTAACAGTACACTGACAGAAACTGCCACAACCGCTATAATTACGGAATTGCCGAAATACTGAAAAATATGTCCTTCCACAATAGCCGTTACATAATTGATCAGGCTGAAATGCTCCGGAAGTCCCCAGGGATTGGCATACAGTTCCGAATTGGTCTTAAAAGAACTGAGCAGCAGCCAGACGATGGGATACAGGCACAGGAACGTAAACATCGCAAGAACAAGATATTTTAAAGATGAAAGCGTTTTATTTTTCATGGCAGCCTCCTAATATTCAACAGGTTCCGATTTGAATACCAGATTGGAAATCACAACGGAACATACACATAAAATCAGCAGAATAACACCAATTGCGGAAGAATAACCATACTTCAGTGTACGGAATCCCTGATAGAACATGTAGGTGGACATCAGCTCCGTCGCATGATTGGGGCCGCCTCCTGTCATAACAGCTACCAGATCATAGTATTTCAGGGAACCGGTAATAATCAGTACCGCATCGATTTTCAGAATCGGTTTAATCAGAGGGAATGTAATTGATTTAAACTGTACCCACTGATTTGCACCGTCAATTTTTGCCGCCTCATAGTAGGAGTTGGGGATATTTTTCATGGCCGCCAGCTGAATAACCATGTGATATCCTACAAACTGCCACATAACAACGATGATGATGCAGAACAGCGCCAGATTTTTATTGGAAAGCCATGCCTGCTGCAGATTCCCCAGACCGATCAGCTCCAGAATCTTATTTAACAGGCCGAATTCGGAATTGTAGACAAAGGTCCACATTACACCGACTGCAACACCGCAGATAACGCTGGGCAGGAAAAACACTGTCTGGAAGAAATGGCTGCCCCGTACCTTCTGGAACAGAATATGTCCAAAAAACAGTGCCAGCGGCAGATGGGCCAGCAGCGATCCGAACACCATCAGAATGTTGTTTTTCAATGCTGCAAGGAAAAACTTGTCATGAAACAGATTGATATAATTTTTCAGTCCCACAAACTGGGGCGGACTCATCAGATCGGTCTGAAACAGGCTGATGTAAACATTGTAGAAAATGGGAATCAGGGCAAATATGGAATAGATGATAAATGCAGGAAGTACGAATACTGCAATACTTTTCTTATTTCCCAGTACTTTATTCATGTTGATCTCCTTATTTCTGAAATGTCCCGGGAATTGCTCCCGGGACGGTTGTTTTTATGCAAAATTCTGTTCTATCGATCGGCATTGTCTTCCGCAAACTGCTGAAGTGCATCGAAGCATTCCTGCGTATTTTCACCACCGCATACGGATACACAGGTATTGTTGAATTCGGTGCCTTCACCTGCACCAAAGGCTCTGTCCCACCAGGGTGTCAGACCCACCTGGGAATTGGAAGCTTCCAGTGCTTCTGCAAACAGAGGGTTCAGTTTACTCTCATCGATATGAAATACGCCTGCCGGCATTCTGCCCTGGCTGTACAGCAGTTCCTGTTCCACCTCTGCGGATGACCAGTATTTCAGCAGTTCCACTGCTGCATCTTTGTTTTTGCAGGTTTCCGCAATGGCAAAGCTGGTGTCTACGGAACCAACAGAGATATTGTTATATTCGGGATTCTTTGCAGGAAGTACGAATACGCCTGCGTCCTCACCGATGCTTCCGGTATAAACCGTATTGCAGTCCCATGCACCCTGGAAATACATTGCGGCTTTTCCATCTTTAAATAATGCTGTGGATTCCTCCGGTCCCATTCCAATAAATCCATTCTGGAAATATCCGGCATCCACCATTTTCTGTAATTCGTCTGCTGCCTCCACATTGGCAGAATCGTTCCATTTACGGCTTCCGTCACAGATACCGTTATAAAGATCCAGACCTGCAATACCATTTGAAATTTGCTGAACAAACTGTGCCGGAATCCACGCGTCGGAACCGCACATTGCCATAGGTGTTACGCCGTTTGTCTTCAAAGTTTCACAGACTTTCAGGAACTCATCCCATGTTTCAGGTACTTTTACATTATTTTCTTCAAAAATCTTCTTATTGTAGAACATCACACATAAGGATTTCTGAGTGGGAATAGCATATACCTTGTCATTGAAGGTCAGCTGTTCCAGCGTGCCGTCCCCAAAAGAATTTTTCCATTCTTCATCCGCATCAAGATAGGAAGTCAGGTCAGCTACCTTACCGCCCTCCACAAAAGGCTTCAGGTAACTCAATTCCCATGTAAAGAACAGATCCGGAACAGAATTGGATGCCATCAGTGTGGTCAGCTTCGTTTTATACTGTTCGTTCTCATAGAATTCAATATTCACGGTAACACCCAGTTCATTATTTTCGTTGAATGTTTCCACCACATTTTTATAAGCATCCAGATAAGGGTCTGCACTGGTGCCGACACACATCATGGTAAGTGTTTTTCCGTCACCGGAATCCGAACCGCCGCCGGATGATTTTTTTCCGCAGCCTGATACCAGCCCTGCAAGGATCAGCACCATGGTCAAAAGCAAACATGTAATTTGTTTTTTTCTTTTCATTTTGTTTTCCTCCTTGTAATTTGGTACGTTTGTTTTTGTACATTCATTATATCAGAGCCACCGGACTCCCAATATGCAGTTTCTTGCCCAAAAATGTTTGATATTTTGCACAGTAAACATTTTTTCATCCAGTTTTTTTTATGCATGTATACTTTTCTATTATCTGAAGCAATACAATCTCATGGCATTTTTACTCAAAAGACAGCTTATCCTTACCTTGACTTTCCCCTTTCTCCATGATATAAAAAAAACAGTTCAAAATTGAACCCCGGCATTACGCCGGGGCTTTGACCGTACTGATATTCTGTCCCTCCAGGTTAAAATGCAGGGACTTTTTTATGAAAGGAGCATCCATATGCAGGACAAGAACATTCCCTACAAAATCTATCTGAAAGAGAACGAAATGCCGGATAAATGGTACAATGTACGCGCAGACATGAAAAACAAGCCGGCACCGCTGTTAAATCCCGGAACACACGAGCCCATGACTTTTGATGATCTGCGGCCCGTTTTCTGTGATGAGCTGATCAGACAGGAATTGAACGATACGGATCCCTACATCGATATTCCCGAAGAAATCCGCAATTTTTACAAAATGTACCGTCCTTCTCCGCTGGTTCGCGCTTACTGCCTGGAGGAAAAGCTGCAGACTCCTGCTAAAATCTACTATAAATTCGAAGGCAACAACACCAGCGGAAGCCATAAACTGAATTCCGCCATTGCTCAGGCCTACTACGCAAAACAGCAGGGATTAAAAGGTGTTACCACAGAGACCGGTGCCGGTCAGTGGGGAACCGCCCTGTCCATGGCATGTTCCTATTTTGATCTGGACTGCAGGGTCTACATGGTTAAGGTTTCCTACGAACAGAAACCGTTCCGCCGTGAAGTCATGAGAACCTACGGAGCCAGCGTAACTCCTTCTCCTTCTGAAACAACTGCTGTGGGAAGAAAGATTCTGGAACAGCATCCCGGAACCACAGGAAGCCTTGGATGTGCCATTTCCGAAGCAGTTGAGGCAGCCACCAGTCAGGAAGGATACCGTTATGTGCTGGGCAGCGTACTGAATCAGGTACTGCTTCACCAGTCAATTATCGGTCTGGAGACAAAAGCAGCTCTGGACAAATACGGCATTGTTCCCGATGTGATTATCGGCTGTGCCGGCGGCGGCTCCAACCTGGGCGGCCTGATTGCACCTTTCATGGGACAGAAGCTCCGTGGTGAACAGGACTATGAAATCATTGCAGTAGAGCCTGCTTCCTGTCCCAGTTTCACCCGCGGCAAATTTGCCTATGACTTCTGCGATACGGGTATGGTATGCCCTCTCGCAAAAATGTACACTCTGGGCAGCGGATTTATTCCTTCTGCCAACCATGCAGGCGGTCTGCGCTACCACGGCATGAGTTCCACCCTGTCCCAGCTCTACCACGATGGCTTCATGAAAGCAATTTCCGTAGAACAGACCAGCGTATTCCAGGCTGCAGAACAATTTGCACGCATTGAAGGAATCCTGCCCGCACCGGAAAGCAGTCATGCAATCCGCGCTGCCATCGATGAAGCCCTGAAATGTAAAGAAACCGGCGAGGAAAAGACCATTGTGTTCGGCCTTACCGGTACCGGATATTTTGATATGGTTGCCTACGAAAAATTCCACAATGGAGAGATGAGTGACTATATCCCCACCGATGCGGATCTTCAGATTGGTTTCGACGGAATTCCCAGGTTCCCCGGTAATGAATTCTAAAATTCCTTTTATCTGATTCACAGCGTACTCCATCCACCCGGCAGCACACTGTGAAGAATCACCCCATTGAGCAGTCAGATCTTTTCTGACTGCTCTTTTTCACATTTATGGTATTTCTGTGAAAATTCTAAAATCTTTAAAAAATCTATGGACATATTTAAATTTTGGATTATACTGTAACTATCCAATTCATTATTAGCCACCGAAGTTGTTGACTGCTAATTTGTTAGATTGCTGACTTTCTGCAATGCATATGATACGTGGCTGCTGATGCGGATGTCCAGGTTTCCCATTCATGTAATTATTCAAAACAGTCCGGCTCCGGCTGAACTGTCACTAAGAAAGGATTTAATATATGAAAGAAGTAAAACCACCTTCAAGAAAACCCTTGATTGCATACTGGATCATCGCACTGATCGTTCTGGTTGTCCTTAACTGGGTCATATTTCCTCTGTTTCTGAATCGCAATATCAAGGAAGTTGATTACAGTACTTTCCTGAATATGCTGGAAGATAAACAGATCGCCACTGTCGAACTGAACGGAAATTATATCTATTTTACGGATAATGCAGAAAACCCCGGTTATTATGAAGTTACGCGATTTGATGATCCGGATCTGGTTAACCGTCTGCATGAAAGCGGTGCCAGCTTCGGCCGCGTCGTCGAACAGAATAACACCTGGCTTTACTCTCTTCTGAGTACAGTTGTTTCCATTGTCATTTTCATTATGCTGGGCAGATGGCTCAGCAAAAAGCTCATGTCCGGCATGGGCGGCCCCGGAGGCATGGGCAATGCCATGCAGTTCGGCAAGTCCAATGCCAAGATTTATGTAGCCTCCACCACAGGCATCAAGTTCAAAGATGTGGCCGGTGAAGACGAAGCCAAGGAGATTCTTCAGGAAATCGTGGATTTCCTCCATAATCCCGGCAAATATCAGGAAATCGGTGCATCCATGCCCAAAGGTGCTCTGCTTGTGGGACCTCCCGGTACCGGTAAAACTCTGCTGGCAAAGGCAGTGGCCGGTGAAGCCGATGTACCGTTTTTCTCCATTTCCGGTTCTGAATTTGTGGAGATGTTTGTGGGTATGGGTGCTGCCAAAGTCCGTGATCTGTTTAAGCAGGCCAATGAAAAAGCTCCCTGCATCGTATTCATCGATGAGATCGATACGATCGGTAAAAAACGTGATGGCGGAGGATTCTCCGGCAACGATGAGCGGGAACAGACCCTGAATCAGCTGCTGACAGAGATGGACGGTTTCGACGGTTCCAAAGGCGTTGTCATTCTGGCTGCCACCAACCGGCCTGAATCCCTGGATCCCGCACTGCTGCGTCCCGGTCGTTTTGACCGCCGTGTGCCGGTTGAGCTCCCTGACCTGAAGGGACGTGAAGATATTCTGAAGGTTCATGCCAAAAAGGTCCGTCTTTCCGATGACATCGATTTCAATGCCATCGCCAGAGCCGCCTCCGGTGCCTCCGGTGCCGAACTGGCCAACATGGTCAATGAAGCCGCCCTTCATGCAGTCCGTGAAGGCCGTAAGTTTGTAACCCAGGCAGATCTGGAAGAATCCATCGAAGTAGTCATCGCAGGCTACCAGAAGAAAAACAAAGTGATGTCCGAAAAGGAACGTCTCATTGTATCCTATCACGAAATCGGTCATGCCATGGTAGCCGCTCTGCAGACTCATTCCGCACCGGTTACCAAGATTACCATTATCCCCAGAACCTCAGGAGCACTGGGCTACACCCTTCAGGTGGATGAAGGTGAACATAATCTGATGACAAAAGAGGAAATTGAGAATAAGATTGCTACTTTCACCGGCGGACGTGCTGCCGAGCAGCTGATTTTTAATTCTATCACCACGGGTGCTTCCAATGATATCGAACAGGCAACCAAACTGGCCCGTGCCATGATCACCCGCTTCGGTATGAATGAAGAATTCGGTATGGTGGCTCTGGAAACTGTTTCCAATCAGTATCTGGGCGGCGATTCTTCTCTTGCCTGCTCACCGGAGACAGCAACTTCCATTGATAAAAAGGTGATCGATCTGGTTCATATCCAGTATGAAAAAGCATATAAGCTGCTGTCCGAAAACAAGATGAAGCTCCACGAGCTGGCCAAATTCCTGTATGAAAAAGAAACCATTACCGGTGAAGAATTCATGGAAATCCTGTTCCGCCAGGAATCTCTGCCCTTCCATGGAGGCACTGCATCCGAAGCAGAGGATAGCAGCAATATCATCGATGCAGAATAAGTGCAGACTGATTTATACTGATCAATACAACAGTATGCAATCGCTGACACAGATTAATCATGTTGCAGCCCGGCCACAATTGGTCCGGTTCCTGACAGACGGGTCAGTGGGATATCTCCAGATATCCCACTGACCCTTTTTTCGATCCGGGATGCAATCTGTGAATAATAGGAGTCCTTCCGGTAACCCAATCCCAGCGTATAACCGGTTTCCGCATATTTTAAAGGTACGACAAAAACATTGGACGGTGTACGGTCTCCCTGAACATTCTGCAGAAAACACTGAGGGCAAAAGGTGATGCCGCATCCGTCGGCGCACAGATTCAGCAGCGCCTCCGTGTTATCGACAGCAATCCTGCATTCCGCTTCGATTTTTTCAAGCTGCAGAACGGTCTCGACCCTTGTGCGGATGGAGTTGCCGGGATTATACAGCAGAAAAGGACTGCCTGCTATCTCCGGAATAATATGCCCGGTATCGTACAGCTTTTCAAGGATGGCAGAAGTATTCTCTCCAAAATTCCTGCGGAGAAATCCCTCCGATACAAGCAGGCAGATCCGGTCCCTGCAGAGAGGGACTTCCGCAATTTTATCATCATGAAAAGGAAGCTGTTCGATGATCAGCTCCACTTCTCCTCCGAGCAGCTTTTTCTGCAGAATATCACAGGTATCTTCCACAATCCTGAAATCCACGGAAGGAAATTCTCTCTGCAGATCGGGCAGCAGCAGCGGCAGAAGCAGTTCGCCGCAGGAATGGGAAATTCCGAAAGGGTACACCCCTTCCTGATGATTGTTGACATCATTGATTTCCCTGCACATTTCCTGATAGGAATGCACAATGCTGCCGGCATATTTCTGAAAAATCTTCCCCGACGGCGTCAGCTTCAGCGGAACCGTACGAAAAAACAGCTTTGTCCCCAGTTCCTTTTCAACAGACTGAATATGCATACTCAGCGACTGCTGGGAAATATAAAGACGTTTTGCCGCTTTTGTAAAATTCTGTTCATCCGCTGCCACCAGAAAATAATGAAATTGAGTCAATGTTATCATCTGTAGCCTCCATTTATGCAAAATGCCATATCTGAAATTGTTTTTTTCTAATTATTTAAGCCAATTTTATCGTAAAAAAAAGTGAAATACAAGTATATTATTGTAATTAAACAGTAAAATAATTGTTTGACTTGTGGACTAAGTACGATTATTGTTATTAATATGAGGTGGAATTGTACAAAGATGTATAGCCGGATAAACTATACATCTTTTTTGCATTAAGGAGAACATATTATGAACAGATATCCACAAATCATGCCGGCAGGAGACTGCGCTGTTGTAGTCGAATTTGCCAATGAAATCAGTGAAACGATCAATCATACCATTCGAAACTATGTCACCAACCTGAAAGAACGTAAAATCCACGGGATCAATGAAATCATCCCCACTTTCCGCTCGGTGCTGGTACAGTATGATCCCAGATTCATTTCCTATGAAACATTGCTCCATACCCTGAAGGAAGTACTGGACATGCCGCAGAAAGCGGAAGAATCCTCCAGAAGAATTGTGGAGATACCGGTCTGTTACGAAGGAGAATATGCACCGGATATCAAATATGTTGCGGAACACGCAGGATTATCGGTAACGGAAGTCATCCGGATCCATTCATCAAAAGAATATCTGATCTACATGCTGGGATTCCAGCCGGGTTTTCCCTATCTGGGCGGGCTGGATGAGCGTCTTTTTACTCCAAGGCTTGCGGTACCGCGCATCAAACTGCGGGCCGGTTCTGTAGGCATCGGCGGCGAACAGACCGGTCTGTATCCGCTGGAATCACCGGGAGGGTGGCAGCTGATCGGAACCACCCCGGTAAAAGCCTACAATCCGAAGAAAGAAAATCCGATTCCCTATGAGGCCGGAGACTATATCAGGTTTGTACCGATTACCGGAGAAGAGTTTTCAAAAATAGAAGAACTGGAAAAAACGGGACAGTACGAGTTCCGCATCTATCACACAAAAACGGAGAAATAACACAATGGGAATCTTGTTTTTAAAAGGCGGTTTGTTTACAACCGTACAGGATATCGGGAGAAACGGCTATCAGAAATCCGGATTTCATGTTTCCGGTGTCATGGATAAACGATCCTTCATGCTTGCCAATCTTCTGGTAGACAACCCGGAAAATGAAGCGGTACTGGAATTTACCATGATCGGACCCACACTGAAATTCACCTCCGATACGATTATTGCCATAACAGGAGGCGATTTCAGTCCGAAAATGAATGGAAAAGAAGTCCCCATGTACACCGCTGTTTATGCACATAAAAACGATGTTCTGGAATTTCAGTATGCAAAAGAAGGCAACTGGGGGTATGTGGCATTTTCCAGCAGACTGGACATCCCCATGGTCATGGGCAGCCGCTCCACCGATACCAAATGCAGAATCGGCGGATATCATGGAAGGAAACTGGAAAAAGGAGATCAGATCTGGTTCCGCGCCAAGAGAAGATACCTGCCTTCTTTCCTGTCAAGATCGATTCCGCAGGAACATTTTGAAGATCCGCTGGTAAAAATCAGGGTGGTGATGGGACCGCAGGACGATTATTTTACAGCGGAAGGCATCCGGACATTTCTGGAGGAGGAATATACGGTGACCAGCGACTGTGACCGTATGGGCTATCGGCTGGACGGCGCCTATATTGCCCACAATGACAAAGGTGCAGACATTATTTCTGACGGAATCGCCCACGGTTCCATACAGGTTCCTTCCAATGGCCGTCCCATCGTCATGCTTTCCGACCGTCAGACCACCGGAGGATATACCAAGATCGCAACCATTATCAGCGTGGATATTCCGAAACTGGTCCAGTGCAAGGAACAGACCAGAATCCGCTTTGAAACGATCAGCGTGGAGAAAGCCCAGAAGCTGTATCTGGACGAACTGGAAACGTATGATGTAATCCGGCAGAAAATCCATCACCCCTGCAGAGAAGTACTGGATCCGAGACAGTCGGCAAAACGAATTGCCACACTTTTTAAAGATTAACAAAGGAGCGGTGAGAAATGAATATAAAAGAGATAAAAGAATTAATCGAGATTGTGGAGGCATCCTCTCTGAGCGAATTCAGCCTGAAAGAGGGAAATCTGAAAATCAATATGAAGAAAGGCGGCGCCGTTTCGGAGGCAGGTACAACGGTTGTCCGTGAAATCAGCCAGCCGGCAGTACAGGAAGCGGAGCCGGAGGAAGACAGCTATATCATGTCACCCATGGTAGGCACATTCTACAGTTCCCCCGCGCCGGATGCGGTTTCCTACGTCAATGTGGGAGATACGGTGAAAAAAGGTCAGATTCTGTGCATCATCGAGGCGATGAAGTTAATGAACGAAATCGAATGTGAATATGATGCGGAAATTATTTCCGTCATGGTCAGCAATGAGCAGAAGGTGGAATACGGCCAGCCTCTGTTCAAAGTAAAAAAGATTTAATCAAACGGAAGGATGAGAAGAATCATGTATGAAAAAGTATTGATCGCCAACCGCGGAGAAATTGCGGTTCGTATCATCCGGGCATGCAGAAACATGGGAATCCGTTCCGTAGCCGTTTACTCAAAAGAAGACCGGGATGCACTGCATGTAAAGCTGGCTGATCAGCGCGTCTGCATCGGAGACGGACCGGTCAGAAACAGCTATCTGAATATGGACCGGATCATTCAGGCTGCTATTAATACAAAAGCCGATGCCATCCATCCCGGGTTCGGTTTTTTATCGGAAAACAGTGAATTTGCCAGAAAATGTGAACAGTACGGTATCGATTTTATCGGTCCTTCCGCCGAGCTGATCGACCAGATGGGCAATAAATCCCAGGCACGGACCACCATGATGGAAGCCGGAGTTCCGGTGGTTCCGGGAACCGAACATCCGGTTCATGATGTGGAAGAGGCCCGCAGGGAAGCACAGCGCATCGGTTATCCCATCATGATCAAGGCCTCCTCCGGCGGCGGCGGAAAAGGGATGCGGATAGCCATGACGGAAGCGGAATTCGAGCACCAGTTCGGCATCGCCCAGCGTGAATCAGTGGGCGCATTTTCCGATGATACCATGTATCTGGAACGTTTTATTGAAGAACCCCGTCATGTGGAGGTGCAGATCATTGCCGATAAACATGGTAATGTGATATCCCTGGGAGACCGTGACTGCTCCGTTCAGAGAAATCATCAGAAAATGATTGAAGAATCCCCCTCACCCGCCATCGACGCAGAAACCCGGAAAAAAATGTACGAAACAGCGGTTCTGGCAGCAAAAACAGTGGGATATTACAGTGCCGGAACCATCGAATTTATCGTATCCAAAACCGGAAGCTTCTACTTTATGGAAATGAACACCAGAATTCAGGTGGAACACCCCGTGACGGAAATGGTCACAGGCATCGATCTGATCGAAGCCATGATTGAAGTCAGCATGGGGATGGAACTTCCCTTCAGACAGGAAGACATCCGGCTCACCGGCCACGCCATCGAATGCCGGATCAACGCGGAAATCCCAGAAAAGAATTTCCGCCCCAGCCCCGGGAAAATCACCCATATCCATCTGCCGGGCGGCAACGGGGTACGGGTGGACACGGCAATCTATGAAGGATACACCGTTCCGCCGGATTATGATTCCATGATTGCAAAAGTCATCGTACACGGAAAAGACCGGGAAGCCGCCATCCGCCGGATGCTGACGGCACTGGATGAAATGGTGATTCTGGGAATCTCCACCAACATCAATTTCCAGTATCTCATATTCAAAAATCCAGTATTCTGTGAAGGAAATGCACACACCGGATTTATCGATACACTGCTGAATTATACGGAGTAGACTGCTGTTTGTCAGGCATTTGCCGCACTTTGCCGAACAGCTGCCGGAAAATACGCAGCAGTTCAGCCAGGGCTGAACTGTTCTGAATAGTAACGAAGATACAGAAAGGAAGGTAACTTTATGGATCTGAAACAGGCACTTCCTGCAGATGTCAGGAAAATGATAAGAGAAGGAAAAATCACAACACCCACTTCAGGCATGTGTGCCGGTTACGCCCAGGCAAATCTGGCTGTTCTGCCGAAGGAGCTGGCCTATGATTTTCTCCTGTTTACCCAGAGAAATCCCAAACCCTGCCCCATTCTTGAAGTAAGCGATGCGGGAAGCAGGTATCTGAAATATATTGCAAAGGACTGTGACATCGCCACGGATTTTCCTAAATACCGGATTTATGAAAAAGGTGTAATGACCGGAGAATACACTAGTGTGGAACAGTTCTGGCGGGATGATCTGGTCAGCTTTCTGATCGGATGCAGCTTTTCATTTGAATCGGAGCTGATCGATGCAGGAATCGAAATCCGCCATAACACAGAAGGGTGCAATGTCCCCATGTATATTACCAATATCGAAACAGTTCCTGCCGGTATTTTCCATGGTCCCATGACGGTAAGCATGCGGCCGGTTCCCTATGATCAGGTGGTCCGTGCCGTACAGGTATCAGGTACCATGCCCAGAGTCCACGGCGCACCTATTCACATCGGCGATCCGTCGGTTATCGGCATCAGGGATATCAACAAACCTGATTTCGGCGATCCGGTCACCATAAAACCGGGGGAAGTTCCGGTATTCTGGCCCTGCGGCGTAACGCCTCAGTCCGTACTCATGAATGTTAAACCGGACTTTGTCATCACTCATGCACCGGGACATATGCTGATCACGGACGTTAAAAATTCCGAACTGAAAAATGCATAAATAACAGGAAAAGAATGGTGAATGACATGAAATATGTAGATTTGAATTGTGACCTGGGCGAAAGCTTTGGAAATTATAAAATCGGAATGGATGAAGAGGTCATTCCCCTCATCACCTCCGCAAATGTAGCCTGCGGATACCATGCATCCGATCCCGTTGTGATGCAGAAAACGGTTCGTATGGCAGCGGAAAACGGCATCGGTATCGGCGCACATCCCGGCTTTCCGGATCTGATGGGATTTGGAAGAAGAAATATGAATATCAGCACCGGTGAAGCCTATGCCTACGTCACTTATCAGCTGGGAGCTCTGGATGCATTCTGCCGGAAATACGGTGTCAGGATGCAGCACGTAAAACCTCACGGTGCCCTGTACAACATGGCCGGAAAGGATTACGCTCTGGCCCGGGCCATCTGTGAAGCCGTGTACGATTTTGACCAGGAGCTGATCCTGCTGGGACTGACCGGAAGCGAACTGATCCGTGCTTCCGAAGCAGTGGGACTTCGGCACGCCAATGAGTTTTTTGCTGACAGAGCCTATGAAGAAGATGGCTCTCTCGTATCAAGGACAAAAGCCGGCTCCATGATTACCGATGAAAACGAGGCACTGGAACGGGTAGTCAAAGTCGTAAAAGAGGGAAAAGTAGTAAGTATTACCGGAAAAGAAATTTCACTGAATATCAACTCCATCTGCGTTCACGGGGATGGAGAAAAAGCACTGGCGTTTGTGAAGCTCATCGGTGAACGTCTCAGAAAAGAAAACATCACCGTCGCAGCCTTACATAAATTTATTTAACACAGGAGGAGATCATATGTCTAAATTTGTGGAAAGACTCAAAAACATTGGTCCCGGCGCGCTGGTTGCAGCGGCTTTTATCGGACCCGGAACCGTAACAACCTGTACCAAATCAGGTGCAAACAGCGGCTATACCCTGCTTTGGGCCATGCTGTTTTCAACCATTGCCACCATCGTCTTTCAGGAGATGGCCGCAAGACTGGGTATTGTAACACAGAAAGGTCTGGGTGAAAATATCCGCGAACGAATCGTAAACCCGATTCTGAAGGGAATTGCCATTTTCATTGTCATCGTTGCCATTTTCGTCGGCAACAGTGCTTACGAAACGGGTAATATTACCGGCGGTATCCTGGGTCTGCAGGTTATCTTCCCCGGTCTGCAGACATGGATCGTGGTTCTTGTCATCTCACTGCTTGCCATTTTCCTGCTCTGGAGCGGCAATTACAAGAGAATTGAAAAAGTTCTGACTGCCATCGTACTGATCATGTCGGCTGTTTTCATTGTTACGGCAATTGCATCCTCTCCCGACTGGGGCGCTGTCATCAAAGGTCTGTTTGTTCCTTCCATGGGTGAAAATGATCTGATGACTGTGGTAGGACTGATCGGTACCACTGTTGTACCGTACAATCTGTTCCTTCATGCATCTTCCTCCTCAGAAAGATGGACCAGCGGAAATAAAGAAGATATTATCAATGCACGCATCGATACCGCTATTTCCATCGGTCTGGGCGGCATCGTATCCATGATGATCATCATCGCTGCTTCCGCAAACCTGTACGGAACCGGTGCAGAAATTGCCAACGGCGCCGATATGGCAAAAGCCGTTGAACCGATTCTTGGTTCCTGGGCTAAATACTTCATCGCCATCGGTCTTCTGGCAGCCGGCTTTACCTCCGCTATCACAGCACCGTTATCTGCTGCTTTTGCAACCACCGGTGCACTGGGCATGGGCAAGGATATGAAGTCCATGAAATTCAAAGGCGTATGGCTGGCAGTTATCATCATCGGTGCAGTCATTGCCATCGCACTGGGAAGCAGCCCCACTCAGCTGATTCTTGTAGCTCAGGCTGCAAACGCCATTATTCTTCCTCTGATTGCTTTCTTTGTTATTTACTGTGTAAATTCAAAGAGCATGGGACAGTTTAAAAACGGTATTTTCAGCAATATTCTCGGTATTGTCATCATTATCGTATGCTGCTTTATCTGCTACCGCAACTTCTCAAGCTTCTTAACATCTCTGGCAGCACTGATTGGTCAGTAACAGGACGGACGGGTAAAATAAGATGATAAAAGAATTTCTTTTTATTCTGATTTTAGCCGCATCGAACATCATACAGACAATTACAGGCTTTGCCGGCGGCCCCCTTGCGATGCCGCCGGCAATTGCTCTGCTTGGTTTATCGGATGCCCGGGCGGCCATTACCCTGATTTTCTGGTTTTCGACTCTGATCGTAACTTTCCAGAATCTGAAATACGTGAACTGGAAAAAGCTGGGGATCATCCTTTTTTTCATGTCGATCGGCGTGGTTTTC
This sequence comes from Lachnospiraceae bacterium, assembly GCA_034086685.1. Taxonomy (GTDB): domain Bacteria; phylum Bacillota; class Clostridia; order Lachnospirales; family Lachnospiraceae; genus TWA4. Next base: position 104,885 of record JAXDZY010000094.1, read on the forward strand.
GGACTATGGGTCTATGACTACTGTCCGGTTCAGTATCTGATGCTTCTGTACGGCATCATTGTTGTCCTGATCGGTTTCAAAAAGCTGCTTGTGAAACAAACCAGGGAGCTTCCTGTTCCGGTAACGTATCTGGCTCTGTTTGCCTCCGGCATCATGCAGGCCATGTTTACGTCCGGCGGACCGTTTCTGGTCATATATGCCACCGCAGCCATGAAAGACAAGAAAGAATTCCGGGCAACCGTATCCTCCATATGGACAGTGCTGAATATCTTCCTTGCCTTTCAGATGTATCAGAAGGGGATGTATACCCCCTACGTAAACCGCCTGGTGTTTATCACCATGATTCCCGTTTTTGCTGCCATTTACGCAGGCAACAAAATCAGCAGACGGCTGAATCAGGAGGCTTTCCTGAAACTGGTTTACATCCTGCTGATTCTGTCGGGAGGAATCCTGATCGTCAATTATTTTACGGGCAGCTGACAGAAAATGAGGCCTTCACATTCGCCTTCATGAATGTGTCAGGCCTCATTTTTGTTGTACTTTTTCAATTACCGGACAATTCTATCGATCCAGGTACCGGATATCATATCTCATCCTCATACAGATCGGCTTTCTCCGATTCCTCAGCTGATGCCCGGAACTGGGTTTCATAAAGCCTGGTGTACACCCCTCCACGGCCAACCAGCTCCGCGTGGGTTCCTTCCTCCACGATCCGTCCCTGATCCACAACGAAGATGCGGTCTGCTGACAGAATAGTACTCAGCCGGTGGGCAATGACAATGCTGGTCCGGTCATGAAGCAGCGGCTCGATTGCCTCCTGAATACTGTTTTCCGAAAGAGAATCGAGAGCTGAGGTTGCCTCATCGAAAATGATAATGGAAGGATCCTTCAGAATTACTCTGGCAATGGAAATCCGCTGTTTTTCTCCGCCGGAAAGCTTCATGCCGCGGTTTCCCACCCGGGTATCATATCCATCAGGCAGGGAAATGATAAAATCATGGATCTGCGCCCGCCTGCAGGCATCGATCAGCTCCTCTTCTGCCGCATCCTGCTTTGCGTAGAGAAGATTTTCCCGGATGGTGCCGTTAAAAAGATACGTATCCTGCGTTACGGCACCGATATGACGCCGCAGTTCCTGAAGATCCAGCCTGCGGACATCCACACCGCTCACATCCACCTCTCCCGCCGTCACATCATAAAGCCGCAGAATCAGATTGATGATCGTTGATTTACCGGAGCCGCTGGGCCCCACAAGCGCCGCCATCTGATGCTCTTTCACGGAAAAAGTCACATCATCAAGAACCTGCTGTGTCCTGTCATAATCAAAGCTCACATGCCTGAAATCCACCGTACCGCAGAATATCTCCGGTTTCACGGCATCGGGTGCACTGTCAATCTCCACAGGCATATCAAGATAAGAAAAAATTCTCCCAAATAAAGCCATGCTGCGGGTAATGTCTACCTGAAGATTCAGAAGCTGATTTAACGGCAGGTACATCTTCCCGAGCAGAGTCACCATCACCGTAATGTCTCCCACCGTTACATCCGTTTTCCCGTAAAGAATGATCAGAATGCCGCCTGCCAAATAGATCAGCATGGGACCCGCATTGGTAAAAGTGGAAAGTACCGTGCGGAACCACCGTCCTACCACGCTTTCCCTGATATTCAGCTTTACCAGACGGTCATTGGCCTCCCGGTACCGGTTATACTCATATTCTTCATTGGAAAACAATTTCACCAGCAGCTGACCGTTTACAGACATGGTCTCATTGAGGATCTGATTGATTTCATCATTGCAGGCCTGTGCCTTCAGTGTAACAGACCAGCGCATCTTCCCGGCACGCTTGATGGGAATGGAAAACAGGGGGACGATAATCATACCGATTACCGCCAGCTGCCAGCTTTTCTGCATCATGGCAGCCACCGCCAGCACCAGTGTCGCCACATTGCTGAATGCCTTGGAACAGGTATTGGCAATCACATTCTGAACCCCATCGATATCACTGGTCATACGGGTGATAATATCGCCCTGTCTGCTGTTTGTGAAAAAACGCTGGCTCATCTTCTGCAGATGACGGTACATGGTATTTCTCATGTCGTAGGTGATTTTCTGGGCAATCCATATATTCAGGTAGCTGACCAGCATGGTCAGAAAATCGGAAGCGATCAGCACAGCAAACGACAGCAGAATCAGCTCCACCAGCCGGTGAAAATCCCTCCCGATCAGCCCGTCATCGATGATCTGTCCGGACAGAATCGAGGGATACAGAGTCAGAAAAGCAGAAGCTGTAATAGCTGTAAGCGCCAGCAGCACCTGTTTCCAGTAGGGTTTCACATAGCCCATGATGCGCTTTACCATGGGCCAGGTCATCTTCGGAGCATTTTTCTGCTCCTCTTCCGTTAAAAAATTACTGAATGTATGTGCCATTGCTTCTCACCTCCGCTATTACGTCTGCACATAATCATTACTCCAACATCATCCTGCCTGTGACATCACCGCCTTTCCGATTGAAAATCTGACTGGCTCCGAACAATAACCACATACTATACCGCTGTCTACTTTTTCCGGTATTTCTGTTCGATTACCGTATATACAGCCATCACACCAATGGTTTCAAACATCACACCGATGATGGAGAAAATGATCAGATCGGAGTTGAAAAGAAGCGGCAGTCCCAGCAGGATGAAAATCACTCCGTAAACAAGAAATATTGTCCCCACCGCCCGATTGTAGGCTTTCACATTCTCAATTTCGGGTGTCTTTGCATTCGCCCAGAACCCCACGGGTTTTCCTGCAAAAAAAGCATGAATCCCCAGCACAAAAAACAGTGCTCCCACAGCAGTCCAGATGATAAAACCGATTACATTTTCTGTCATATACCGTTTCTCCCTTTCTTCTCAGGTTCAAAATACTGCATCAGACGCGCCGTTTTCCATCCTCGTCAAAGGTACGTTTCAATGCCGATTCCGTAAACCAGATGGGAACCAGCATAACCACGATCTGAACCAGTGATACAATACTTCCGTAAAAACCCACAATATCAATACTTTTTCCTAATACAGGCAGCATAACCGCCAGCGTCACCGGCAGCATAATCAGCCCCATGCGGTACCACAGCCTGCCGAAATAATGGTGGGCAAACTCCCAGGTATCCCTGTTTTTTGTAGACCGGGGAGTCCGGTATCCAAACAGCATATTGATCTGCCCCGGCGCTTTATTCCTGAAATACCTTCCGAAACCAAACATGCACACGGGAATCAGCAGATCACAGACCAGCATGAAAATCCAGAAACCAATCAAATGGATGCACCTCACTTCACTATATTTAGTTATTTGCTGCTGGCATTTCATTCATTCATCGTAAGCTCTTTCGATAACACAGGTATGTTTAGCCCCCATCTTCCACCGCGTTTGCAAATTCATCAGCTGCTTCTCAATCTACACATGGAACCGGTCATATTTCTTATAGCAGTCAATACAGATCTTTTTTCCTCCCTGAATCCGGATCCAGTTGGCACCGGTGATTTCACCGCAGCATTCACAGGGACAGGAATCAAAGATCCGCGCCTGCTCAGGCAGCTCAATTCGGGTATCCATCACATCAAACAGCTTTTCCGGTTCCGTGCTCTGATAATATGCAAAGGACTCCTCATGTGTCATGGGAGAAGGCTTTTTTCGAAGCAGAAGACGTACCGATCTGCCCGTTGTCCGATTATAAAAGGAAAAGGCCTGTTTTCCAGTCATATGAAACAGCAGATTTCCTTTTCCTACGCTGCAGCCCAGAATCACCTGAATCGCATCAACACCACAGGCATCATTTTCCGAGATACAGACTACCTGTTCATCATGCGAAAACGTCAGCTCCAGCAGATCAGCAGCATAAATCGCCGCTTTGAATCCGATCGTCAGCCCTCCGCACTCATGGCCGTGAAAATCCACACATTTTTTCCATAATTCTTTCTGATTCATTTTACATTCCCCCGCTTTGTATTTCAGAACAGCTTTTACTACTCCGTCTACAGGGTATTATACCATCAACATGGTCTGTGCACTACCGGTTTCCGGCAAATTTACCGGTTTTCATATTTACAAAAGCAAACGCCAGCTGTAAAGTTGAAGTCTGAACTGTTACTGGTAAATATTTTTTTCTCCGGGAAATAAAAAAAGCTTTCTGAAATGTCTAATAGATAGAAA
>JAXDZY010000135.1:0-49620 GCA_034086685.1 Lachnospiraceae bacterium
AGCATTAATCACACGAATAGTACCCTCATCTGACAGTTCAGGCGTATGTCCTCTATAGTCAACAAAATCGGTACAATCACCAAGTGTTTCTCTTTTACAGTTATTCAAATCAAACATCTCGACAAATCGGGCTTTGATCAATTCGTCCAATTTTTGGAGTTCCAACTTTCTCGTTTGAATAATAACATACACTTTTTCAATAATTGCAGAATATTTAATCTGTTGTTCCATACTTATATCTGGAATCAATGTCTCTTCTAATACTTTTCTACCTATGGCCTTAAAAGTGCTCCCTGTCCCCTTACTATTTAACTCTGCATGTTTTCCTTTTAACAACCAAAATACAAATTCTGGAGATACTTTAGTTTCATCTGGAGTTAAAGCTGCCAATCCTCTTCCTATACAACACTTTTCCTTGGCATAATTCATTGCACCTATTGGCGCTCGAACAGAAATTAAAATATCTCCAGGTGCGGCTAACTTAGTTGGTGCAGAACACCATTTTCTTGTAATTGGATATCTTTCTCCAAAATCTGCATTTCCCTGAAAAAACGGAATACCTTCACCAATATCATTGTAACTTTCTGAATCAGGTGACTGCCCCATATTAATAGAGCAGACTTCTTTCAACATCATATAATTCATCCATCATCCCCACAAACCCGAATTGTAACATTACGCAATATACCGTCTGTGAGAAGCTTTGACATTATTCTGATTTACCATTGCATATTCCATTGTTGTATCAATCTGGGAATGACCGAGTATTTTCTGTACCTGTTCAATAGGCATTCCCTTATCTATCGCTCTGGTGGCCATAGTTCGCCTGAATTTATGTGGATGAATCCGATCAAGCTCCAGACTTCTCCCCAGCTTTCTTAATCTGATTTCCACACCACTGATTTTCAATCGAGCATGTGGTGCATCGAGCGCTACAAACAATGCTGGATTATCATCTGTCCGTTCAGACAGATATCTCTGCAAATGCAGCTTTGTTTTCGCATCAAAATATACTCTCCGTTCTTTATCGCCTTTACCAAATACGATGCATTCCCTCTCCTCAAAATTGATATCTGCTTTATTAAGATTTACAAGTTCACCCACGCGGATTCCCGTTGAATAAAGCATATCCACAATTGCCAGATCTCTTGCGGTCTGGCAATTGTCCCGAAGCTTTTCTATTGCTTCATCCGATATTACTTCTTTCACTGTCTTTTTTGTTCTGATTTTATGAATCCGCCGCATTGGACTTTTTAAAATGTGATCTTCCTCTTCCAGCCACGAAAAAAAGCTGGAAATATTTCTCCTGATATTGTCAACCGTTGCATTACTGCAATTGTTGATTTTCTGGTAATCCGTCAAATAAGCACGCATGGCCTCCGTTGTAATTCGTCTTACCGGATCTGTCACGGTCTCCAACAGATGCTGAATGGTTACCTGATAATATGTCAGAGTTCTCTCAGAACAGCCCTCTATCTTTTTCGCTTCCAAAAACATCCGCAGGTACTGCTCATTTGTAATTTCAGCCGATGAAACCTTATTTTCAGCCAAATGTCCGACCAAAACCTGCTGAAGTTTCTGAAGCTGTTCAATATTTAAATATTCCGCCATTTCATCAAGTACTTTGAAGATCACCTTTTCCATCGCATATACCTCGTTTTTTACTCAGTATAACACGCATCGTTTCTAAATCAGTTAAAATATTCCACAGCAATATAATAAAAATACATTGTATCAGTTTTTCGGTCAAAACAATTAGATTATCGAACTGATGCTTCTTCAATCATGCACTGATGCTTCTTACTGTCCTTATCATAATTGACACCCACCAGCAGTATTTTTCCTTTATAATCTTCCAATGCTCTCATGTATTTCTTCTGCTTAATCTGCTCAATCGCTCCCTCCGCCGACTGATTCCATTTCAATTCCACAATCATTGCCGGTTTATCCAGATGCTTTTTCCGCGGCAGATATACAATATCAGCAAATCCCTGACCAGTTGGCATTTCCCTGATTTCCGTATAATATGCCCTTGCACTGTAAAAAGCAAGTGATATCACACAGGCCAGAGAATTTTCGTCATTGTATTTCAAGATTGAGGTCTCGAAATGTACGTCCTCAATCCCCTGTGCTACCGCATCTGCATTTTGATTCCAGGTGTTTTTTAGAAGATTGTCGGATTTTTTTACCGCATTCATCACTTCCTGCCAGCCGATATTTTTAATTGCTGTTATGAATACAGATGCAATTTCAGAATTCGGAATAAATACTTCCCCTGCTGAATAGTCATATCCCAGATACCCCAGATGAACCAGCAGAGTCAGCACATCATCTGCCGATGAAAAAGTAGTCATATCATTGCTGAATGAACTGATATCAATTTTCTGATGTTTCCCTGCCAGCAATTCTATTACGGTGTCCTTTAAGCCATCATAATTCATAGTAATATAGTCTTTTAATGCTTCGAATGTTTCTGTCTGATTCCAGTAATTGTCAAAACTTTTGCTGAGCATTGCGCTGACTACAGATCTTGGACTGTACACATGCTCCACATTTTCAAAACGGTATCCATCATACCATCGCTTTGTTTCTTCAAAGTCCATCCCATAGCGACAACATAATTCTTTCACCTCGGATTCTGTAAATCCCACAAACTCCGCAAGCTGCTTAGGATTCGTCATGGAAAACTCATCAAACATATTCAGTGCCGAGTGAGTTCCGTATTTCTTAATCGGAAGAATTCCCGTCATATACGCCAGTGCAACATAAGGTTTATCTTTTAACAGGTTTCTTAAAAAATCCAGATATATCTTCTGCGCATCCTTATCCGCTTTCTTTTCACGAAAGATACAATCCCACTCATCAATAATAAAAATGAATGGGATATCCACTTCATTAAATATGTCGTATAATGTTTTTATCAGATTTTTGCGGTCAAAATAGCAGATATCCGGATACTCCGCCAGCAATTCCCACAAAAGGCTTTCCTCTATAGACTTTTTCATTGCCTCAATATCATGGTTATCACTTAAGAATTCCTGCATATTTAAAAGAATCACATTATACTGATTTAGATATTTCAGAAACGAAACATCTTTTCCAATTTTCAAATTCTCAAATTCCTCTCTGGAATCCGCCCCTCTCCCGTAATAAGCAGAAAGCATGTTTGCAGCCATGGACTTTCCAAACCTTCTTGGGCGACTGACACAAACGTATTGTTGCTCCGAATCAAGTACCTTATTGGTATATGCAATCAATTCACTCTTATCAACATAAATTTCCGAATTCAATGCCTTCCGAAAAGCACGTTTCCTGGGATTTAAATAAATACCCATTTACCAACACACTCCTTTCTTAACAGCTCTCCTATTTTCTATCACTGTCTTCAGTATACCATATACGGTTCCATATCAGCCAAAATATTTCTGCATTAAACTATCAAACAATAACTGTGCTTCATCAAGTGCCTTCTGAACAGCAACTTTTGATTTTTCTGTCCGTTTTCGTTCTGTTTCTTTTTCTCTGTGTTTAAATCGTTCAATGATATCAGGAATGTCATTATCTGCTACAGGGGTTCGTTTGTCATCCAGACTGAATCCATCTGCAGTCATGTCGTAAAACCAGACCTGATCCGTGCCGCCGTGTCCTGTTTTGGTAAAAATCAAAATCGCAGTAGATACACCAGCATACGGCTTAAATACACCCGAGGGCATGGAAATAACTGCTTCCAGCCGGTTGCCTTCTACCAGTTCCTTACGAATTGCTTTGTGAGCCTTTGACGAGCCAAAAAGCACACCGTCCGGTACGATGCAGGCACACCGTCCGCCTGTTTTCAACATACGCAAGAATAAAGCAAGAAACAACAGTTCCGTTTTCTTTGTCTTACAGATTTTCAGGAGGTCTACTGATACAATATCCGCATCCAGACTGCCTTTAAACGGCGGATTTGCAAGAATCAGCGAATATTTTTCCTTGTCCTGATTCTGATCGGACAAACTGTCTCTGTATTCAATGCAGGGATTATCCACTCCATGTGTCATCATGTTCATCGCACCGATTCGCAGCATCGTTCGATCCATATCATATCCATGGAACATATGATTCATGTAATGCTCCCTGTTCTGTTTATTGAAGAAAATTTCCGATTTATGATTTTTCCGCAGATATTCTCCCGCATTTACCAGAAATCCCGAGGTTCCGCATGCCGGATCACAGATGATATCCTCCGGCACCGGAGCCATCAATTCAACCATCATACGGATTATGTGGCGGGGTGTACGGAACTGTCCGTTAACGCCGGACTGACTCAGTTTATTCAGCAAATATTCGTAAATATCGCCTTTCGTATCCGTTTCCTGCATTTCCGACATTATTTTATAAATCTCATCCATGCTGTCTACAATCCGTGAAAGCATCAACGGCGTTGGAATTTTAAAAATAGCATCGTCCATATATTTGGCATAAGCACTGTTTTTATCGTTGTGCAGATTTTTAATATAAGGAAATACCCATTCCTGCATAACTGTATACATCTTTGCCGCAGGGAAATCGTGAAATACACTCCATTTCAGCTGACTTCCTGCAATACTGCGGTCACCGATTTTCACATCACCGGAAAATATACTCTGATACGGAAGATCAAGCAAAGCACTTTCTTTTGCCCTTCGATTGTCCGCATCATCCAGATCGCGGATAAACATCAGATATGTCATCTGCTCAATCACTTCCAGCGGATTGGTCAGACCGCCTGTCCAGAATATTTCCCAGAGACCATCGATTTTATTTTTCAATTCTCCTGTAATCATATTTACCTCTCTTCATTTATGTATAACCTATCTTCATCTTTCATATAGCCGAATCGAATGTAATACTCTCTATCCTCCTGTACTGTTCAGAGCTTTATTCAACCGGAAATGAAATACCTTTGGCGGCAGAATGACTGTGGTGTCCTGTAAAGGGGACCATTGAAAACGCCGGTGCTTAGCGAGTAGACCTTCTTTTGAAGGGCTGCGAGGTTAGCATCCGCTGCGTTTGATACTGAGCGAGAGTGCGTCCCCGTACAGGATATCACAGTCACTCTGCCTCATAATACATCTTCCGTCCAAAGCCTGAACAGTGCCCCCCTTTTCACTCTGATAAAATTTTACCTTCCTTCCCCATAGAAGTCAACGTCAAATACTGCTATAATAATCTCATCCAATACCCCGTCATTGGACATCTTCCGGTGTCCGCAGGTGATAAATCAGCACATCACACTCCGGTACACCTGCTGTCCGATGACCGGATTTTACATAAGGAGGACATTTTATGGATACTTTCTTACATGTTCTGGGAACCATATGGCCCTTTTTGCTGGTAATTGCCCTTTTTATTTTTATCATGGTCACCGGCTATGTAAAGGCTTCTCCCGATACGGCGTATATCATTTCCGGTCTGCGCAAGAATCCCAAGTTTCTGATCGGTAAAGCCGGAATCAAGATTCCTTTTCTGGAGAAGAAAGATGAGCTGAATCTGCAATTGATTCCCATCGACGTGAAGACAGCAACCGCAGTGCCTACAGCTGATTACATCAATATCCGCGTGGATGCTGCAGTCAATATCAAGATCAGTGACAATGAAGACCGGCTGAAGCTGGCTGCACAGAACTTCCTGAATAAGCCGGTTGATTACATTGCTCAGGTTTCCAGAGAGGTTCTGGAAGGCAACATGCGGGAAATCGTGGGCAAGATGTTTCTTGAAGAGATGGTTTCCGACCGTCAGAAATTTGCCAATCTGGTCAAAGAGAATGCGGAACCGGATCTTGCAGCCATGGGACTTGATATCGTCAGTTTCAATGTTCAGAATTTCATCGACAACAACGGTGTAATTGAGAATCTGGGTGTGGACAACATTGTTAAGATTCAGAAAAATGCAGCGATCTCCCGTGCAGAAAGCGAAAAGGAAATCGCCAAAGCACAGGCCATCGCCAAAAAGGAAGCCAACGATGCTCAGATTAACGCCGAAACCGAGATTTCCATCAAGAAGAATGAGCTGGCTATCAAACAGGCGGAATTGAAAAAAGCTTCTGATATCAAGAAGGCGGAAGCCGATGCTGCTTACCGTATTCAGGAAGAGGAACAGCGTAAATCCATCGAAATCACCACTGCCAATGCCAATCTTGCCAAGCAGGAGAAACAGATTGAGCTGAAAGCCCGTGAAGTAGAGATTACCGAAAAAACACTGGAAGCAGAGGTCCGCAAGAAAGCTGAAGCAGAACGTTATGCAGTGGAACAGCGCGCCGATGCAGCACAGTATGACCGGCAGAAAAAGGCGGAGGCAGAGCTGTATGAACGACAGCGTGACGCAGAAGCGAAAAAATATGAGGTGGAAAAGGAGGCAGAAGCTCTGAAAGCACAGGCCGAAGCTGATAAGTTCTCTCAGGAACAGGAAGCGGAAGCCGTTAAAGCAAAAGGTCTGGCAGAGGCTGAGGCTATCAAGGCAAAAGGTCTGGCAGAAGCGGAAGCGATCCGTGCAAAGGCACTGGCAGAAGCGGAAGGTATTGAGAAGAAAGCGGAAGCCATGAAAAAATATGGTCAGGCCGCTATTCTGGAGATGTATTTCAAAGCCCTTCCCGAGGTTGTGAAAAACGCTGCCACACCGCTTGGCAATGTGGATAAGATCACCATGTACGGCGACGGCAATTCCACCAAACTGACCCGCGATATTATCCAGACTGTCACACAGGTAACCGACGGTCTGAAGGAATCCACCGGCGTGGATCTGCAGTCTGTTCTGTCCGGTTATCTGGGCGGAAAGATGGCAGACAGAAAATCCGACGAGGATGATACTCCATAAAATAATTTAAAAGCCTGAAAGCCTGCTGCATAACATAACACAATAAGTGCAGACAGTACAGGGGGCTGCTGCAGCAGCCCCCTGTGTTAACCGGTTCAATCAGTATTCTTTCTTTATTTCCTCATCTTTCACATCATACATTTCCATAAAAAGTTTCTGGTCCGCTTCTGACCGGATCACCATAAGATCCTCAAATTTTCCGGTTTTTGTATTTTTAAAACCGGCGACCTGCTCTCCTGTACAGATACTTGCACGAATCACCGGTATCTTACCGGTTTTATCAAATTCAATTTTCTGAATTTTTTTCTTTTTTCTGGAAAACAGATTCATACCATCATCCCTTCCTTCCAAAACAAACCGGATACTGTTTCAGCATAATCAGAATCCTGCACTATCCCAGCATCAGGAGCAATGTTTCCACAACCTCTTCTGCTGCCCGCATCTTGTAATCCAGGCGGGTGGGAAGCGGATCCAGATCCAGACGATAGGTGGTCAGTCGTCCTCTGAAATCTATGGAATAATATACCACACCGGGAATACTGTCTGCATTATTGGGATCCACATTGCCGCAGGAGCCGGTGATTCCTATGCCGATATCCGCTCTGTAAGCTGCTCTGCATGCTTTTGCCATTGCACGGGCTGTATCCGGCGAATATACCCCATAGGTCTCAATAATCTGGGCAGGTACTCCCTGCATGACTTTTGCTTCATTGGAATAAGTAACAAATGCGCCTTTCAATACAGCTGAGGAACCTTCTGTATCTGTGATAAGTGAAGCAATCAGGCCTGCTGTTGCGCTTTCCATGGTTGTAATCGTAAATTCTCTTCTGATCAGTAATTCCGTCAATTCTCTGTATTGTTCTCTGATCTGTGAATGCGTCATGCGATTTTCCCCCTTCAGCTTTCTGATTACTCCTCATCAAGCAGTTTATGACAACGTTCAATAACCTTTTTCATGGCATCCGGGCCGGGTGCACCCACGGTCACTCTTTTATCCACACAGGTTTTCAAACTGATTGCATCATAAATATCCTCTTCAAATACAGGACTGATTGCTTTCAGCTCCTCCAGACTCATATCCTCAATTGAGATATTTTTGTCAATGCAGTACAGCACAATCTGTCCAATGATTCCATGGGCATCACGGAAAGGAACACCGTGATTAACCAGATAATCGGCTGCATCTGTTGCATTGGTGAAGCCGTTCATCGCTGATCTGGCCATGACATCCCTGCGAAAACGCATGGTTGCAATCATACCGGTGAAAAGCTGAATGCAGCCCTTGGTTGTATCAATGGCATCAAATGTCATCTCCTTATCTTCCTGCATATCCTTGTTATAAGCCAGAGGAATCCCCTTCATGGTTGTCAGCAGAGACACAAGAGCCCCATAAACACGGCCGGTTTTACCGCGAACCAGCTCGGCAATATCAGGATTTTTCTTCTGGGGCATAATGCTGGAACCGGTGCTGTATGCATCATCAATCTCCACAAAACGGTATTCATTGCTGTTCCAGATGATAATTTCTTCGGAAAAACGGCTGAGATGCATCATAATCGTTGACATGGCGCTCAGCAGCTCAATCAGATAGTCCCGATCTGCCACAGAATCCATGCTGTTGCAGGTGGGACCGTTAAAGCCCAGAAGCTCTGCCGTATATTCCCTGTCCAGAGGATAGGTCGTTCCAGCCAGTGCGCCGGAACCCAGAGGACAGTAATTCATGCGTTCGTAAATATCCTCCAGGCGTGATTTGTCCCGCAGAAACATCTCAAAATAAGCTCCGAAATGATGTGCCAGAGTAACCGGCTGTGCTTTCTGAAGATGGGTAAATCCGGGCATATAGGTCTCCGTATTTTCTTCCATGATCTTCAGAATTGTTTTTAACAGTTCCACGATGAGACCATGCAGCTCGGAAATCTCATCCCGCACGTACAGTTTCATATCCAGAGCCACCTGATCATTGCGGCTTCTTCCCGTATGAAGCTTTTTGCCTGTATCACCGATGCGCTCAATCAGAGTCGCTTCAACAAAGCTGTGGATATCCTCTGCGGTTTCATCGATCTGCAGCCTGCCTTCCTGAATATCGGAAAGAATTCCCTCCAGACCTGCTTTAATGCAGTCACGTTCCTCTTCTGTCAGGATTCCCTGCTTTGCCAGCATGGTAACATGGGCAATGCTGCCGGTAATGTCCTGTTTGTAAAATCTCTTATCAAAGGAAATGGATGCGTTGAATTCATCCACCAGCTGATTTGTAGCCTTTGTAAAACGGCCTCCCCATAATTTCATAAGTTCACTTGTCCTCTCTTTTTGTCTTATCCTGTGCCTGCTCTCATATGATGCAGACTGCTTATTAACAAATGTTAAAACTGCCGGTAAACCTCCAGCCACTTTTCCGCCAGAAAACGGTTTCCTGTTTCTGTCAGATGAATTCCGTCCATCGTAACCTGGTCCGCTCCCAGACGATCTGCCAGATCATTAAACGGCTGATCAAGAGGGATAAAAGGCAGACTGTATTTTTCAGCCAGATGAGAAATAACCGGCAGAATCGGATCAAAATATTTTCTCCATGTGATCAGGAAAGCCGGACGACGAAAAAGAAAGGGCTCCATGAGAATCATATCTGCCCGGGTATTGTTAAGCACCTCCGTGATCAGACGTTCATAAGTCCTTTCAAATACTTCCGGTTCCGTCACCATCCCTTCCATGGCTGCTCCGGTTTCATTAACCCCCACCAGCAGCGTAACCAGATCCGGCTGTTTGCACAGACAGACCTGATTCCAGCGGCGCAGCAGATCCTCTGCCCTGTAACCGTTAAATCCGCTGTTGATAATCGTAATACCGCCGGCAGCTTCGGTATCTGCAGCTTCAGCACATACAGCTTTTTCTTCCAATTTCAGCGTCTCTGCTATCAGATGCACATAACCATGACCAAGACGGTCGGGACCGGGATCCCACAGATGATCCGCATCTGTAATACTGTCGCCGGCAAATAAAAGGCGTCTTTTATTCATTCCACTCTCCGGTAAACACCTCTGCGGCAGGCCCTGTCATCATCACATGACCATCATTTTCCCGCAGTTCAATATGCAGGGTACCTCCCAGAAGTTCAATATCAGCCTTCCCCTTCACATAACCCGCCAGAGTAGAAGCGGTCAGCGTAGCACAGGCACCCGTACCGCAGGCCAGCGTCTCGCCGGATCCACGCTCCCATACTCTCATCTTCAGGGTGTGGTCATCCACCACCTGAACAAACTCAGTATTCGTCCGGTCGGGGAAACGGGGATGATTCTCAAACAGCGGCCCGATTTTTTCGATTTCCAGACTGTCCGTATCATCTACATATACGATGGCATGAGGATTTCCCATAGACACACCGATCATCTCCCATGTCTTCCCCGCAACTTCAATCTTCTCCCAGACTGTATCCCGGGAAAGCTCCCTGTAATCTTTCATTTCCAGCGCTTTGTCCGCGTTATGGCTGGTCAGAACAGGGCTTCCCATATCCACCTCCGCCATAACTGCCTTTCCATCTTTTACAGTCAGTTTCAGTGTTTTAATACCGGAGCCGGTTTCCACTGTAATAACTGTTCTGGACTTATCAACAATTCCGTGGTCATACGCATACTTTCCCACACAGCGCACGCCGTTTCCACACATGGCTCCCAGAGAACCATCTGCATTGTACATCTCCATACAGCAGTCAGCCACTTTGGAAGGTTTGATCAGAATCAATCCGTCCGAACCCACTGCAAAATGCCGGCGACTGATTTCAATAGCTGTTTTCACCGGGTCTTTTACTGTTTCTTCAAAACAGTTTACATAAACATAATCGTTGCCGATTCCATGCATTTTGGTAAATTTCATACACGCGTTCCACCTTTCTGCTTCAAATTCCATCTATGTAATTCATACATGCAATAATCCTTGCCTGCTGCAATCATTATCTTTTTCTGTCTTACCGTCATGTCATAACACTCAGAATCATTTTTGCAGTTTCTACCATATTTGTTCCTGTATCCATGCTGCATTTCTGAATATAACGATGTGCTTCGCCCTCACTCATATGATTACGCTCCATCAGAAGCGTCTTCGCTTCCGTCAGCAGTTTCCTGTCTTCCTCACTGCGTCTGGTCGGTTGTTCTTTCCGCTTTCTCCTCTTTCTGACAATGACATCGGACATCATACCTACTGTTTCCACCAGATCCATCGACCGAAGCGGCATGGATATGCTCATGATACCCATGCCTTCAGCTTCCTGCAGATGCATCTTTGAAGTAACAAGAAGCATTTCGAAATACCGTGGAAGATTCTGATTCAGATCCGAATACATCATATCGCGGAAACGATATCCGCAGATTACGATGCCGTCATTCAGACCATCCATGGCGCTCAGGGCCTGTGCTCCGCAGTTGCATACAGCTGTAACCTGCAGGCCATTCCTCGTCAGTATATTTCGAATACTTTTTGCATCCTCCAATTTAGGGAACACTACTATAATATTTGTCACGTATATCTACCTCCAGCAGCTGATTCCGTCAATTGTCATTAGAAATAACGTAAATAGCGATTAAGCTCCCATTCTGTAATCTGATTGCAGTATTCATTCCACTCCTGATATTTTGCTTCCAGATATTTGCCTGTCAGATGCTCACCAAGAACATTCGTCAGGAAAGTATCTTTCTTTAACTCCTCAAGAGCTTCACCGAGAGTCAGCGGAAGCTCTTCAATCCCTGCAGCTTCCAGTTCTTCCGGTGTCATGGCAAATAGATTTCTGGTTACAGCCTCCGGTGCCTCCAGCTTGTTTTTGATACCGTCAAGACCGGCTGACAGACACAACGCCAGAATCAGATAAGGATTGGCTGTGGGATCAGGAGAACGGAGTTCGATCCGCGTATGACATCCCCGATTGGACGGGATCCTGATCAGCGGGCTGCGGTTTTTGGAAGACCAGGCAATGTGGATTGGTGCTTCGTATCCCGGTACCAGACGTTTGTAGGAATTCACCAGAGGATTGGCAACTGCCGTAATTCCCTTAATATGCTTCATAACTCCGGCCATAAAATGGTATGCAAGTTCACTGAGCCCGTTGGGGTCTGAAGGATCATTGAAAAGGTTAACACCATTCTCATCGGACATAGACATATTCACATGCATGCCGGATCCCCCCTGGGAGGGCAGAGGTTTTGGCATAAATGTGGCATGGAATCCGTGACGTTTGGCAATGGTTTTTACTGTCATTTTAAAAGTCATGATATCATCAGCAGCTGTCAGTGCATTTTCATAGCGAAAATCAATTTCATGCTGACCGGGAGCCAGTTCATGGTGAGATGCTTCAATCTCGAATCCCATGTCCTCCAGATTCAGAATGATATCCCGGCGGACATTTTCTGCCTGATCATTGGGTGCCATGTCAAAATAAGATGCCTGCTCGTGAGTAATGGTGGTGGGATTGCCGTAATCATCTGTATTAAACAGGAAAAACTCGCACTCAGGACCCACATCAAAAACATATCCCATGTTTTTTGCCTCTTCCACCACTTTTTTCAGAATATATCTGGGTTCTCCTTCAAAAGGCACCCTGTCTGCCGTATACACATCACAGATCAGTCTGGCAACCTTTCCCTGCTGAGGTCTCCAGGGATATACTACAAATGTATCCAGATCCGGATACAGATACATATCGGATTCTTCAATCCTTACAAAGCCTTCAATGGCAGAACCATCGAACATATACCGGTTATCCAGAGCTCTTTCCAGCTGTGATGCGGTTATGGCCACATTTTTGAAACAGCCGAAAATGTCCGTGAACTGAAGGCGGATAAATTCCACATCCTCCTGTTCAACCAGTTCCAAAATCTCTTCTTTGGTATATTTACTCATATTATTCCTCCTTTTTATTGCATCGTGCCTGTTCCATCAAAAGAACTGCCTCATGGTAAAGTGCGCTCACCCCATCAATCAGAGAATCATATGCTCCCATACGGATTGCCTCCAGCAAAATCATACCGACAGGAACAGCCAGAATCATACCGGTAAATCCCCCAAGCTGATAACCCACATATAAAAACAGCAGAGTCAGCAGAGGATTCATCCCCATGGTATCTCCGATCAGCTTTGGTTGGATCAGCTGACGGATCAACTGGGTCAGTCCGTAAAGAACCAGCAGAAATACTGCCGCACTGTAGGAGCCGTTCAGCAATTTGATCAGAGCCCACGGAATCAGCACCGTACCGGTACCGAATATCGGCAGGAAATCCAGAATTGCAATCAATACAGCCACAAGTCCGCTGTAAGAAACGCCGGCAATGGTAAGACCCACGGCCAGCACCACAGCAATGACAAACATGATACGAAACTGTGCCAGAAAATAACTGCCCACAATTTCTCCTGATGTCTTTTTCAGAAAAGCCATGGCACGGACAAACATATCCGGCATGATTTTTTTTGCCGTTTCCAGAAGTTTGTCATAATCTGCCAGAAAGAAATATGCAGACATCAGAATTACAACCGTATCCACCAGTATATCGGGAATACTGCGGGCCACACTGCCCACCACCTCCATGGCAGGCGCAGACATGGAAGAAATACTGTCTGAAATTACTTTCCCCAGATTATCCATCCCGCTGAAAATACTCTGCTGCACATCATCCGGCAGAACCTTGAGAATCTGCTGAAGCTTTATGATCGTATGCTGCAGTTCTTCTCCCATGGAATCCAGCAGGGCAGGCGCATCCTGCAGAAAACGATATCCCTCACGAATCAGATTGCTCAGTATCAGCCAGAGCAGGAGCACGATCAATGCCAGTGCTCCCACAATAATAGCCATGGACGTAAAACGACGCATCAGCTTCACCCTGCGTTCCAGAAAACGAACCAGAGGAGCTGCCACCAGAGCAATCACCAGACCAATGACGAAGGGCAGAAAAAAAACAATTATTTTCGGTCCCACAAACCAGATCAGGGACGTAATAATCAGCGGAACCGCAATATTCAGAAAAATACCTGTGTATTTTTTTACAGTATCCAAATAATCACCAGCTTTACTTGTAACGGGCAAGGGCCTGATAAAGCTTCTCCATCTCTTCCGGTGTTCCCACCGTAATCCTCAGATAATTATCGATCCTTGCAGAATTAAAATATCGTACAAAGATTCCTTCTTCTTTCAGCTCCGTAAATATCTTCTCTGCCGGTACATTTTCGTGTGCCGCAAACAGAAAGTTGGAAGCGGAATCCAGACAGCGGAAACCAAGCTCTGTCAGCCTTTCTTTCGCTTCTTCCCTTGTTTTGATGATTTTATTCAACGTTTCCCTGAAATATGCCTCATCCTTCACAGCTTCCACTCCCATCACCAGAGAGGGACGGTTCATGGTATAGGAATTATAGGAATATTTCACATCATTGAGTGCCCGGATCAACGCAGGACTGCCCATGGCATATCCGATTCTCATTCCTGCCATGGAACGGGATTTGGAAAAAGTCTGGACCACCAGCAGGTTCTCATATTCTTTCAGCAGGGAAATAGCTGATTCTCCTCCGAAATCAATATAAGCCTCATCCACAATTACCACACTTTCCTGATTGTGATCCAGAATATCACGAATGAAAGAAAGCGGTTCCAGTAAAGAAGTAGGGGCATTGGGATTGGGGAAGATAATTCCTCCGTTCGGACGATAGTAATCTTCCTTTACCATGCGGAAATTCTCATCCAGTGAGGGTCTCTCATACGGAATACGGTACAGGTCTGCCCAGACGCTGTAAAAAGAATAAGTGATGTCCGGAAACAGTATGGGCTTATCCGAATTAAAAAAAGTAAGGAATGCCATGGCCAGAACATCATCCGAACCGACTCCCACAAAAACCTGATCCGCATCCAGACCGTAATACTCAGCCAGCGCTTCCGTCAGCGAAGATGCTGCGGGATCCGGATACAGACGCAGGCTGTCATCCGAAAATGCGATCCTCGCTTTCTCCACTCCCGGAGCCGGAGGATAGGGGTTTTCATTAGTGTTTAATTTTACAACATTTTCATTTTTCGGCTGTTCGCCAGGCACATAAGGCTCCACCTGACGTATATTCTTCTCCCAGGGCTTCATATTTTCTCCTTCTGCCGCAAAGCGCTTTTTATGCTTCATGACCTTTCTTTTTAATCACATTGATAATCTGATCAACCACCTGATTGCACAACTCTGTGGTTTTAGCCTCTGCCATGACACGGATCAGCGGTTCTGTACCGCTTTCACGTACCAGAATCCGCCCATCTCCATTCAGCTGCTTCTCGGCATCAGCAATGGCTGCAATCACGTCTTCATCCTGTCTTGCTGCAGGTTTACTTTTAACACGGATATTTTTCAGAACCTGAGGATAAATCTCCACACCTTCCGTCAGCTTGCCGAGGCTCTGCTTCTTCTCCAGCATTACTTCCATGATTTTCAGAGAAGTCAGAATACCGTCGCCCGTATTGGCATACTTGCTGAAAATAATATGGCCGGATTGTTCTCCGCCAAGACGGTGTCCGTTCTCCGCCATATTCTCATAAACATATTTATCTCCCACATTTGTCTTTTCATAGTTAATGCCGATCTCATCAAATGCTTTGTAAAGTCCTATATTGGACATGATGGTGGTAACAACTGTATTGGTATCCAACTGCCCGCTTTCCTTCATATACTTACCGCATACGTATAAAATCAGGTCGCCGTCCACAATCCATCCATTTTCATCCACAGCCAGACACCGGTCTGCATCTCCGTCGTAGGCAAATCCCACATCCAGCTGATTGTCCTTCACATACTGCTGCAGAACCTCAATATGTGTGGAACCGCAGTTCATATTGATATTGGTTCCGTCAGGCTCATTGTTGATCACATAGGTTTTTGCGCCCAGCGCATCAAAAATACTCTTTGCCATGGACCATGCACTGCCGTTGGAACAGTCAAGACCCACACGGATTCCCTTGAAAGAACGGGTTGCCAGACTGATCAGATAACCCATGTAGCGGTTTCTTCCCATTACATAGTCAGTGGTACGTCCGATCTCATCTTTCACGGCAAAGGGAATCTCACCGGACTCTCCATCCAGATAGGCTTCAATCTTCTCAATAACGTCCTCGGACATCTTCTCACCTGCTCCGTTGAGCAGCTTGATGCCATTATCATAATAAGGATTATGGCTGGCAGAAATCATGATGCCGCAGTCAAAATCCTCAGTTCTGACCACATATGAAACACTGGGAGTGGTTGTTACATGAAGCAGATATGCATCTGCACCGGAAGCAGTCAGACCGGAAGCCAGCGCATATTCAAACATATAGCTGCTTCTTCTGGTATCTTTACCGATTACAACTTTACATTTATGATCCTGACCAAAATACCAGCCCAGAAAACGTCCTACTTTATATGCATGTTCTACTGTTAAATCAACATTTGCTTCACCACGGAAGCCATCAGTACCAAAATACTTACCCATAATTATATCTCCCTGAAATAAAATTCTGTTTGTCGGATATAAAACCGGCATATATCTGCGGCATGCTGAAATCCCCATATAAATCGAAAAAGCGAAGAAAACAGCTAACCAATTTATAATATAGCACAACCACTTTTTTTTGTAAATGAATATGGTCATTACAGTTTTGTTTTCAGAGACTGAAACAGCAGAAATGAACTCCCGCTGGTATAACAGACCGTCACCTTAATCCCACTGCCCGGTCCGGATAATTTGTAATAACAGCTTCCACCTGCATATCATACATCATTCGTATATGCTCCGGCTCATTGACCGTCCACACATGCAGAGGAATCTGTTTCTCACGACATTTTTCCCGGAAACCGTCATACTGCAGATTATATAAGGCCGGATGCAGAGCATCCATCCCCAGCTCCCTGCAATACCTGTCCATATTCAGACAGCCGTCAGAGTACAGCAGTCCGCATGCTGCCCGGGGATTCATCCGTTTCACATTAACCATGGTCTGATGGTTGAAAGAAGAATAGATCACCTGTTCTTCCATGCCCATGGAGGCAGTCAGTTCCAGCACTTTGTCCTCAATTCCCGGATAAAAGAATATTCCTGTCTTGATTTCCACATTAATTACTTTATGATTTTTCTGAAACATCTCATAGACTTCCTTCAGGGTGGGAATCGTAACTGCCCTATATCCCGGAATTGTTTTATTAAAATTCATTTTTTTCAATTCCGCCAGTGTATAATCCCTGACAAAACCGATACCGCTGCCGGTCCGGTCGATTTTCTCATCATGAATCACAACCGGCTCCCCGTCTTTTGTCAGCTGTACATCAAGCTCAATCCCGTCAGCTCCCTGCTCCAGAGCCAGAGCAAAAGCATCCATGGTATTCTCAGGTGCATATCCCGATGCACCGCGATGTCCCCAAACCTGTGTCATAATCATCAACCTCCAAATCACATGTTTTTTATAAATTTTCAATATTCCGATCCAATTTTATACCATCCCTGAAAAATTCACAACTGCAAATCAGGTCGATACAGAACAGTAAAAAAGATGGCACATTTCAGGTGTGAAACACCCCTAAGCGCCATCTCAAAACTGTTTAAATTATTTTGTTATTATTCTTCATTTACCAGATTATAATCTTCGATTGCCGTATTAATATCAGAAGCCATCTTATCCACTGCTTCCTGCGGCGACTGTTTACCATTCAGCATGTTTTCTATTTCTGTTTCGACGATTGCTCTCGCTTCAGAAAATACACTTAACAGCGCACCTGCATATTGAGGCGCCGAATCGTGCAGCTGATCAATTGCAGTCTGGAACTGGGGATATTTTTCAATATTTTCCTTAAAAATATCAACCTCATAAGCATCGGGTGTCACAGGAAAATACCCTGTCTGCGCATTCCAGTAAGCCTGAGACTGAGCGGATACCAGAAATTTAACAAACTCCCAGGTGGCTGCAGCCTTTTTTTCATCACCATTTTCCAGTGCCCACAGAGAAGCTCCTCCGATGGAAACACCACCCTTATCATCAGCTCCTGTTGCGGGGAAATACGCAGTACCAACTTTAAATTTACCGTTCACATCTTCCAGAATCTGTTTCAGAGAAGCTGTGGATCCCAGTGTAATTGCAGCTTTTCCTGACGAGAAATCCGCCAAACCGGCATCACCGCCGCGTCCCACATTGGGTGCAACTCCAGTGTCATACAGATTTTTCCATGCTTCCAGAATCTGAAGCCCTCCTCCATTGGTATCGAATTCCACTGCTGTTGCCGCACCTTCGCGTCCGTTTCCGTTATTGGCATAATTTACACCCTGTTTACACAGAAACTGTTCAAAAAACCAGCCGTAGATTCCCAGAGAAATGGTTTCCTTTGCTCCGCCCTTTGACTGCAGGTCATCGGAAATATCTGCAATTTCACTGAAGGTTTCAGGAGCTTTTTCGATACCCGATGCTTTGAACATATCTGCATTATAATAAAGAATCGGCGTGGATGAATTAAACGGCATGGAATATAATTCATCATTTACCGTATAGTATGCTGCAATATTTTTCTCCAGATTAATCTGATAATCATCTTTATCCATAAAATCCTGTACCGGTATGATCCAGTCTGAATCAATCATGAACCTGGTACCAATGTCATACACCTGAACCAGATCCGCACCCATGTTTCCAAGCTGCGCACTTTTTAATTTATTTAAAGCATCATCATAGGAACCCTGGTACTCGGACACAACTTTTATACCGTATTCATTTTCCTCATTGAATTTATTTACCAGATATTCCATTGCTTCTCCGTTGACGCCGCCCATGGCATGCCAGAAAGTAATCTCTGTCCCGGTAACATCCACTTCACCTGCAACAGCAGCAGAGTTTTCAATATCTGCAGATTTTGAATCTGACCCTTCACTGCCTGATGTAACGCCGGAATTATTTCCACAGCCGGCAAAAGAAGTAACTGTCAATGCTGCTGCAAGAGCTGCTGCCATTATTCTTTTTTTCATAAATATTCTCCTTACTTTGTACAGTTTCTGTTATATATATCAACCCTTCTTCAACCCTTTACCGCACCTGAAAACATTCCTCTGATCAATTGTTTTTGTCCTGCAATAAAGATGGAGATGGAAGGGATAATGATCATGACAACTCCGGCCACCATCAGAGTAAGTGACTGAGAATCCACACTGTCCAGCATACCAATACCGATCTGAACCGTTCTCATACTGTCAGATCCGGTAACCAGCAGAGGCCACATATACATATTCCATGCATTAATGAACGTATAGACTGCCATGGCTCCCATAGCAGATTTCATAAGCGGCAGCAGAATGGAAACAATAAAACGAAGATTGCCGCATCCATCCAGCCTGGCCGATTCATACAGCGATATGGGGAAAGACTGAAAAAACTGGCGGAACAGGAAAATTCCCATTGCTGATGTAAGATAAGGCACAATCAGCGCCTGATAGGTGTCAAGCCAGCCCCATCCGGAAATTGTCAGATAATTGGAAATTATTGTAGCTTCACCGGGAAGCATCATGGTTGACATAATCAGCATAAATACCGCATTTTTTCCTTTAAAGTCCAGAAAATGCAGGGAAAATGCTGCCAGTGAGCATGAAATAATCTGACCGGCCGTTATCAGACCAGCCACCAGAAAAGAATTCAGTACAAACCTGAGCAGAGGAATTCTCTGCAGTGCCTGTATGAAATTATCA
This sequence comes from Lachnospiraceae bacterium, assembly GCA_034086685.1. Taxonomy (GTDB): domain Bacteria; phylum Bacillota; class Clostridia; order Lachnospirales; family Lachnospiraceae; genus TWA4. Next base: position 19,528 of record JAXDZY010000135.1, read on the forward strand.
AGAGTCGGCTCCTTTGGTATCAGATTCAGATCCAATGTAAATAACTCACTGGAAGGCATGAATGCAATACTAACCGCATACAGCAGCGGGGCGAGGATCAGCATGGCAAAAATCACATTCAGGCAGATAAGAAGTCCTGATTTTATCTGTTTTTTCCGCTTTGCTTCCCGATCCATACGATACTGGAGTTCCTTTAATTTTTCTGCACGGATCACATTCTGAGCTGTCATTTCAGTTTCCTCCTTTTCCCTTTCCCTCAACCCTGAACATAATCAGCGTCAGGCACATAATAATCAGAAACAGAACAATGGATTCTGCAGCTGCCGTACCGAAACGATAATTAAAAAATGCATCCCGGTAGATGGAATATACGATCAGATTGGTGGATTCGCCCGGACCTCCCTGTGTCAGGATTTTTACCTGTCCGAAGGACTGAAAGGCCTGGATAATATCCACAACCAGTGTATAGAAAATAATCGGTTCCAGATTGGGAATGGTCAGACGGAAAAACTTCTGAACCGCATTTGCGCCATCCACAGAAGCACGTTCATAAATTGAGTCATCAATATTGCTTAAACCTGCTGAAAAATACAGGAAGTTGATACCGCTGTTGAGCCAGCCGGTCAGTACCGCTACGCATATCAGCGCATATTTGGGATCACTTACCCAGTTGATATCCAGTCCCAGAAATTTATTCACAATGCCCACTGACGGATGCAGCATAATTTTGAATATCATGGCAGCAGATGCCGAAGCAATAGCCATAGGCAGTGCATATGCTGTACTGAAAAAACGGATTCCAGGAAAAGTGCGATTACAGAGAACTGCTCCGGTCAGGCCGAGAGTCATACTGATGATCACAACAATTATTACAAAAATAACAGTTACCACAAGACTGTTATAAAATGAATCACTGGTAAGCAGATCTGCATAATTTCCCGCACCCACAAACAGTTTTGCCTGTCCCATTTTATTTGTTTTGAATAAACTCAGATAGATTGTTTTAATAAAAGGATAAAACAGAAATACAGTGAAAACTGCCAGACAGGGCAGCAGATAGACATAAGGCTCCAGCCTTTTTAAAATGGAAGGATGTTTTTTCATGATGATTCCTTTCTATTGAAACTTGTGAACAATATTGAATTCTTTTTCAGGATCAAAAAAATGGGCCTTATTCAGATCAAACGCCAGATTTACATGATCCCCTTCTTTTATTCCGCAGTCTGCAGATGCTCTTGAACAGCATCGTTCTCCTTCCATTCGGAAATAAAGAATTGTCTCTGCTCCCAGCAGTTCCCTTGCTTCGATGACAACCGGAATCAGAATCATATTTTTTTTATCATCCATCGTCTCATATACCTTTTCGGTATAAATATGCTCCGGCCGGATTCCCATGATCACCTGACGGATCATGTATTCCTTTTTAAGTATTCCGGCTTTGTTTCCGCTCATTTCACCAAATGAAACTCCTTTGCCCGTCAGGAGAATTCCACCGGTCTTTTTACCATTTCCCACATCCAGCCGGAAAAAATTCATGGACGGAGAACCAATAAATCCTGCAACAAACCTGTTATCCGGATGTTCATACAGTATGGAAGGAGTATCCACCTGCTGAATAAAGCCTTTGTTCATCACCACGATCCGGTCTCCCAGCGTCATGGCTTCTGTCTGATCGTGAGTTACGTAAATAATGGTCGTTTCCAGACGATCATGCAGTCTGGCCAGTTCCACTCTCATTCTGGCCCGAAGTTTCGCATCCAGATTGGATAAAGGTTCATCCATCAACAGTGCTTTCGGTTTTCGGATAATAGCACTGCCGATGGCAACACGCTGCTTCTGTCCGCCGGAAAGTGCTGATGCCTTTCGATCCAGCAGGTGTTCGATTTCCAGAATTTCAGCCACTTCGTGAACCTTCTGATCAATTTCTTTTTTCGGTACTCTGCGCACCTGCAGAGAAAAAGCGATATTGTCATATACTGTCATTGTAGGATACAGCGCATAATTCTGAAATACCATGGATAGATCTCTGTCTCGGGGCTCTCTGTAATTTACCAGTTCATTTCCGATCCATAATTCTCCATCAGATATTTCCTCCAAACCTGCGATCATCCGAAGTGTTGTTGATTTTCCACAGCCGGATGGTCCGACAAAAATAATAAATTCCCGGTCCTTGATCTCCAGATTAAAATCTGACACAGCCTGGAAACCATTGTCGTATTTTTTACATACATTTCTTAATGTAAGACCTGCCATAATAGCACCTCTTTTAGTATCTGTTCAGAATAACAGGCATGCCATTGTTTTTAGATAGCTGCAAAGCAATGACATGATCCGTATTACAACAAGTATTTTACTTCCATAAAATGTAAATTACCATCATACTCCGGTAAAATTTAATACCAATTGCGTAAAACAATCCGTTTTTCGTGTAAATTCCATACAAAAAGAGCTGCCCATCAACTTTCAAAGTCAATGAGACAGCCCCATTAAAATCCATTATTCCGGTGTATACCGGCAGATCTCCCTGCATCAGTAAATGCCTGTCAATAATTATATTTCAGATAACTGGAAATCTCAACCATACCTTCCGAAGGGATATAATCGGATACTCCCATATATTCTCTCCACTGTTTCATGGTTTCTTCCAGATCGTTGACCAGAAAATAATACGTACCGTTGATTTTGCGGCCGGTACCGCTTTCCTCGGTAATCAACTTGACGTTCTCAATGGATTCTGCACCCAGATCCATAAGAGACTGAGCAATATCGATACACTCTGCCACTGTACAATCCGTATAAAAATAATCATACATGGCGGTAATCAGGCTGGGATATTTCACAGGAGACATGGCCTTTACTTTATCATAGATTGCCATCAGTACCTTATATTGTCTTTCGGTACGGACAAAATCGCTGTCGATCTTACGTATACGGCAGTAGGTCAGAGCCTGCTTACCGGTCAGATTATTCATGCCGGCAGTTGTTCCTCCCACTTCAAAAAAGCTCAGCATATGGTCACTCTCTGCCTGAGTCAATTCCATGGGCACGCCTCCCAGAGCATCGATCACCTTCTCCATGCCTGCAAAATTGATAGTAAAATAGTGCCTGATATCAATATCAAAATTTCTTTCAACAGTTTCCACCAGCAGCTTTGCTCTGCCGTAAGCATAGGTATGTGTGATCTTATCGTACCCTTTACCGTTGATATATACCATGGTATCACGGGGCATGGAAGACAGTACGATTCTTCCGTCTCTGTCATTGACCGAAAAAATCATCAGTGCATCGCTTCGTCCGCCTTCAAAAGTATCCTTACGATTATCCAGACCGATCAGAAGATAATGAACCCAGTCCTTATCCTTAAACACATCCACATCCAGGGATTCCAGCTCGCTGACAGGACTATCTGCCTTTGATTCGTCCTCCAGCTGATCATACTCATCAATCTGATTTTCATCCGTTTCTGTCTGAATCGTAATATCAAAATCGGGATCTACTTCTTTCTCAGGTTTGGACAGGGTAAGCACAAATACTGTGATACCAGCCAGAATCGCCAGTACAATGAGCACGATCCTGATAATATTACGTTTCTTATCTCCACTCTGATTCGCCATCTCGGTTCCTCCTGTTTCATCTGCCTGCAGCCATTCTTATTATTGGCCTAAACGTGTACATTATACTCTCTTCTATTTTTTTTGACAATAGTTTGAACGGACATATTAAAAATTTTACATTTTTTTAAGAATTAATTACAGTTATGTTAACTCCTCTGAATTTCTGCAGCAGTTTCCCATCTGCTGTATACGCAGTACTACAGGAAACGAATTATATTATAGATATTGATCATCATGATCAGAATCATGGCACCCTCCAGGCACAAAGTCGCCTGTCTGTTATCGATTCTTTTATTGATCCTGCGTCCTGCTTCACTGCCAATGATACCCAGAATCACCATTCCTGCAAGAATGGTGATATCAAATTCCGGAATTCCATCAAACAGAACTGTCTTCATGGTACTGGTCAGCTGACTGAACAGCACAATAAACAGGCTGTTCTGAGTTGCTTTTTTAGTAGGCATGGAAAAGAAATAATACAGCACAGCAACATTGAAGGGACCCCCTCCTATTCCCAGAAATGATCCCAGCAGACCGAGAAAAATGCCGATCAGCAGACCCACAGCCGGTGACTGCACCACATGAGAACGAATTTTATCTTTATTGAGAGTATAAATAAATGTTGCCAGCGTCGCTGCAAACAGCAGGCATGCCTGAACGCCTCCGGCCGTATCCTTATTCTCAAAAAGAGATGCCACCATGGTGTAAAGCTGTTTACCGAGCAATCCTCCTCCTGCAGCTCCCACAGCCAGAAAAGTAGTATTTTTAAGATCAATGACAGCTTCTTTTTTTACCAGAGTCTTTCCCACACTCCAGCATGACATGGCAACCACCGTACATCCGGATAAAAAGGTAATCGTTGCCACAGACATGACCCCGATGGCATCCAGTGCAGGTTTGATAATGATGCCCCCGCCCATACCGCAGATGGTACCGATAACACAGGCAAAAAAAGTAACCAGATAACAGATAATCGAAATCATTCCATGTATCACTCCAATCAGAAATTCTATTCGTTACTTAACCAAATACCTACTTTTTACGTATGTATTATACAACCGTTTATAAAAGGAATCCAGTACCAAAGCCTGATTCCGGGGAAGAAATATTTTATAATCCGATACACAATACCGGCAGTAAAAGCATTCAGCTTTCCACCGAAGGCATACAAAAAAGGCATCGAAAATAACTTTCTTTTCGATGCCCCCGATATGAGAGTTTTCACAATGGCTGTGCTGATTGTCCTGAATTATATCTATTCTGTTTTTTCTGTCTGTTCTATTCTTCTACAGCGCGGAAAGCTTCATCCAGATCTTCAATGATATCTGCAATATTTTCTGTTCCGATGGAAAGACGGATGGTATTGGGTTTGATTCCCTGATCCAGCAATTCTTCCGGTGAGCACTGACTGTGTGTGGTTGTTGCAGGATGAATTACCAGAGATTTCACATCCGCCACGTTGGCCAGCAGTGAGAACAGTTCCAGATTATCAATAAATTTCTGAGCCTTTTCCGAATCTCCTTTGATCTCAAAGGTAAAGATGGATCCACCGCCGTTGGGGAAATACTTTTTGTACAGTCTCTGCTGCTCAGGATCATCCGATACGGAAGGATGATGTACTTTTTCCACCTGAGGATGATTATTCAGATATTCTACTACCTTCAGTGCATTTTCCACATGACGTTCCACACGTAAGGAGAGTGTTTCCAATCCCTGCAGGAACAGGAAAGAATGGAATGGTGAAATGGTTGCCCCCGTATCTCTCAGCAGAATTGCACGGATTTTTGTAACAAATGCAGCAGGTCCCACTGCTTTTGTAAAGCTGATTCCATGGTAACTGGGATTGGGCTCAACCAGTGACGGGAATTTGCCTGAAGCTTCCCAGTCAAATTTACCGCTGTCCACAATAACGCCGCCGATGGCTGTTCCGTGTCCACCGATAAATTTGGTGGCAGAATGAATCACGATATCAGCACCATACTCAATAGGACGAACCAGATAAGGTGTCGCAAATGTACTGTCAACGACCAGCGGAATCTTATTTTCATGAGCAATTTCTGCAATGGCTTCAATATCCACCACATCTGAATTGGGATTGCCCAGTGTTTCAATATAAACTGCCTTTGTATTCTCCTGAATGGCGCTGCGGACTTCATCCAGATCAAAAACATTGACAAAAGTTGTTGTAATTCCGTACTGCGGCAGTGTATGTTCCAGCAGATTGAAAGAACCACCGTAAATATTTTTAGCTGACACAATATGATCGCCTGCCTGTGCCAGATTTTCAATGGTATAGGTAATTGCTGCAGCTCCGGAAGCAACTGCCAGTGCTGCCACACCGCCTTCCAGAGCGGCGATACGCTGTTCAAATACATCTTCTGTGGGGTTTGTCAGTCTTCCGTAAATATTGCCCGCATCGGATAATCCGAATCTGGCTGCCGCATGAGCGGAATTGTTAAATACATAGGATGATGTCTGATAAATCGGTACTGCCCTTGCTCCCGTTGCCGGATCCGGCGCTTCCTGTCCCACATGCAGCTGTAATGTCTCAAATCTTAAATTTCTTTCTGCTCTTGTTTTTTTACTCATAATTCTGTTCTCCTTTTCCATTTCTCTTTTTCATTTCGATTCAGCAGATGTTCGACCGCTGTTAATGTCTGAATAAATGACAGGAATTTTTACTGTTTCTTTTTATTTCCTATCTGATTACAAGGTTATTATAACGTTATAATTCCTACTTGTCTAATATGAAAAAACAGCCATCTGGTTATAGTTTTATCCTATATCAGAAACAGCTGTTCATCAGATTACCGCCGGGTGCACTAGGCAAAAAAACGCCCGGGCGCACAGGCACCCGAACGTTTTTTATCATACCGCATCTATAAACATTTATTACCTTTCAGAATATAATTCTCATATCTGCGGATTTCCTCCAGATATCTTACTGCCAGCGGACTCAGCATCATGCCGCGTCTCTGAATATAACCGATGGACATGCGTTCATCCTGATTCAGCCAAACCGCCGTATATTCGCTGCCGTTCAATTCTTCACAGATGATTCCCGAACACAGAGTATATCCGTTCAGTCCTACCATCAGATTCAGCATGGTGGCCCGGTCATTGGCACGGATAACACGTTTGTACTCGTACGTGCTCATAACCTCTTCGGCCAGGAAAAAAGAATTATCACTGCCCTGATCAAACATCAGACAGGGATACTCTTTCAGTTCCTCCATATCTATGACAGACCTGCCGGCCAGAGGATGATTTTTCCAGAGATAAACATAAGTCCCGCAGGAAAACAGCTCATGAAATTCCAGATTATTATCCTTCAGGATCTTGGTAAGAGCTTTTCTGTTAAATTCATTCTGAAAAAGGATTCCCAGCTCACTTTTGAAGTTTCTCACATCAGAGATCACTTCACTTGTTTTTGTCTCATATACCGCAAATTCATACTCATCCATACCATACTGTTTAACCAGCTCCACAAAAGCTTTTACAGCAAAAGTATAATGCTGCATGGAAACACTGAATTTGCTTTTTACCCGGGTTCTGCGGATAAAACGATCCTCAATCAGCTGATACTGCTCCATCAGCTGACGGGCATATCCCAGAAATTCCTCTCCCTCCGGAGTCAGCTGCACCCCCTTATTGGTACGCTTGAAAATCTCGATGCCGACTTCATTTTCCAGTTCCTTAACAGCACCGGAAAGACTGGGCTGGGAGATATAAAGCGCTTTGGCAGCTTCATTCATGGAACCTGCATCTGCTACAGCAGTAACATATCTCAGCTGTTGAAGTGTCATAATTTTACCCTGTTACAGCTTATTCCACAACGCCGCCTTCAACCACCAGACTTTCAGGATCAATGCTGTCTCCGTAAACGTCTTTTAATGTTGCTTCAAAATCTGCATGGAAGAACTGCTCATCTGCAAGAGATTCAATCTCAGCATTCAGCCAGTTCAGAAGCTCTGTATTGCCCTTCTGAACAGCAGGTGCGATGGTATCCACATCACCCAGGGATTCTACACCAACTGTGAATCCGGGATTCTGACGTGCCCATGCCAGTACTTCTGTATTGTCAGTTGAGAATGCATCTCCTCTTCCGTCCAGCAGTGCATCGTAAGCTTCCTGATATTCATCAAATTTGGTCAGTTTCAGTTCCGGATAATTCTCTGTAAAATAGGTTTCTGCTGTTGTACCTTTTACAACGATCAGATTTTTATCTTTCAGATCATCCACACTGGTAATGAGACCGCTGTCAGGTGATACAACACCAAGAGCTACCTTCATATAAGGCAGAGCAAAATCAACCTTTTCTTTTCTCTCTTCGGTTACAGTAAAGTTTGCAAGAATAATATCAACCTTTGCGGACTGCAGATATTCCACACGGCTTGCTGCTTCCACATAGACAAATTCCACTGCATCTTCACTTCCCAGAAGGTCTTTTGCAATTCTTTTTGCAAAATAAACATCATATCCCTGAATCTCACCGTTTTCATCCACGTAACCGAAGGGATTCTTATCGCTGAATACACCGATTTTTATCTTTCCGGAACTCTTGATTTCATCCAGAGTTCTTGCCTGTCCGGCCGGAGCGCCTTCTGCACTTCCTGTACTCTGTGCCTCACTTCCGCCGCCGGAGCTGCCGCCGCAGCCGGCCAGAATGCCTGCAAACATACTTACAACCATCAACAGGCTTAAAAGTTTCTTTTTCATACTGATTTCCTCACTTTCCACATATAATTTGAAAATTTATTCATTCACAGCTTCATAATGAAAGCTGTTCAGAAACTGTTTTGCCCGGTCTGTCTTCGGATGATCAAAAAATTCTTCCGGACCGGCTTCTTCTACGATTTTCCCTTTATCAATAAAAATCACCCTGTCAGCAACTGCTCTGGCAAATTCCATTTCATGGGTGACTATGACCATGGTCATGCCTGATTTCGCCAGCTCCAGAACAACCTGCAGTACCTCGCGTACCATCTCCGGATCAAGTGCTGCCGTAATCTCATCCAGCAAAAGTACTTCGGGATGCATCAGCAATGATCTTACAATAGCCACACGCTGTTTCTGGCCGCCTGACAGCTGCCTGGGATAATTGTCCTTCTTCTCCAGCAGTCCTACTCTCTGGAGCAGCTGCTCGGCCTCTGCCTGAACCTCTTCCTTTTTGCGCTTCTGCACCTTCATGGGAGCCAGAAGCAGATTTCCCATAATCGTCATATTGGGAAACAGATCATAGCTCTGGAACACCATGCCCACTTTCTCACGGAACTGATGGACCTTTTTCTTTTCCTTTTCAAAACTTACACCCTGTAGCTTAATAGTTCCCTCATTGATATCCTCCAGTCGGTTCAGACATCGTAAAAATGTACTTTTTCCGCACCCGGAGGGACCTACGATCACCACCACTTCTCCTTTTCTGATTGAAAAAGAGATATCATCAAGGACCAGTGCCTGATCACCATATGATTTCTTCAAATGTTCAACTTCCAATACGGTTTCTGCCATAATTAACTCCTAAATAATTTAATAACATCCTACTGATTTGCAAATTTCTTCTCCAGAGCTGCGGAAAGTCTGGAGAATGGAAAACATATTATAAAATACATGATAAATACCGTGCCGTAAACCCACAGACCGGCCTTGGGATCCGTATAGCGGGAAGCATCGATAATCTGTTTGCCGACTTTCACCACTTCAATAACGCCGATCAATGCCACCAGTGATGTGGTCTTGATCATACGGGTCAGCAGATTAATGCCGGAAGGAAGCAATCTTCTGATGGTCTGGGGCAGAATGATATAAAGATATACCTGCCATTTTGTAAGGCCGAGACCGTAACCGCTCTCATACTGATGCTTCGGAATGGCAATGAGAGCACTCCTGACCAGATCACCCATCTCGGCAGTTCCCCAGAAGGTGAAAACAATGATTGCTGCATTCTCACCGGAAAGATTCATGCCCAGATGCTTAGCGGCACCGAAATATACCAGAAACAAAAGTACCAGCTGCGGCATGATACGCACGATTTCCAGATAAACCCGGCATACGGCCTTTATCACCACATTCTGTATATTCATAATCATTCCCAGAATAAACCCGAGAATAATGGACAGCGCCATAGCAATCAAAGCGATCCGAAGCGTTACCCACAGTCCCTGGCATAATCTCAGGAAATTGGTCCCACGAAACAGTACTTCAAACCCCATATTCTGCATAGCGAACCTTCCTTTCCACAAATGTACAGATGATGGAAATGGGCAGCAGAATAATCAGATATGCCACTACCAGCATAAAAAGCGCCTCATCTGTATTATAATTCATACCGATCAGATCTTTTGTTACAAACATCAGATCTGCCAGTGCCACGGCACTGAACACGGAGGTCTCCTTAATCATAAAAATAACATTGGCACAAAAAGCCGGTACCGAATTGGATATTGCCTGAGGCAGGATAATATGACCGAAAATCTGACTTTTTTTCATTCCCAGACTCATGGCTGATTCCACCTGGATCCCCGGTACATTGTCCAGTCCGCTTCGAAAAGCCTCCGCCATATAGCTTCCGCCCAGAAAAGCCAGACCGATTACCGCACATTGTTCCGAACTCAGCACAATGCCGATCTTCGGAAGACCGAAATACAGAAAATACAGCTGAATCAGCAGCGGTGTATTTCTTGACAGTTCAATGTAACCACCTGCGATCTGTTTCAGTACAGGTATCCGGAAATACCGGACCATACTGCAGGCAAGACCCACAATAACAGCCAGAATAATGCCAAATACCGCCATACGCAGCGTCAGCTTCGCCGCTTCCACATAAAGAGACAGATTTTCCTGCATGAAACCGGTATTCAGCCCAAACATGGTATCGGCTTCTCTCATACAGTGAGGCAGCTGTCTCAGCACCACATTCACTTCCATTAATATTACTCCCTTAATATATGTATTTTTCGGATAACCGCCAGATGACCCGATACCTGCCCTTAAGCATCATATGCTGTCTGACGCTACCTGTTACTGCCGTGAAGCCAAAGAACTCAGAAAAAACGTCCTCCTGCGCCATTTCTGCAGAATCTTTTATACAGAAGGAAATAAAAATTCCCGTCATATAAAAAAGCAGATACTTTCGTACCTGCAGATGTATGAACTAAATTGCCAATCATTTTTCAATCCAATAATCAAACAAAAAACTCAGATCAGATACGAAAGTGCAGATACGATATTCTCATTACATAGTGATGACATACACATACAGCAGCAACATATCATGTTCTGAACTGCAGGATTCTGACCTTTCATATCATTTCCTCCTTATTTCATATCGGCTTTATAGGAATACTATACTCCGCCTGTCCCCTTTTGTCAATTACTTTTCTGATTTTCTTCCGAAAAATATCGTCACCAGGGGATATTGCACACGGCTTTTTTATTATACCACAGAATAAACATTCTGACCAGTTTATCCTTTCATCTGACAGATTCCAATGGAAAATAAAACCAGCATCATTCCCAGCAATCCGCTGAAGGTCATGGACTCATGGAAAACAAGAATTCCCAGCAGTGTTGCCACAACCGGTTCCACTGAAGCAATGATGGAAGCTTTGCTGTTTTCCATATATTTCAGGCCGATTGTATAGGTCAGATAGGGGATTACCGTGCTTATCAGCCCGAATACCAGAGCAAATAAAAACATGGAGCAGTCTTTCATTACAACATTTCCAAGAATCTTTATATCTGCCAGCGGAATCGCTCCGGCCGCTGCTGCCAGAAAAGTATAAAAAGATATGGTAAGAGAATGGTATCCTCTTTCAATAGCAAATTTACCGAAGATGGAGTACAGTGCATATCCGAAACCGGCGCCCAGCCCCACCAGAATTCCTGAAGAAGAAAGAGTGTCACTGCTTCCCGCGATTCCTGTCACCAGTACACAGCCAAGAAAAGTCAGAACAAGTGCAAGTACCTTTACCTTCGTAAATCTTTCATGGAACAGAAAATACGACATAACCATAACCATAGCAGGGGCTGTATACAGGAGAACTGCTGCCACGGAAAGTGATGTCATGGTAATTGCTTTAAAATAGCAGTAGTTGAAAAAAACAATACTGCAGATCCCTGTCCCAAGAAAACACCAGACATCCTTCAGTCTGATCTTCAGAAGCTTTCTGTCACAGATCAGCAAAAACAGCAGTAAAGCTGCAAAAGTTACAACTGCACGCAGAGCAACAATCTCCAGTGAGGAAAGCCCCGCCCTGTTCAGCCGCCGGACAAAAAGCCCCATGCTGCCCCAGAGGGCACCGGCCAGCAGGATGAAAAAAGGGGCTGCTCTCCTCATAACAGAATCTTTTTTTGTTTCCAGTTTCATGTTACATTTCCTCCCGAATAAATTCCAATCATTATAACATAAGCCATGCACCTCTGAACAGGTATCAGACGATTCCATTTTTTCATGACAGACCATAAAGCTACTGTTCAGACTTCACCTGAGTAATTTTATCACAGGTGCTGTACCTTACGTTTTAAATAGTAAATCCGGCATACTGTGTCATGTACAGCTCATAATATTTTCCTTTTAGTGCCAGCAGGCTGTCATGATCTCCGCATTCCACAATACTGCCCTGATCCATCACCACGATCATATCCGCGTCACGGATGGTGGAAAGGCGATGGGCAATAATAATACCTGTACGATTTTTCATAACCAGCTGCATGGCATCCTGGATGGCTTTTTCTGTCCTGGTGTCCACATTGGAAGTAGCTTCATCCAGAATCAGAATTCTGGGATCTGCAACAAAAGCTCTTGCAATGGCAAGAAGCTGGCGTTGTCCCTGGCTGATATTGGCACCGGAACCGGTAAGAATCGTATCCCATCCCTGAGGCAGCATCCTGAGGAATTCTCTGCACCGGCTCATTTCAACTGCTTTCTCCAGCTGTTCATCCGAAGCGTTTTCATTGCCGTATTTCAGATTATTGCGGATCGTATCAGTAAAAAGAACCGTATCCTGCAGTACAATGGCTATATTTTTCCGGAGACTGTCCCGTTTTATACAGGAAATATCCTGCTGATCGATAAGAATTTCTCCGCTGTCCGGTTCATAAAAACGCATGAGCAGATTAACCACTGTTGTTTTTCCGCTTCCGGTGGCACCCACCAGAGCAACTTTCCGTCCGGAGGGAACCCGCAGGGAAAAATCATGGAGAACCGGCTTTCCGGGCAGATAAGAAAACCTGACATTCCTGAAAACCACTTCTGCTGTACTTTTTTCATCGTAATCCTCACCGCTTTTATCTTCATTCTGTTCATCAAGAACCGCAAAAACCCGTTCTGCTCCTGCCACGGCAGTCTGCAGCTGACCGTAAATCTGCGCAATTTCATTAACAGGTCTGCTGAACTGCCCTGCATATACAATGAAAGCAGAAATCACACCCACAGAAATCATGCCTTTAATCGCAAAATATCCGCCGAAAACGGCAATGATTACAAAACCGATATTACTGATGCAGTTCATTACCGGTCCCATGACCCCACTGAAAATATCAGTGCGTATACCTGCTTTTGTCAGAGAATCTGCCGTTTCGCAAAATTCCTTTACCGTAATCTCCTGATGATTATATGCAACCACCGTACGGTAACCGGAAATCATCTCCTCCACGGTACCGTTCAGTTCCCCCAGAAGCTGCTGACGACGACGCGAAAATTTTCTCACTTTTCCGGACAGAAATCTGGTTGCTGCCATTGTCAGAAGCACGGTAATACAGCTGAGCAGTGTTAACTGCCAGCAATACCACAACATAACTGCCAGGGTTCCCATGATGGTAAGCACTCCGGAAAACAGAGAAGGAAGCGACTGGGAAACTGTGGTGGAAATATTCTCGATATCATTTGTCATGCGGCTCATGATATCACCATGTGAATGGACATCCAGATACTGAACCGGCAGATCCATAATTTTCCCGAAAAGCTCTTCCCTCATCCGTTTTACAATGCGCTGGCTCAGATGTGCGCTGATCAATCCCTGAATCAGCTGACACCCTGTATAAATAAGATATGTAAACAGCATACAGGCCAGGATGCGTATCAGATTGCCTTTGGCTGAACCTGCAATTACATCCACCGCCTGACTCTGGATGGCCGGAGCAGCCACACCGCATACCGTCCCCAGCACAACAACAGCAAGCATGGCACAAACCAGCAGCCGTTCCCGCATAAACCACGATACAAGACGTCGAAGCGTGCCGGATGCATTTTCCGCATGCTCTGCCTGAGCAAATCTTGAATTGCGGGCATTCATACCGGGTATACTGCGTTCTGCAATTCCTGAACTACCCATGACGGACTTCCTCCCTTCCAATCTGTGAATAATAAATATCCTGATAGGTTTTACAGCTTTCCATGAGCTCTTCATGGGTTCCGCAGGCCTCGATGCTTCCTTCATTCAGCACCACAATCCGATCTGCCCTCCGGACAGAAACGATACGCTGGGCAATCAGGATTTTCGTACATTCCGGTCTGGCCTTTTCCAGCGCATCATACAGTTCTGCCTCTGTTTTCAGATCCAGTGCACTGGTGGAATCATCAAATATCAGAATCTCCGCAGGCTTCAGTACAGCTCTGGCAATGGAAACCCGCTGCTTCTGCCCTCCGGACAGACTCATTCCATGTTCGGCAACAACCGTTTCATACCCATCCGATGCCGATTCAATAAATGCATCTGCCTGCGCAGTCTCTGCCGCCCGGCATATTTCTTCATGAGAGGCCCCGGGAGAACCCCAGGAAATATTTTCCCCGATGGATGTATTAAACAGCTCACTTTTCTGCAGAGCCACCGAAATCCTGTCCCGCAGTTCTTTTTGCCGGTAATCCCGTACATCCACATCATCAACCAGTACTGCGCCCTCCGTTACATCATAAAAACGTGTGATCAGATTAACCAGTGCAGTCTTTCCGCATCCCGTGGCTCCCATGATGGCAATCGTCTCTCCCGGATAAATGGTCAGGTTGATATGGCGCAAAACCATCTGCTCCGTCTGCAAAAAGGCGAAAGACACATCCCTGAATTCCACTTTGCCATGTATTTTCGCGTCTTTCCGGCCTTCCTGAACCATTCCGTCCTTCATTTCCGGCCCACTGTCCAGAATTTCTTTCACCCGTTTCCAGGATACAACACCCTTTGAAATACTCTGGAACAGCATAACCAGCCCCAGAATCCCGTTTAACAGCTGAGTTGTATAGGTAATTGCCGCCATGATCGTACCGGGTGTGGTTGTACCCGCTGCCACCTGGCGTGAACCGGACCATAAAATCGCTGCAACCACAAGATACATCAGCGCATTCATGGCAGGATTCATAAAAGCAAAAATAACAAGAACACTGAGCTGCGTATGTACCAGGCGGTCATTGGCTTTCCCAAAACGCAGTTTCTCATAGATTTCCCGGACACAGGCTTTCATGATGCGGATTCCGGACACATCTTCCTGCAGGATGTCATTTATTTCATCCAGCTGTTTTTGCAGACAGCGCAGCCGGGGACCGGCCCGGAACAGACAGATCAGCATACAGCCAAGAATCAGCGGAAACGCACATAAAACAAATATGCCGAACCGGCGCTTCAGATAAAACATGCAGACAATACTCCCGATCATCAGCATGGAGGTACGAATCATCCCGCGGACAAACTGGGCAGCAAAATTCTGCACCTGCGTAATATCATTGGTTACCCGCGTAACCAGAGATCCTGTACCAAAACGGTCCATCTGAGGAAATGAAAATGCCATGATTCTGCGAAAACAGTCTTTACGCATATCATTTCCAATATTCTGAGCACTCAGATGAACAAAAACATTATTCAAAGATCCGCACATTCCCCCAAACAGAACCAGTAAAATCATCAGAATTCCCTGCGTCAGAATCAGATGCAGATTTCCTGCAGAGCCGCTGCCAATCCCCAGTACACCTTCGTCCACAATCCGACGCATGAGCCCCGGCTGAAGCAGGTTCATCACAACCTCTCCGGCCATAAACAAAGCAGCTATCACCGCCAGATGAAAATATCCTTTTACATAATTCCACATAACTATCTCTCCGGAAATACAAAATAATAAGGTACCTTGATTATCTTAACACGACTGCCTCTGATAATCAAGGTACCTTATTATTTTTCCCTGTATTTTATTTTACATGATATATTTTCTGCCTATCCGTTCACCCAGCAGAACTCTTGTTTCGATTCCCTGCCGGGAATTGTTCAGGATATCTTCGTCCGGACAGACCGTATTTTGTTTTGTCATCAGAATAACGGTGGAGCCGCCAAAGGCAAAATTCCCTTTCTCCTGTCCTCTTTTTACGAAACCCATATGGCTGTGGTTCTCGATTTTACCAACCATAAGTGCACCCACCTCCATCTGCAGGATCTTTCCGAAATTCTCCGATTCCAGCAGTGAATACTCCCTGGTATTCTCTTTATACACAGGATAGACATCATTTGCCACAGGATTCACCGTATGGAATACTCCCGGAATGTGCCGGCTTTCAGATACATTACCCTGATCCACATAAATATAGCGGTGATAATCATCCACACACAGCCGGAAGACCCACAGATAACCGCCTGCATATTCAGCCGCCAGTTTCCTGTTTTTCAGCAGGGATGCTATAGAATAACGGGTATGTTTGATGGTCACCGCACTCCGCTCCCTTTCTCCTGCATGGATACCGCAATCCACAGTGGGAGTATTGCCGCGTGGATTTCTTGCAGCACCGCTGATTCTGTAAACACTGAGCCTGCTGTCACATGGACTGATAAAGCTCTCAGGTGCAGAATCGATCCGACGGGCACCGGGCACCAGCTTTCTTGTGAAAAAATCATTATAGGATCTGTAACGTCTTTTCTCATATTCCGACATATCAATTCTGCCGGCCCGTATAAACGGCCTGATCAAAACAGCTGAAAATCCGGTGTCAAGCAGCCGTCCGGCTGCTCTGGAAAACACCGGGGAAATCAGAGGGCGAAGCAGGATTCTTCCCGCAGCATGCTCATACATCCATGTCAGAAAACGATCCTGCACGGAATCCTCCGCGGAAATATTTCCCTGACGGTCTGCTGTAAAATTCATAACCATCTGCCTCCCACGGAAACGGATGCCGACCTGAACGCCTGTACCCAGATTCCATACAGATACTGGCGCAGAAAAGAAATCCATCCCTCCCATACAAAAATAATTACTACCACTGCCAGTGCAACGATTCCCACAAGAATCAGCACCTGACCGGGAGCAGGTTTCTTCAATCTGAAATTCAGGATAAACAGCAGTCCCACTGCCATAACCAGAACGTGGAGGATCCCCATTCTCACCTGTAAATTCCGGATTACGGGAGAAACCACAACGTAAACAGGAAGCACAATGGCCATGGACGTAATGGGAAGCCCCTGATAATATTCTCTTGCCTCACTGCTCTCCTCCTGCCTCTTTGCCTCCGTCACATTGAAATAAGCCAGACGGATCAGACCTGCCAGTCCATAGAAAACAAGAATTGCCATACTGTAAATATGGTTCATTCCCATCTTGAAACAGATCAGAATAGGCAAAACTCCAAAGCAGACCATATCGCAGAGGGAATCGATCTGTATCCCGAAATTTTTCTCATCATCTGTCCGGTTTTTCTTTGTCCTCGCAATCTTTCCGTCAAACATATCACACAGCCCCGACAATGCCAGACAGAAAACAGCCCATCTGAAATGCATGGACGACGCACAGAAAATTCCTGCCACAGCCGAACCAAAGCTTATGTATGTGAGTACAACCGTATAATCATAAAACCCCAGCATAATCATATCTCCTATATTAGATCTCTAATCTTTTTGTATTGTTTCATTTTTTCCGCTGCCATGCCTTTTCCGGCATCCAAGCTGCATCACCACAGTAAAAAAAGCGCTGATCAACAGCTGGCTGTAATACGCCAGACCTCTGGAAAGAACCATACCCGACAGAAGCACACTTCCGAATACCGGAGCAAAAATCGTCAGAAACAGCTTTTCACTGATTCCCATCCCTCCAGGCAGAGGAAGCATATCCACGGAAACCGAAATCACCGCCTGTAAAAGAATCACATCCCATGCCGAACTTCCCGAAAGATGAAAAGCCCGATACACAAACCATGTAACGGAAAACAGTGCAAATCTCTGGATAAATGTGATAAGAATTACATGAATCAGTACTTTTTTATGCTCTCCCAGATAGGAAGCTGTCTGTCTGTAAACCTCCATGGAATCCTGCAGCTTTCTGATGCGCTCCTCTTTCCGTTTTAACAGGCGCAGCTTTTCCATCCATTCCCTGCCGATCATGATAATCTTCTCTGCCAGCACCGGATGGAAAACCAGAACCGTCATGAAAGTCACGCAGAAAATATTCAGCACCAGTCCCAGATAAAAGACCGGCAGAATATCTTCCAGATAACGATGGCAAAAGTTCTGTCCCAGAACCAGAACCCCCACACCGGTAACCACCAGGACCAGTTTATAGGTAATGGTAACAATCATCAGAATTACCGTAGATACAGGAATCGGGATCTTCTCCTTTTTCATATAATAGATCTGCATGGGCTGGCCTCCGCTTGCCGACGGAGTGATACAGCTGAAGAAAAATCCTACAGAAGAAAAAAGAAAACAGATTCTTTTTTTCAGCCGGATATGAAATGACCTCATCATATACCAGATAATCATGGATTCACACCAGATAAAAAAGATAACCAGAAATATTCCCGGTACCAGCCAGCGCAGATCAGTCTCTTTGATGGCATCCATCATGGCTTCGATATCTTCTCCATGGAAAACACCATATATGGTAAAACCGAAAACCGCAAACAGAAAAACCGTATTAAAAACCGCTTTT
Organism: Lachnospiraceae bacterium; assembly: GCA_034086685.1. Lineage (GTDB taxonomy): Bacteria > Bacillota > Clostridia > Lachnospirales > Lachnospiraceae > TWA4. Next base: position 38,034 of record JAXDZY010000135.1, read on the forward strand.
TTCCTGGTCTGCATGATGCGCCTCCCCTCTGTTTTGGAAAATCCTGTCATTGATCCGATCGATCATCTTTTCATATTTAAGATAAACAGAAGGACATTTCCCCACGCGGAAACAGATTTCCGCCAGAATCACACCCCCTGCCACATCCACAATTACATGCTGCCTGGTGGTCAATGTGGAAATACAGACCAGAATTGCCATAATACAGGAAAATCTCCTGTACCATACGGAAATATCCTTTCTGTCTCTGATTCCGATATAACAGAACCAGCTCACCAGACAATGAATGGATGGAAACAGGTTATCCGCGGCATCCACACTGTAAATCAGACGCATAACCATATTCCAGAAACCCGTATCCCCCACATCCGGCCGCGTATTGGTAGTCGGAAACAGCAGAAAAAAAGCCAGACAGATCAGCCTTGAAATGAAATCACCTGCAAAAAAGCAGCAGACTCCTTTCTTCTCCTGTCTGGCAATCAGAATATAATTAACCACCCAGAAAATATAACATCCCAGATAAATCGCCGCTGACGGCGGCCAGAAAGGTATCATCCTGTCCAGAAAAGTTTCTATATTATGATGATACCAGTTTCCGGCAATCAATCGCGCACCGGTGTACACTGTCATGTTAAAAGCAAGCGCCAGCAGAAGCGGCACCAGGCTGTATCGCGGTATCAGCGATCTGATCCATGCCGGTAAGTTTTTTAACTTATCCATGAATTTTCCCAACCCCTATGTATTCCACCTGAACTTTGATATAACTGTTGTATGGAAAACATACTCTTTATATCATTCAGTAAAGCACAGTATATCAAGGCATTCCATATTACGCAAGGAAATCTTCACGATTTTAAAAAAAGCTTAAAGGTTTATTTGCAAATTATTTAATTATGCCGATTTTCCCGCAGATATCCTGCAGACAGCATTTTTCACAATGGGGAGTTGTCCGGGCAGTACAGACGTCCCTTCCGTGAAATACCAGCCTGTGACAGAAATCACTGCCCTCTTCCGGCGGAACCAGTTTCCACAGCTCCATCTCCACTTTTTTCGGTTCCCTGATTCCATCCACCAGGCCGATGCGATTCACAAGGCGGATACAGTGAGTATCCGTAACAATAGCCGGCTGTCCAAACACATCTCCCATGATCAGATTGGCACTTTTTCTCCCCACTCCCGGAAGTTTCAGAAGAAGTTTAAAATCTCCGGGTACTTTTCCGCCGTATTCATCCCGAAGCACTTTCATACAGGCACTGATATCTCTCGCTTTGCTTTTTCCCAGTCCGCAGGGGCGAACAATCCTTTCAATATCCTCCACATCCGCCTCAGCCAGCGCATTCACGTCCGGATATACGGCATACAGTTCTTCCACAACCACATTCACTCTGGCATCCGTACACTGAGCTGCCAGACGCACACTGACCAGAAGCTTCCATGCCTGATCATAATCCAGCGTGCAGCCCGCATCCGGATATTCCTTTTTTAACCGCTCAATAACCTCCAGGGTCAGTTCTTCTTTTGTCACAATTCTTCCTCCCTCATAAAGTCAGCATCCTGTCACTCCTATATCCTATCAAATCGTGGTTCTGTTGACCAGAAAAAATATGCCAAAAAGTACCTCTTTAAAACATAAAAAAAATATAAATTTTGCATATAGTCTGTATCTTCTTTAAAAAATATGATATAATGAGTCCAGTATTTGCCTCGTTGCGGATATCAACCTGACATTTGTATCCTGCAGCCATATTTCGTGGCTGAACAGATACTGTTTTTCAGAAAAGGAGTGGATTAAATATGGAAATTACAAACGATATCAAATACGTTGGTGTCAATGATCATGACGTGGATCTGTTTGAAGGTCAGTATGTTGTCGAAAACGGTATGGCCTACAATTCTTATGTAATCATGGATGAAAAGATCGCTGTTATGGACACAGTTGATCAGCATTTCACTCATGAATGGCTGGACAACATCCAGAATGTACTGGGCTCCCGCCGTCCCGATTACCTGATTATTCAGCATATGGAGCCGGACCATGCAGCCAATATTGCAAATTTCATGAATGTATACACAGATACAACAATCGTATCATCCGCAAAAGCATTCGTTATGATGAAACAGTTCTTCGGTACTGATTTTGCAGACAGACAGATTGTAATCAAAGAAGGAGATACTCTCTGCCTCGGCAAGCACACTCTGGCATTTGTGGCTGCACCCATGGTTCACTGGCCTGAAGTTATGGTTACTTACGATACCTGTGACAAGGTATTATTCTCTGCTGACGGCTTCGGCAAATTCGGTGCTCTGGATGTGGAAGAAGACTGGGCATGCGAAGCACGCCGCTATTACATCGGCATTGTCGGCAAATACGGCAAACAGGTTCAGAACCTTCTCAAAAAGGCTGCCACACTGGATATTCAGATTATCTGTCCTCTGCACGGACCGGTCCTCACAGAGAATCTGGGATATTATCTCAACCTCTACAATATCTGGTCCTCCTATGCTGTAGAAGACGAGGGTATCGTAATTGCCTACACATCTGTTTACGGTCACACCAAAAAAGCTGTTGAAATCCTTGCTGACAAGCTGCGTGCAAAAGGCTGCCCGAAGGTTTCCGTATTTGATCTGGCACGCGATGATATGGCTGAAGCAGTGGAAGATGCATTCCGCTACAGCAAGCTGGTACTGGCTACCACAACCTACAATGCAGGTATTTTCCCCTTCATGCGTGATTTCATTGAACATCTGACCGAGCGTGATTTCCAGAACCGCACAGTAGCATTCATTGAAAACGGCTCCTGGGCACCTCTTGCAGCAAAGGTTATGAAGCAGATGTTTGAAGGCTCCAAAAAACTTACCTTCACAGACACTACCGTAACCATCAAGTCCGCACTGTCTGAAGAAAGCAGCGCACAGCTGGAAGATATGGCCAACGAACTCTGCCGTGATTATCTGGCTCAGCAGGATGCAACTGCCAACAAGAATGATCTGAGTGCACTGTTCAACATCGGATACGGACTCTATGTTGTTACATCCAATGACGGCAAAAAGGATAACGGCCTGATCGTTAACACCGTAACTCAGCTGACAAGCACGCCCAACCGTGTTGCTGTTACCATCAACAAAGCCAACTACTCTCACCATGTGATCAAACAGACCGGTATTATGAATGTAAACTGCCTGTCAGTTGATGCACCTTTCAGTGTATTTGAAAACTTTGGTTTCCAGAGCGGAAGAAATGCAGACAAATTTGCATGCTGCACACCGCTTCGTTCCGACAACGGTCTGGCATTCCTGCCCAGATACATTAATTCCTTCATGTCACTGAAGGTTGAAGATTATATGGATCTCGGTACCCACGGCATGTTTATCTGCAGCATCACAGAAGCAAGAGTCATCTCCGATGTGGAAACCATGACCTACACCTACTATCAGAACAACGTAAAACCCAAGCCGGAAACAGAAGGCAAGAAAGGTTTTGTATGCGTTGTATGCGGTTATATCTATGAAGGCGATGAACTTCCTGAAGACTTCATCTGTCCTCTCTGCAAGCACGGTGCAGTTGATTTTGAACCCATCGGCTGAAGTCAGGTGATTCAAAAGACATATTCTGCAGATATGAATAAATATCTGTAATCCAAAAAGGGCCTCACGCTGCCGGATTCCGGCAGTATGAGGCCCTGGCTTTCATAAGAACATTGATATTTACAAATCTATCTCCCTGTCTCTGAAATAATATTTTCTGTCGTGCTCACCAATTTCTCTCAGTACTCTGCAGGGATTTCCCACTGCAACCACACCGGCAGGAATATCTTTTGTCACCACACTGCCTGCACCGATCACAGTATTATCTCCTATGTTCACTCCGGGCAGTATGATAACTCCTGCACCGATCCAGACATTATTGCCGATATGCACATCAATATTATACTGAAGCCCTTTCTCTCTCAGACCAGGCTCAATGGGATGACCTGCTGTTGCAATAGTAACATTGGGACCAAACATTACATGATCTCCGATATAGATATTGCCATCATCCACCATGGTCAGATTAAAATTGGCATACACTCCATTTCCCATATGAACATGTTTTCCTCCCCAGTTTGCGTGAAAAGGAGGCTCAATATAACAGTTCTCACCGATACTGCCAAACATTTCCCGCAGAAGCTGCTCCCGCTTTTTCATCTCGGAAGGTCTTGTCTCATTATAATCACACTGCTTTTCCAGATAGCCGAACTGCTCCTGTAAAATATCCTCATCTCCGGGGTCGTAAATCTTCCCTGCATTCATCCGCTCTCTATTATTCATATTTCCTCCATACATCTGCCGGACAGCTGTTTACAGACAGAGCCGGAAATTACTGCTGCATTTTCTTCCTGTCCCGCCGGCCTCCATTATAATTTACTTTCCTGATTTCTTCAACAGACAATCTGACCGGTTTCACCTTTACCAGGGCAATATAACCTGTTATAACCTGTTGTAAGACACATAATTATGATAAAATAACAGCAGATGAGATTTCAGGGAAGAAAGGATAATGAAAATGGAAGAAATTACATATGATGCATTTATCAGTTATAAACACGGGCCCATCGACAGTTATATTGCAAAGCAGCTTCACAAAATGCTGGAACATTACAGAATCCCCGGGAAAATCCGGAAACTGACAGGAAAAAACAGAATCCGCAGAGTTTTCCGGGACAAAGAAGAGCTGACCATTTCATCCAGCCTTAGTGAAGATATCAGGCAGGCTTTAATACACTCTGAATATCTGATTGTCATCTGCTCACCTGAATCAAAAATGTCAGAATGGGTACAAAATGAGGTCGAAGTATTTCAGTCATTTCATACACCGGATCGGATTCTTCCTGTACTGGTGAAAGGAGAGCCGCAGGAATCATTTCCGGACTCACTTTGTATCGGACAATATAAATCTCCCGATAACACAGGTGAAACTACAGATAATTCCTTTATAGAACTCCCGGCTGCAGATGTTCGGGGAACAGGCAAAAGAAAAATACGCAGAAAACTCAAAAAAGAAGTGCTGCATCTGATAGCCCCTTTGCTGTCCTGCACCTACGACGAACTTCTTCGGGAACACAGAAAAAGTAGAATAAAGTCATGCATGACCGCATTGGCAGCTATTGCATTTTTTTTGAGCGGCTTTTCATTATTCTTATTACAGCAGTCAAAAAACAGCGACCGGCAGTATCAGAATGCAATGGAAAGCAAGGCACGGTATCTTTCTCAGATATCCGGAGAATTGCTGGATGAGGGAGATCTCGCGGGCGCATTGAAAACAGCAATGGCGCTGTCCTATGAGAAGGATGGAGAAGAATACGCCTATGTTCCCGAGCAGACAGCTGCTTTGAATAACTGCCTGCATTCCTATCAGTATACAGCTTCATATCGCCCTGCAGCAAGAGTGAAGCTGGACAGTCAGATACGTGCCTGCGACGGACAGCTGAATTCACGCGGAACATTTTATATGAATTTTAAAAATAACAGACAGACTGCCTTTTTTATGGATTGTACAACAGGCAGTATGATATGGGAACTGAAAGCTTCAGAGATCACAGACAGCAATACGTCCTCTTTTCTTAAAGGAAAGATACTTGAGAATGACAGGGTAATTCTGGAAACCGAAGGAAAACTGTTTTATCTGGACGTCCCGGAACATAAGGTACTGGCTGCCATAAATATGACAGATATATTTAAAACGGATGATTTTGTCTATGATGCGGATGAATCCTGTATTACCGTATTGTATATGGAAAATAGAACTGCATACCTTCGCTTTTTTGATCTGAAAAATCTGGTCTGGCTGCCGGATGCTGCATCCCTTCCTGAGGAACTCTTTTCCGGGTGCTCCGAAAATAATCCGGCGGATATCAGGGAAGTGATCTCCGACCGGAGCAATAAACAGATTTTCTGTATATTTGACATTATGGGGAAAGACCATCTCATACAGTATACTCCGGCAGACAAAAAGAGCACGGAAATAATCGGTTCCGAAGAAAATGGAAAGATTTTACAGACAGAAACCGACAGTTCAGGATGTTATCTGGCAGTCAGATTTCATTCAAACCAGGAAAACGATCCGTCATCATCTGTTGAAAATAAGGTGATTTTATACGCCTCAGAAAAGAATCACTGGATAAAAAAAGGAGAATATTTTCCAGTCTATAATGACAGTGACGAAACAGACAGTGGAATCCGCTTTTTTAATATAGATATGGATGGAAAACAGGCGCAGGCTCTGTTTTTATGGCAGAATGATTGCTGCCGTACCATAGATCTTCGGTCAGGAACATTATTTGAAAAATTCTATACAGATGCGGATATTGTGGACATCGGACAGATGGATTCTCATTTAATACTGATCGGTTTAAAAAATGGAAGCATACAGCGCAGAGATTATGAAGAAATCGTAGAAGCATACAGAGGTTTTGATACACAGGTCATCAATTTGGATATCTCCGGTTTTATGTATTGTCCTGGGAATAAAAATATTATTCAGATTTCTTCAGGGGCCGGCAAAACCACCGGATGCAATATCATCATCTCCGGTATGGCTGCAGATAACAATGTTACAGATTTTCAATGTCCTGATGATATATTTGCTCTGTCTTATCACACAGTCATGGAAAACAATCAGATAAAAACATACTGGTCCAGTGGGGTTGTCGATGGATCAGAAGATACATATACCTTTGCAATCTGGGATGGAAATTCACCTCAGATGCGGGAAGTGTACCGGTTTACACTCCCTGCAGACAGATTTCCTGAAGGTATTCAGATCATTTATTCCAATGGACAGCACCTGCTGTTTTATAAGGAAGCCTCTCAGAAATATTGCAGTGGGGAATTTGGCGGAGAAAATTATGGATATCATGTAATCGATATGGATCAGAAAAAAGAGATTTTCAGCTTACCCGGAGCAGAAGATTATACCCGATATATAGCAGCTGATGATGGAAGCTTTTTTATTTCCTATGATAATCAGCAATTTCATGTATTCAGCAGGGAAAACGATAAATTCTCCCTTTCAAAAAGTGTCCGTATTGAAAACACTATGGATAACGGGTCCGTTTCCCAGATGCAGTTTGCGGGAAACAACCGGTTTCTGATCATCAAATTTCATAGCCGCTCCACCTTCCCGGAACGATTTTATTTTAAAGTATGGGATATCCAAAACGAAGCATGGATAAAAATTGACGGGCAGGATACGATTGAAATTGCAGATGCCAGAGGAGGCCTTCAGTATATTTTCTGCGCAGAAGAAAAGCCACTGATAGCGGCAATCATGAAAAATTATACGATTCAGGTTTTTAATCTGGAAAGCCGGACATCCGTAAGCAGCATACCTTTTTCCGAGGATGAAAGCAGATGCGCCGCATTTATCCGACATGATGAAATTCTGATTGTAGCAAACAGTGAAGCAGGCACCATCTCCCTGTATGATCCTGAAACCGGCCGGGCACTTTCAACGCTTCATGATGATGTCTGGTGTGATGACGTAATAACCGGTCATGGATCATATTTTGCAATCGGCTGCCATGATGGTTTTACCAACACTTACAATGTTTCTCTGTATTCCATAGAAGATGACCGGATTTATCCTTATGCCGGCTTCACCTGCGAAAATGGAAATATCAATCTGGATACAGAAAGAATCATCATTAATTCAGACAATGGAAAAGTGTTCGGATACGATCATTTCTATTCTTTTGCAGAATTAAAAGAAAAAGCCATGGAAATCGTGGGAACCGACCCTTTAACTGAAGAGGAACTGCAGATGTATCTGAGCGGAATAAAACAGTAATAACTGAGGAAAGCGGCAGGACGTCAATCTGACTTCCTGCCGCCGAATCATCCGAAAATATCAGCTATCTCTGTGAGCCGCTTTTTTATCTTAATAATTCTCTTTTCTTACTTCAAAGTAGCTCTGGGGATGTTTGCATACCGGGCATACTTCCGGTGCTTTTGTGCCCACAACCACATGACCGCAGTTACGGCACTCCCAGATCTGAACTCCGCTCTTTTCAAATACCTGTTTTGTTTCTACATTGTTGAGCAGTGCACGGTATCTTTCCTCATGGAGTTTCTCAATAGCAGCAACGCCTCTGAACTGCTCTGCAAGTTCGGTAAAGCCTTCTTCTTCTGCATCTTTTGCCATGCGCACATACATGTCAGTCCATTCTTCGTTCTCACCCTCTGCAGCATGAAGCAGATTTTCCGCAGTATCACCAAGCTGCCCCAGTGCTTTGAACCAGAGCTTTGCATGTTCTTTTTCATTCTCTGCAGTTTTCAGAAACAGTTCTGCAATCTGCTCATATCCTGCCTTTTTCGCTACGGAAGCAAAATACGTGTATTTATTTCTTGCCTGTGATTCACCGGCAAATGCCTCCCAGAGATTCTTTTCTGTCTTTGTTCCTGCATAAGGGTTGGATGCCGGTACTGTTACTTCTTTAAATTTTGATGCAGGCTGCTTGCATACCGGGCATACTTCCGGCGCAGTTTCTCCTTCGTGAACATAACCGCAAACCGTACATATAAATTTTTTCATTCCATTTACCTCCTGGAAAATATATTAATCAATATCTGTTTCACTCTGTTCTGAAACGTTCATACATGGCTGAACAGATACCGGATTTCTCATCATGGCACATGTTGCCTCATCTCTTATTATGCACATTTTTTAACAGATTGCAATAATTTTTTATAATCTCAATACGCCAGTATTTCATAGCCGGTTTCTGTGATCAGCACCTGAATCTCCCACTGTGCAGACGGCATACCATCTTCCGTATACACAGTCCACCCATTGTCTTCATCCACAAAAATCTCATCACTTCCCATATTGATCATGGGTTCAATGGTAAAGATCATCCCCGGTGCCATGACCATCTCTGTTCCTTTTTCGGAAACATAGCTTACCCAGGGTTCTTCATGAAACTCCAGACCGACGCCATGGCCGCCGATCTGCTTCACAACAGTATAACCGTTTGCTCTGGCAAAATCATGAATCGCCTGCCCCATGTCACCCAGAAAGCCCCAGGGCTTCACCTGCTCAAGGCCCACTGAAAGGCTTTGCTTTGTAACATCCACCAGCTTCTTCTTCTCCGGCGAAACCTCTCCGATACAGAACATACGGGAGGAATCCGAAAAATATCCGTTATAAACAGTGGATACATCCACATTGATAATATCTCCCTCCCGAAGCACCACATCAGGAGAAGGAATTCCATGGCACACTTCATCATTGACAGAAGTGCACACACTTTTCGGAAAACCCTGATAATTCAACGGCGCCGGAACGGCATTGTACTTCATGGTCTGCTCATATACCCACTGATCGATCAGTTCGGTTGTAATTCCCTCTCTGATATGCTCGCTGACATAATCAAGAATTGCAATATTAATTTTACCGCTTTCCCTGATACCTTCTATCTGTGACTGATTTTTAATAATCTTTCTTGGAGGAATCACAGCACCCTCATGATGGAGTATCTCCAGTCTGCAATCAAAATCACTGTGGCATTTTTTATACTTTCTGCCGCTGCCGCACCAGCATAAATCATTGCGCCCTAATTTAAGCATTTTCTCCCCGCCTCAATTCTTCTGTTGTTTATGTCTGTTGAGATCTTTCTGCATCAGAACAATCGGATATTCGGATATCCATTCTGTCAGCCGACACAGGTTCGGAAATTTCCGAAATATCATGAATCATTTTTTCTTCAGATTTCATGGATCATCATCTCTTCAAATATTCTGTGAATCTCGGGAAATGAACGTTTCAGAGAAAGCGGCTTTCCTTCCGTATTCAGAAAACAATGGCATGTCTCACCTGTGCAGCGGATCTCACGGGTTTCTTTATCAGCCACCGTGTATGCCAGCTGCAGTTTAATACCATTATAGGAAATAACTTTTACATTGATCAGAACGATATCCGAATAATGTGTCATGGTTTTATATTCTGCACTGACCGCCAGAACGGGGCTGATTACACCGCATTCTTCCATTTTTTTATATCCAAAGCCCATCTCCTCCAGAATAAACGTCCGTGCCTCCTCAAACCATCTGATATAATTGGAGTGATGGACAATACCCATCTGATCTGTTTCATAATACTGCACTCTGTGCTCATAAGGTTTGATTTCCTGCATTTTCCGGCACTCCTTTTCTTTTGTTTTTTATCTGTGTTCCTCCAGCCAGCGCATTGCTGTATAAGCATAAACAGCGCTTCCGCCTGCCAGTGCTTCTTCATCAAATTTAACCATGGGATGATGCTGAGGATAGCAGTATCCCTTATCCGGCTGACCTGCTGCCAGTGCCAGCATGACTGAAGGAACCTCCTGGCTGATATAGGCAAAATCCTCCGAACCTGCGGATTTGGAAGATTTTCCGCCTCCTCCCATGGCATTCAGCTCTTCCACTGAAAATGCTTTTCCGGGACCCAGCAGCTCTTTAACATATTTCTCGCAGCTGAGTGATATTTCTTTATCATTAACCAGTGACGGGCATCCGCTGGTAAATGTGACCTCTGCCTCAGCACGGAAAGTCTGTGCAATCCCGGAAGCGATCTCTGACAGACGTTTTTTAATGTAATCGCGGACTTCTCCATCATAGGTACGGAGGCTTCCGCCCATGATTACAACATCCGGAATAACATTGGGCGCAGAACCCGCATTCATGGTGCCGATGGTCAGAACTGCCTGATCCATAACAGAAATTTCTCTGGAATTGATCTCCTGCAGGGCAATCAGAATATGTGCAGCCGCATTCAGCGGATCAACACCCATGTTGGGCATGGAACCGTGACAGCCTTTTCCTTTTACCTTAATCTGAAAAATATCCGCTCCGGGAGCACTGACACCCGGAGAAGAAACAATCACTGTCCCTGCGGGGAAAGGCATACCCGCCATCACATGGATCATCAGCGCCGCATCCACATCCGGATTTTTCAGCAGACCGGACTCAATCATATCATTGGATCCCTCAAATATCTCTTCAGCCGGCTGAAACATCAGCTTAACAGTTCCCTGAATTTCGTCTTCATGCTGCTTCAGCAGTCTGGCTGCCCCCAGAAGCATGGAGGTATGCATATCATGTCCGCAGGCATGCATTCTTCCATTGGAAGATGCAAATTCCACGTCCGCCTCTTCTCTGATGGGCAGCGCATCCATATCCGCACGGATCATAAATACCTTTCCTTCTTTTTTCCCTCCTGCAACGGCGATGAGGCCGGCCCTGCCGCACTCAGCCGGCTCATAGCCCATATCTGTCAATTGCTGTTTTACATAAGCCTTTGTTTCCGTCAGATCAAACCCTGTCTCCGGATGACTGTGCAGGTATCTTCTGTTCGAAATAATTGTGTCTTTAAGCTGTGAAGCTTCCATTAATAACTGATCTGCATTCATATTACTGTCTCCTCGTATTATCATAAGTCACCCACCACCAGTTCAACTGGTGGTTTGGGGTAGGCCCTAAAAAGGGCCATATTACTGCTGCGCCTAAAAAGGCGGTGTCGCAAGCGTTGCTACTGGCGTCCGCTAAAAAGCGGATCCCTTACTATCTTCTTTCC
>JAXDZY010000028.1:0-86831 GCA_034086685.1 Lachnospiraceae bacterium
TCTGCTCTCGGTAATCGGTACACACAGTGTGCCGGTTTTATTTCCACTCTGGCCGGATGTTTTCCAGGCACTGCTTCCCACGTTCTGATACTGCCACTGATATGTAAGGTTTTCTCCTGATGCCTCAACGGTAAACGAAGCGGTATCTCCTGCTTTACCGGTGTAATCGGAAGGCTGAGAGGTAATCTTCAATGTTTCATCATACGGAATCCATGTTAACGTACCACCATAATTCTGGAACACATCCTCTGTCCATGTCTCATTATCAGCAGGATAATATGCATCTGCAGTTACACCTCTGAAAATAGTATAATAATTTTCTTCTGTATCTGGAAATTCAGGGGCATTTCCTGTAAATACAATACGTTTCAAACCGGAACAATTTCTAAATGCACTTATTCCAACTACCGAAACATTTTCGGGAATTGTAATTTCTTCCAATCCTCTGGAATTTTTAAAAGAACATGACGTTATTGTTGTTATTCCAGAATGAAGCCGGACATCTGTTAATGAGTCACAATCGGCAAAAGTATAGTATCCTGTTGAATCCATTGTTTCAGGCAATTCAGCTTCTTTTAATGAACTGCATTTCTGAAAAACACCTCTTCCCAACGTTACCACTGTTTCAGGTATTTCAACCTTGACTAAATTATCACAGGCCAGAAATGCTGCATAAGAGATTTCTGTTACTGTATCAGGAATAGTGAATACTGACCCTTTTTGATTAGGATAAGTAACCAAATTTGACCGGTCCTTTGTATAAAGAACTCCATCAACAGAACAATATGCAGAATTATCTTTGTCAACACGAAATTCCTTCAATTGTCGACATCCAACAAATGCACCCTCTCCGATTGTTTCAACGGTTTTGGGTATATCAATGACTGTTAAGCTGGAACATCCTGAAAAAGCATCTTCTCCAATTGAAGTAAGCTGATCCGGCATCTCAAAATCAGCCAGACTGCTACATCCCTCAAATGCCCAGTTATCAATACGAGTAACTTCCGATGGAATATGGATCTTTGTAAGTTTTTCACAGTTCTGAAAAACCGAAAAAGGTATTTCAGTCATTCCTTCCGGCAGATTCAATACAGATTCCAGTTTTTTACAATTATAAAATGCTCCCCAGCCAATTTCTGTTATCGTATCAGGAAGATTAATTGTCTGCAAATTACTGCAATTATAGAATGCAGAATATCCTATAACGGTAATTCCATGTGGAAGTTCAATCTCTTTTAAACTACCGCATCCATAAAAAGTTTCGTTTTCTACACTTGTAATTTTCAAAGGAAGTCTGATTTCTGTAAGACTGCTACAATTGTAAAATGCCTCCGCACCTATATATGAAGTATTTTCAGAGAAACTAATTGAATTAAGACTACTGCAGTTGTAAAATGCACACCCTTCTAAATTTTCAAGTGTTTCAGGGAAATTGACTTCTTTCAAATTAACACAATCATAAAATGCCCAAAAATTAATAGAAATTATTCCTTCCGGCAGATCAACACTGACCAAATTACAGCATTCTTCAAATGCTCTTTCACCTACAGTAGTAATCCCTTCTTCAATAATTACTTTGAAAATTTCCTCTCTGATATCATACCACGGATTTTTATTGTCATATGACCAGTCATCCATTTCCCCGCTTCCGCTGATCGTCATCAAACCGTCAGCAGTCAATTCCCATTTCAGATTCTCTCCACAGGTTCCGCTGCCAATAACATTTTCTGAAGCAGCTTCATCCGAAACAGAAACTGTTTCAGATACAACATCCAATACTTTTTCTGTTTCCTCACTTGTATCTTCTTCTGCAGCCACGTTCAACGGTACGCCATTAAATACCAGCAGTACCGCCAGCAGAAGACTGAATCTTTTTTTAATAAATTCCGTCATACGTTGTTTCCTCCTTCTTTTTTCTATTTTAATCGTACTCCGTACGTTGTTTTCTTTTTACTTCTCCGGTTTCATTTCTTCCAGATAAATCCTGTATTCCTCCGGCATTTCCAGCTGCGGTTGATCCTTGATTTTCCATGCAGGGGATGAGGTTCTGTCTCTGACCTCATCCAGCCGCTCCTGCAGACCTTCAATTTCCTCTCTGCAGATTGCTGCACTGTACTCATCTCCTGTTTTTTCATACAGTTCCACACCTGTAGTCAACATGGCAAAGTAATCCTCGTATATGCTCAGATCATAAGGAGAAAGCTCCAGAGCTTTCCGTTTTGCTTCCAGCACACCGGCAAAATCTCCCCGTGAATATGAAGCCTTCGCTTTTGCATCCCATGCCGGTGCAATGCGGTCATTGCGCTTTAGAAGATCCTCTGCAATGTTTTCCAGTTCCTCCACATCTGATGTCATGGACAACAACCTGATCTCGGCAAATGAATTATACGGATAGATCTTCAGAGCCAGCTTCTGCTTTCCTGTATAATAAACCAGATTTCCAGCTCCGATATAAACACCCGCCAGTATAAACAGCGATACGAATGGTAAAGTCGCACCCAACAGAATTTTTTTTCTCTCCGATTCCAGATTCCACGTCAGTATCATGATGAAAAACATGACCACATACTGCAGATCAAAATCAAAGAGAGAATGAAGTCCGAGAAATATCAGAACCAGTTTCTGGGTCCGGTACTGTTCTCCGGAAAAAAGTGCTTTTCCCAGCGCTGCCAGAACACATAAGGCCGGAATCCAGCCCACATCCAGAAGAATCTGCAGCAGATCATTATGCACAAACATAACTGAATAGACGCCCGTCTGAAATGAACTCTGGGTCAGATAGTAGCCCATATACCCAAGGCCAAAAGGATGTACTGCAATCTGTCCCAGTGCGTCCCTGAAGTACAGCAGTCTTCCCCAGAATGTACTGAAAAAAGCAGTGTATGAAGTGAAGTATTCGGTCACTCCCATATAATATGCTGCCGCCGCAGCCAGTATCAGTATCAATATCAGTACCGGTACAGCAATAAACAGCAGAATCCCTGTCTTTTTCCGACCCGTTTTTTCCTCTGCTTTTCCCTTAATTGGAGCAGAGATCACGCAGCCTGCTGCAAGCACCGGCACTGCGGCTGCTGTCAGTACAAGAACCGTACGACTTCCCGATGTCAGGATCCCGTTGGCCAGAAAAACTGTCAGTACCGTTTTCTGTAAAGCTGTATACTGCAGATCTCCCGCATACAGCACGATCAGCCCGATCAGAAGATACATGGCAAATGTATTGGGATACTGGAAAAAGCCTCCCAGCCGCCCGCTGACCTGCACATATTTCCTGAACACCGGTATCATGGAAATCATCAGCGATCCCACCGTCATGACAGCCCCCGTAAAGGGAATCTGCCAAAACAGCTGCAGACGCTCTTCTTTTTTCAGCTGAAACATCACCAGCAGAAAAAGGAAAAGCGGCAGGAACTTGAAGAATCCCCACAAAGCCAGACCCCTGTCAACCGCATAACCGACGCTGATACCGTAAAAAAGAACCAGTACCAGTACCGCAGCGGATGCATCATTCAGCCGAAAATATAAATGTCCCGTACTGCGCTTTATATACACCAGCACCAGAAACAGAACCACTGAAGCAGCACATGACTGATACTCGAAGTACAATCCTGTAAAAAACGGAAATACAATCAGCAGCAGCATACATATACTCTGCAGTTTATTCATTCTGGGTTTCATAGCTCATATTCTCCATTTTCTGATCTTTATCACTTAAAATAAGCGGGGTTCCATCCGAGAGCGTATATCCTGCTGCACTGGCTGTTCCATTATAAACGCCCTTAATCCCCGGCCATTGTATTCCAATTGACGGATCATTCCATGCCAGCCCGCCTTCATCACCGGGATGATAGAAATCCGTGACTTTATAGCAGAACTCGGCTGTTGGAGACAATACCAGAAAACCATGCGCAAAACCTTCTGATATATAAAACTGTTTTTTATTTTCTTCCGTAAGTTCCACCCCGTACCATTGTCCATAGGTTTCACTGCCCGAGCGGAGATCAACCGCCACATCAAATACCGATCCTTTGATTACACGCACCAGCTTGCCCTGCGGATACTGCTTTTGAAAATGCAGACCGCGAAGTACTCCTTTCACTGACATGGACTGGTTATCCTGAACAAATACCATGTCAAGACCGGCTTCATGCATGTCATTCTGATTGTATGTTTCAACAAAATAACCTCTGCTGTCACCATGAACAGTCGGTTCAATGATATAGAGTCCTTTGATCGGACATTCTGTAACTTTTATCTGCCCCATTCTATTTCACCTGTTTCTTTCAAATATCTTTTCAATGCATCCTGCCAGACCGGAAGCGGTTCAAATCCTGCTTCTGCCAGTTTTGACTTATCCAGTCTGGAATTAAAAGGACGAACTGCTTTTGATAAGCCATACTCTTCTGTGGTAACCGGAACAATACCGGTTGTTATCCCCGCCTGTCTGAAAATCTCAGATGCAAAATCATACCATGAGATAAAACCGCCTTCATTTGTAGCATGATAATAGCCATACTTTTCAGTTTCATTCATATCCACAATCAACCTTGCCAGATCACACGTATAAGTAGGAGTTCCTATCTGATCATTCACTACACGAACCATATCATGCGTTTTTCCGGCATTGAGAATCGTTTTCACAAAATTTCTGCCATTCAGTCCAAATACCCAAGCAGTCCGTATAATAAAATACTTTTTCAATATGCCGGAAACTGCCTGTTCTCCTTCCAGCTTCGTTCTTCCGTAAACATTAAGAGGATTGAAGTTTTTGCAATCCGGCTTCCAGGCCTCTGTTCCTTTTCCGTCAAAAACATAATCTGTTGAAATATACGTCATCCTGCAATCCAGCAGCTTACACACATCCGCAACATTTTTCGTTCCATCCACATTTATTTTTCTGACTGTTTCGGCTTTATCCTCTTCTTCAGCCATATCAACGGCTGTCCATGCAGCACAGTGGATTACTCCGTCCGGATTTACTTCTCTGATTATCCTGTCAACTGCTTTTTTATCTGTAATATCCATCGATACGTAAGGCGTGCCTGCTACTGACGATTCACCGGCTATACCATTATATTCAGATGTAATATCTGTTCCGATTCCTTCATGTCCTCTTACGGCAAGTTCGTTCATTACGTCATGCCCCAATTGACCATTGACTCCTGTCACTAAAAATCTCATACTACTTCCTTTTCCAATAACCTGCCGGCCAGTATTTTACGTATTTTACTATCATTTCCCCAGACTGCTTTTGAATCATAGGGTCTGTCAGGAAAAGCACCATATTCAAGTTTAATATCGTATTTGTTTTCTGCGATAAATCTTTCCACACGGTCTGCAAGTCTTTCAGGACGTCCGGAACATATGTTAATAATACCGTTGATTCTATCCTGTTCGATAGCCGCACTGACCTGCAGACAGAACTCTTCATAGCTGATAAAATCAAATTGATTTAATCCTAAAGTAAATGGAAATGTTTTTATCCCTTTTTCAGCAGCAGCTGTTATTTTGGAAAATATGGATGAACCGGATTTTGTATTTCCAACAATATAGTATCCTCTGAGCCACTGAAAATTCTTATCATTTTGTTTTGTCAGGATCTGTGCTGCTTCCCTGAGGGCATTTTTAGCTATTCCATAAAAACTTTCCGGGTGACAGGGAGTTGTTTCATCAATACTTCCCTCATAAAAACCGATTTCATGCATACTCCCCATAACAGCAATCGTCGTAATATCTGAAAGCGCCATGTTTTTAATAAAAGCAACATGTCCTGGAAGATCTTCAATATGAGCATCCGAATAATGTACAAATCCGTCCCTCCATGCCAGATGCAGTAAAACATCGGGTTTTCCAAAATATTCATATGGATGATCCATTTCAAATAAATTGCATTCTTTTTTTTCTGCTCTGTCATCAACGTGCTGCACAGAAAAATCTGCTGCCACTACCTGATGACCATGATCCAGTAATGTCTTAACGATACCCTGACCCAGATATCCGTTTGCTCCGGTGACTAATATTTTCATTCTCTATATACCCCTGTCTCCATACATTTTCTCATAATAATTCTGATACTCACCGGATATAATCGTCTGCCACCATTCTCTATTATCCAGATACCACTGAATGGTTTTTATAATTCCATCTTCAAATTTTGTTTCCGGATACCATCCCAGCTCATCATGAATTTTTGTAGAATCAATTGCATAACGCATATCATGCCCTTTTCTATCGGTTACATATGTAATCAGACTCTCAGGCTTATTAAGATACTGACAGATCAGCCTGACAATATCAATGTTTTTCATTTCATTGTGACCGCCTACATTGTAAATTTCCCCTGCTTTTCCTTTATGAATAATTAAATCAACAGCTTTACAATGATCTTCCACATATAACCAGTCACGAATATTCAAACCCTCACCATAAACAGGCAGATGCTTATTATTCAGGCAGTTTACAATCATAAGAGGAATCAGTTTTTCCGGAAACTGATACGGTCCGTAATTATTGCTGCATCTTGATACAGATACCGGCAAACCGTAGGTCCTGTAATAAGCAAGTGCCAGAAGATCAGCAGAAGCTTTACTGCTGGAATAGGGGCTTGAGGTATGAATCGGGGTGTTTTCCGTAAAAAACAGATCCGGTCTGTCCAGTGGAAGATCACCATATACTTCATCCGTAGAAACCTGATGATATCTCTCAATACCATATCTGCGGCAGGCATCCATTAACACTTCTGTTCCGATAATATTGGTTTCCAGAAAAATCTCAGGATTTTCAATACTCCTGTCAACATGACTTTCCGCTGCAAAATTAACAACCATATCAGGCTTTTCATTCTCAAAAAGCTGATACACCGCATCTCTGTCACATATGTCAGCTTTTACGAATTTAAAATTCACATGATCCATTACAGGTGCCAGAGTGCTCAGATTCCCTGCATATGTCAGTTTATCCAGACAGATAATCCTGTAATCCGGGTATTTTTTCAACATGTAAAATATAAAATTGGAACCAATAAATCCCGCTCCTCCAGTTATGACAATAACCATTTATATCATTCCTCTCATTAATGCATTACATCTATGTATTTGCCATCAACAACATCTTTTAAATACTGTCCATATTGGCTTTTTTTCAGAATTTCATATATTTCAAGAACGTCCTCTTTTGTAATCCATCCGTTCAGATAAGCAATTTCTTCAAGACAAGCGATTTTCCGATGCTGATGAGTTTCTATTGTTTTTACAAAATTTGTAGCATCCACCAGGCTTTCATGTGTCCCGGTATCAAGCCAAGTAAAACCCTGCCCCAGCAATTCCACATGGAGCGTTCCGTCTTCCAGATAAATCTGATTAATATCTGTAATTTCCAGTTCTCCTCTTGCTGACGGTTTCAGATTCTTCGCATACTCAACAACACGATTATCATAAAAATACAAACCTGTTACACAATAATTGCTTTTAGGTTTCGCCGGCTTTTCTTCAATACTGACTGCTTTTCCGTTTTTATCAAATTCCACGATTCCAAAACGCTCCGGATCATCAACATAATATCCAAACACAGTAGCACCTTTACCATTTTCAGCATTGAGCACGGCTGTCTTCAGCCTCTCTTTCAGACCATGCCCGGCAAAAATATTATCGCCAAGTACCATTGCAACAGCATCATCTCCGATAAAATCTTCACCAATAATAAATGCCTGAGCAAGACCGTCCGGACTGGGCTGAACCGTATACTGCAGATTTATCCCAAACTGGTGTCCATCTCCCAGAAGTGTCTGAAAACGGGGCGTATCCGCAGGAGTAGAAATGATCAGAATATCCCTGATTTCTGCATTCATCAATACCGAAAGCGGATAATAAATCATTGGCTTATCATAGATCGGCAACAGCTGCTTGCTCGTTACCATGGTTAATGGATACAGCCTTGTTCCGGATCCCCCGGCTAAAATAATACCTTTCATTTAACTTCCTCACTTTCCTGTCTGATACACAGGAAGTTTCTTCCCAAATAATACAAGTGACAATATCCTGCTTTTCTTTAAAATCCATATGACTGCAAAAGAAATCAGGATAACAATAACAAAATACACAATTGCAAAACCAAATCCGTCAACAATTGTTACACTATATCCGGAAGTATCAAGTAATCTTACAACAAAATAATGAACAACGTACAATTCCAGTGATTGAGTACCTACCCACTGAAAAAAAGCTGCTGCAATGTTATCTTTCAGATCTATTCGGTCAATAATCTCCAGAGCGATCCAGCATGCCGAAATCGAAATCATTGCTCTTATTACAATGTTCAAAGGACTGTCAGGCATCCTGATTATATTAAAATGTGCGATCAATACCGCATACAGAATAATATTCAGTGCAAATACAATTTCTCTGATCCTTGCGGAATTATCCCACAGTCCGGAATTTCTGTATTTTCCGGCAAAAATACCAAACCAGAAAAATATGGAATAATAAAGAGTATATTTGATTGCCATGAATGTTATCCCCTGCCATAAACCGATAAAAAGCAGAACCAGACAGCCGACTCCATAAAAAATCAGATTAACCAGTATGTTTCTTTTAACTTTGTAAAATATTTTCCCGGATAAAAACCTGCTGACACTGTAAATCATTTCTATTGACCACAGGGAAAACAGAAACCAGAAAGCCACCTCCATCTTATAAGCAGCATATCTTATATAACTGAAAACAGGATCACGGCATAATAATAGATACGCAATTACTGACCAGCTAAGCCATGGAAGCAAAAGAGTCAGCATCCTTTTTCTGATATATTCTGCAAGTTCATTAATTGTTGATAAAGACCCTGAAAACACATGGACATATCCTGAAATCATCATGAACAAAGGCATCTGAACACTGAATATAATATTGAATATAATATTGTTTTCTGCACCGTCAAACTGCTGCAATGTATGACCGGCCACCACAATTACTGCTGCAAAACCGCGCAGAATATCTATTTTAGGATCTCTTTTTTTCATCTGCAAATCCTCATTTTCCCGTTATTTTTTTATTTTCTTTAGCACATAAACGATTTTTTCTTTATAGAAAAGACAATTTATACCAATCACAACAGCTCCGGACACAACAGTTGTTTTTATTGCCATAACAATCCATTCCGCATACGAAATACCATTCATATGGATCCAGCGTGTACATATAACCACAGCTATCACAGTAATAGCATCTGCTGAAAGCTGCCGGAAAAAAGTCCCCATTGAACTTTTCATAATACATCTGAAATCATATACTGCCATCCATATGGTCTGATATGACATTGCGGCCAGTGTACCAATTGCCACGCCTGTCAGTCCCCAAATATTTACAGCTATAATAGAAATAACAATATTTAATACAGCTGAAATAATATAATTATTCTGTGTCTGCTTATAATGACCGGCGGCTAAAATCATAATATTATACGGCAGCCGCAAGCTATGTGCAGCCTGAGCCATGGTAATCAGTACAGCAAACAGGGGCTGATAATAGTCTGCATCCGCAACACCGTTTGTATAAACCTGAACGAATGGTAATATCAGTATTCCTGTACATCCGAATACAAAAACCGTTCCTGTATGGATCGCCCATTCTGTGAGAGAAAATATCTTTTTCAGTTCATCAAGCTCCTGTTTCGCCCACAATTCTCCCAGCAGTGACTGTACTCCCCGGGTCATGGATGTAAACAGCTGCTTGATTCCATATATTACCAAATGATATACCGAGTAAATTGACACATCCGAAAGTGTTGAAAAAACCGTCAGAATAATCGAATCCGTTCCATCCAGCACTACTGCCGATACATGCTGGGCCACTCCATTCCATTTCTGTTTGATGGGTTCACCGGTATATTGTATTTTTCTATCTATCCTGTAGTTTTTATTAACATATATCCTGATTGCCGCAGGACGGGCCAGATAAATTACCGATGTGGTTAATTTAACCAAATGGATAGACGCTCCGAGACATATCAAAACAGCACATGTTATTGTATTCAAAATCAGTGTAATCGTCTGTGCATTATACTGAATATATCCTTTCTGGTCAGCTGTTAAAAGCAGTCTGTCAACAACACCGAAATAATATTGAGCAAATGAACTGATTGACATTGCTGCAATGAGTCCTGCCGTATAAGACCACCCGAAATTCTGATTGGCCAGATACGGATATACAATAACAAGTACAACAATATAAACAGCCAGTATCCGGGCAAGACGGTTAAAAAACTTATCTGCAGAAGCGATAATTTCACTTATGGAAGTATTGTCTTTTTCGGCCAGCGGTTTATAAAGTGACGATTGGACAACCGCTCCGACACCCAGTTCCAGAAAAGCAATGATCTGGAGGAACTGCGTAATTGAGTTAACAAGTCCATTAACCTCCGAACCAAAATAGTTTAAAATAAGCTTCGGCAATATAAACCCGCATATAATTGTAGTAACCTGAAAAACCAAAGATGAAATTGTATTCCGGGCCAGTCTTTTACCTCTCATATCCTCCCTCTATCTGTCAACCATTAAACTGTCAATAGACAACATGTTTCCTGTTTTTGTATTCCATTCCTCCGGATAAAAACTTCCGAATCCATCCGCCGGATAAAAAGTAAATTCTCCAAAATACAGCTTCCCCTGAACCTCGTAGAAATCCATTCGTAAAAACGGAATGTTCTTTGAAAAAAATGCCGCCAGCTTTTTCATTTTCTGAAAATTAGCCGGTTTCTGAATAACCGAGCTGCTGTGCGGTTTATGAGGAAAACCCAAACCTGTAAACTCCTGATGAACCCAGTTCATATCAAAAAAATCAATAGTTTCATTGGAGCTTCTATCCACAATAACCTGACAGAACTCCGGTTTGCCATTAAAACAGAATATTTTATAATCCTTTAAGTCTCTGTTATTCAGATCTTCCAGATAAGCCTCTGCAATGATCCGGGGTTTTACATTTTTATATGGCCATTCTCTTCCAATCCAATAGAAATTGCGGGATAAGCTTTTATTGATTTTCTTTTTTCCAGCTTCCATATCAAAGCTTTCTTTATTTCTGCAAATTACCACTCCGCCGCTATCATGTGTGCACTTAAGAACAAATCGATCCGGCAAACTGTCAAAATCTATTTCATCAAAATGATCCCATACACCAAGTGTGGGGATAACATATTCCGAACCGGCCTTTTCAGCAACAAATTTCTTGGCTTCATATTTATCAACCATTTGTGTATAAAGAGGCTTTCTGTCATACAGCTTGAGCCATTGAATTTTTTCATTAAATGTAACCGGATTCTGCAGATCAGGTTTTCTGCCGAATCTGCTTCTGTATCTCATTATGAGATAGAGCTTATCCGGAACTATTTTAAGTATTTTATTTTTAATTTCTGCAAAAGTCATACTTATCTCCCATATCAGAACGTTGTCAGAGAATACGTATATCCCCGTCCTGTAGCATAGGCAGCTGCAAACAAAAGAATATATATAATGGCTGAGGCAGTGCGATAACTGCCTTTCCGGCCAAACAGTTTTTTAACAACCATAGGAAACAGGATTATAAAAAAATATGCATAGCCTGCCCCAGCTCTTGCAAACATCTCGTTTCCTGTTGTCATAATCGCAAACATGGCACCCACAGAACAGATCATCAAATTAAAATAATAATTATCATCCAATTGTGCTTTCTGAAGATAAATGATTCCAAGTCCAATTAACACAATCAGCAAATAAATATATGCCATCAAACCTGATGAATCTGCAGCAGCCATGTGATAACTGTCAATATATCTGCTGTAATTCATAAGCATAAGAATTTTATTTAATACTCCCGGAATACTGATAACTATACCTAACAAAAGGAGTACTGATTCAAAAACCAGAAGCTTTTGTTTTTTATTTTGTCAATAAATATAATCGGAATCATGACTATAGATGCCCTGTGAATCAATAGAGATGCAGCACATAACCCTGAAGCCTGGAAACGCTTCTTTTTTCTGAACATGGTAAGTGCTGACAATACCAGTCCGATTGCCAGATACTGTCTCATAATGTTAAAAGTACTTGTGAAACAAAGTGCTGTAAAAAACATTACGCTCATTATCACATCTTCACTGTTTTCCTTCAGATACTTCAAAAAACAGCCATATATTATAATGGAGTGAACCATAAAAAAAATTACAGTATTATCCGTAAACATACTTATAATTTTAATGAACACCAGATATCCGATTTCAATTGTTGAAGCGATTGATTTTACCGATTCGAATGATTCTCCGTCAGCAAATTTATTAAATAATACCGCATAGGAATAAGTATCTGCACCAACTTCACTGGAGCGAAAGCTTGCAACTAATACAAAAAGCACAAAAGCAAACACCAGAAAAGCATTCCATCCCTGCACGCGCTTTTTTCTTCTAAAATCATTTTCCCGTTCAAATACCAGCCGAACCCGACATAAATACAAACCCGCCAGAAGAACGATCACATATAGAAACAGATAGAACATACATTTTTCTCCTGTAAATTTATCTATGTCCGGTCACTCTTAAAGCCGGATTATCCTGAACGTTATTCCCCAGTTTATTAACCTGATCTATCTTAATCCCATTTTTCCACAATAAACAGGGTAACGACAACTGATCTCTTTTCACAGTATGATTTAAGAAATCATCCCACCATTGCTCCATAATTCGGCAGGTTCGTTCATTGCAATGATCTCTCACGATCACATTACATTCCACCATGCCATAGTGTTTCGGAAAGCCCTGTTTCTGCAGATACTTACCATAATCATTCAGTGATTGCGATGATGCTTTCCTGATAATCTTACATGCTTCTATCTCATCATAAACACAGGTTCGGGCTTTATGGTTATGAAACTGCATTCCACAACGCAGATCCTTATTGATAAATTCCGTTAAATCTGACACTACTTTTATATTCCCATCAATATAAACTGATTTCCTGACATCGGGAAAAATCACATGAGGCATCATTTTGCAGAAACGATTTTTCTCCGCATTGGTTAATCCGTCGTAACCGGGAATCTGCTCCTTTACATCTATCTTTCTCCATAAAGAACCATCAGGCACATCCTGATCTGTAATGATGTAAAACTCACAATTATCCGGTTTGAACAATGGTTCCTGAGGAATATCATAATTCCCGAAAATGCAGGTATATACAATAAATTTTTCATCCGAAAAATAATTGCACTCTGTATTATATGAATCCGGATGTCTGATGGGATATTTTCTGCAGAGTAACTTCCAGCGAAATTTTCCATCTGTATTTTTTATGAATTTTTTCAAGGATTCCAAAGATTTAAATGCATTTATAAAGTCCCTTAAATAGACTCCCATTTTTAATTCTTTTGAACCTGACAATTGTTTGTACTGCTGATTTTCATTTTTTAATCTCTCCATGAATAAAATAAACTCAGCTTTATCTATTGTATTGGAATTAAACATGATATCACCTTTGTTTTTTCATTCGGTATGTTTCGTAATAATAAATATTCGCTCTGGCAAGCTCTTTATTTACTGAAATCCCACCCAGCTTCATGCTTCCGTCCTCCTTGTGATTTACCCGTATACACGGCATGTACGTTGTAATCAGACCTTCTCTTTTTGCTTTTATCCCAAGCACTGATTCCTCTGCAAACAGAAATATGTTTTCATCATATGGAGCCGTACCCAGCTTCCGGATTGCCCTGCTGGAAAAAATAACAAAACTTCCATGTGCCGCAAAAATTTTAATTTTGCTGTCCTCTGTGGGTTTCCTGATTCTAAGAAAGATTTCTCTGAGGATTTTATTCATACCGATTCCGGCTAAAATCAGAAGATTGTTCTGTTTTTTAAAACCTTTGTAGATCAACCATTCGGAAACTCTGTTTTCTCTGATATGCATGGGGTTCTGATGCTTCCCGGAAGCAGCAATTATTTCCGGTGCTATAATATCGCCTTTCAATTCCCGACAATTCTGAGGAAACTTTCCAATGATAATATCCGGATTGGAAACAACCAGATACCGGAATCTATAATGATCAGCTGCATATTTAATTCCATGATTATTGCCATAGCTGTAGCCTCGGTTTTCAACATTAATAAAATCACAGTGATATTTATCAGCAACAAATCGTACTTTTTTTTCTGAATCTTCATCATAGTAGGAATTAACTACGAGAATCCTGTAATTAACGATTGTCTTACTGATACTGACTATCAGTTCATCCAGATCCTGATAATTTCTGTACACAAGAACTACAAAAACATAGTCAAATATTTCTTTTTCCATATTCATGCTTCCTCTTATTTATCTCTGACTGTGGAAACAAATTTCATTCCCATTTTCTCCAGTATTTTTTTCAATGGATTTCTCATCGATCTGGGCAGCATATACTTTCCCCGCGATATCAGACGGAGCTTATAATACTGCATCCGGCTCATAACTTCCCGTTTCACATTCAGATTAATTCCCAGGCGCTGAAAATATTTTATTGTTCCCGGCAGATATTTCCCCTGAATGACTCCATGATGAAGATTTAAAATATTACGTTCATCAAATACGCATCCGGGATTTGGAATATCCGGTTTCCCTGCTGCTTCTCTCACACGATTAAATTCAAAAGTCCATGCATTGTAATTATCCGTACCAAGCAGTTCACTGAGATATTCTTTACTCCAGACAGCCGCCTGCAGACTTACCCCATACTCATCTGACTGTTGGATTACATGCAGAAATCTGTATTCTCCATAATGCGGATCCCGATTCTTCACAGCCCGGTTCATATTAACCAGTTTAAAATATCGTATGTTATGCTTCTCAATAAACTCCAGACTGTTTTTAACTTTTCGTGTATTAATGGTATCCCCCACCAGAAAATCTTCCAGAAGAAGGCAAATATAGGGGGTATGTACTCTTTCTATGGCAATCTGCACTTTTTTGCTCCACTCAGCATCTGCTCCTGCGTGAATTACATCAATTCCTTCAAAAGCCGCTTCCTTTTCATTATTGACAAATAGAGTCCGATACGGACAGTCAGGCCAGAATCTGCGGTATAAATCCATACAATCATCCCACAAATCACTGTAACCATCAAAACCTATAAACACAACTGTCATTTTATTATCGTACAGACTGGTCATTTCCTTATTCCTCATTCTTTTTCATATTTTCCAGCAAATTCATCATTTTGAATCAGCTTTTCCTTCTGTCCAAACCTATGCCAGTTCCCTTAACAAAAGCCCAGCATCCGATCTCAAACACACTCCTCATAGTATTATGTTTTTCGATCTCATGATAAAGCTGCCAATGATATTTGATCTGAGCCAGCTTATTACTGCTGACGCTTCCGCTTCTCCCCAGACGATATGTTCCCAGCACTTCTTCCATGCCGTAACAGTACTCTGTTTTTTTCAGTATCTGAAGCCATAAAGCAAAATCATTTCTTTTTTTTATTTCAGGTACCTCAAATTTCCCCAGTATCTCCTGATCATAAATCACCGTCAGATTTCCCAACGGATTGGAAAGCCTGATACATTTACGATAATCCGTTTTAGCCGGTGGAACACAGATCATATGAAGGTCATTACCATTTTCATCCATCAAAGCATAGGCAGCTGCCGAAAAACCTGCTCCTGATTCCTTCATAAATGCAATCTGTTTTTCCAGCTTCTGAGGAGCCCACAAATCATCACTGTCCAGAAAGGCTATATATTTTCCAGAGGCTCTTTTTATGCACTCGGTTCTGGCCACAGCCGGCCCGCTGTTTTTCTGCAGACGATGATAGTGAATGTTGGTATACATTTCCAGATATGGTTTCAACACCTCTTTTGTATCATCTGTACTGCAGTCATCTACAATCTGAATTTCCCAATCCGTAACCGTCTGGGCAATTACGGATTGAATGGACTGCTCAATGTATTTACCGCAGTTATAGGTTGGCATAATTACACTTACTAACATGGCTCCAAAGCTCCCTCAGCCCGATTTCTGTTGATTTCCAACAGCTGCCGCTGCCGCTTCCTGACCGGCAATCTCCATTGCCGTAATCATTCCTTCCGAAATACCTTCTGTACTTTCCGGCTCAAACAGAATTTTTATTGTTGCAAAACAGATTCTCAGATCTTCCAGAAAGTTAGGATGAGCAATATACATCAAATCCATCTGTAATTTATCATAAGGTGTTGTGTTATACTTTCCATAAACCTGAGCATAGCCGGTCAGACCTGCTTTTGCCTGAAGCCTTAAAGCAAATTCCGGCATTTCCTTTTCGTATTGTTCTGCAATTTCAGGTCTTTCCGGTCTTGGTCCCACAATACTCATATCCCCTTTCAGAATATTAAACAGCTGCGGCAATTCATCAATTCTGATTTTCCGGATTACTTTTCCGACCGGTGTAATTCTGCTGTCATTTTCTCCCGTACTCAACCTGGCTATACCGTCTTTTTCTGCATCCACATACATACTGCGAAATTTCATAACATAAAATTTTTTACCATTTTTAGTCAGGCGGCATTGTTTATAGAACACCGGCCCATGATCCACTGCCTTTATCGCCGCTGCCGTTATCAGCATGACAGGAGATACCAGAATCAAAGCACACAGGGAAACAATAATATCAAAAACTCTTTTGACAAAGATATACTCAATATTGGGACTGTATCGATCCACCCGAAGTATGGGTAAATGAAACATATGCATTTTTTTTGCACCGCTCATAATGACATCACCTACCCGTGGAATCACATAAACACTGATAGCATGATACATGCAGTGTTTAAGAATAATATTCCTGTCATGGCTGTGCACACCACTGATAAACACAACTTCACAGTCGTTCAGAGAATCAAGATCTTCTATACACTCTTTTACATACTGTGTCTTAACTACATTAAATTTCACATCCATTCCATATTCATCTACCAGCTTTTCCAGCCCTTCCCGAACATCATAAACAACTGCTGTTCTTCTGGGCATAAAGGTACTGAAATACCAACGATGTGACAAGAAAGACCAGCATATTGAGATTAGTAACTGACAGATAAATGTCATCATAAGTGGTAATATATTCGGAGCGTCTAATGTAAGCAGACAGATAATAACATACATTATGGCATCTGAAATGACTGCTGCAAGAGACTGACTATAAATCATTTCGGAAATTCTGAAATGAGAGATCTGAAATGCTTCATATACTCTGCCAAGTAAAAAATACAAAATCGTAAATATCAGAATGATTAAATAATTTCCTTTATTATAATACTGAACAAAAGCCCTGTCTGAATAATACATATACCAGGACCCGGCAAATATTACTGTCATCAATAACAAATTCAACAATTTAACAACACGCAATGGCAGATCGTGTTTTCTTATCCTACTCATCTGTATCCTCTTTCTTTTTGCATTTCTTCTCTATTTATTGATCATCTTAAGCTCTTCCGCTATGAATTTATAATAATAATCAATGCTTATTATTCTATACTATTAATTTAAAATAATTATATAGATTATTCTGTTTTGTGTCAATTACTATCAGTAATATTTTATAATTACTGATAGTAATTTGTATTCACCCTTTTTGGGCAACTGTTTTATTTCTCAACATGAGCAACTAAAAAAACTGCAGAAAACGAAAAGAATTTATTTCGCTTTCTGCAGTCTTAATATTTTTATTAAAACAGTCAATATGAATCCATTTTTACTTTCGGTTAATTCCCGCACTCAATGCTGATCTCATTGAACATGGTCAGGATCTCTTCCGTGTCCATGGATGCTTTTTCCTTACCTTTTTTATCCAGCACCACATTGCCCTGATGCATCATCAGAAGGCGGTTTCCATATTCCACCGCATAGCGCAGGTTGTGGGTGACCATGATGGTGGTGACCTGTTTTTCCTTTACCACTTTATCTGTCAGTTCCATGACAATCTCTGCTGTTTTCGGGTCAAGCGCTGCTGTATGTTCATCCAGAATCAGCAGTTCGATGGGCGTCATGGTGGCCATGAGAAGTGCCAGTGTCTGGCGCTGGCCGCCGGAAAGAGCGCCGACTTTTGTATAAAGCTTATCTTCAAGACCCAGATTCAGCCCGTGAAGCAGTTCCTTATAGTAATCAATTTTATGCTTTTTCAGCCCTCGCTTCAGATTGTAGGGTTTGCCTTTATTATCGGCGATGGAAAGATTTTCCAGTATCGTCATGGAGGGACAGGTTCCTTTGGCGGGATCCTGATATACACGGCCGATTTTTCGTGTACGGATAAAATCCTTCTGTTTTGTCAGATCATCTCCGTTGAAAAGTATTTTTCCGCTGTCCAGATCAATACTTCCGCAGATCAGATTCAGCATGGATGTTTTTCCGGAACCGTTGCTTCCCACCACAGACACAAATTCCCGGTCGGAAACAGTCAGATTGAAATCCTTAAACAGGCAGAGTTCATTCACTGTACCCGGATTATAGTATTTATTAATATGCTGTAACTCAAGCATTTGATTTCACCTTCCTTTTCCGTTCCCGTCCCAGGACCAGAATAATCAGGAATAATACAGCTGTAACCAGCTTCAGATCCTGAGAATCCATATAGCGGATTGCAACGGCGACACATGCCTTGTAAATAAGAGAACCGATAATAACCGATGATGTGGCCCGCAAAAATGAAGCATTTTTAAACAGGCTGGTACCGATAATTACGCTGGCAAGACCGATAACAACAGTACCGGTACCCATTGATATGTCAAAATATCTCTGCTGCTGGGCAAAGATGCATCCTGACATGCACACCATACCGTTGGCAAGTGCCAGTCCCAGTATCTTGACACGTCCCTGATCAATACCCATGGCTGTTACAATTGTCTCATTATCTCCTACAGCCCGCAGTAAAAATCCGGATCGTGTGCGCAGATACCAGTCCAGAATATATTTCACAAGCAGAGTAAACACCAGAATGATCACCAGATTATGATAAGGACTCAGTACTTCCGGAAGCGCTGCCGTCAATTTGTTTTCAAAAATCGTCACCTTATTATAAATAGGAAGATTTGCTCTTCCGGCAATCCTCAGATTCACACTGTACAGGCCTGTAAACATGATGATACCGGCCAGCAGGTCACGGACTCCCATTTTCACATGAATAACACCTGTACAGATTCCCACCAGAACACCTGCCGCAAAACAGATGGGGAGGGTAATCAGCGGATTGATATCCTTACTGATCATGACCGCCGCAATGGCTGCTCCCATGGGGAAACTGCCGTCCACAGTCATGTCGGGAAAGTCCAGAATTTTATAAGTGATATATACCCCCATTGCCATAATGGAATATATCAGTCCCTGTTCCAAAACACTTAATACTAAAGTCACAATGACACCTCTTATGAGTGATTTTATTCTACAGTAAAGTTTATTTTTCTGTGAGTTTATTCTACAACAATTTCGTCAAAGGTTTCTACTGCATCACTGATATATGCTTCATCCAGCTTCATGCCGATCTTATCTGCTGCTGCTGTGTTAACATACAGCTGTGCTGCTTCGGCTGCGGCAAATTTCATGTCAGATGCTTTTGTCTCGCCTTTCAGAATACCTGCTGCCATCTGGCCTGTAACCTTGCCAAGTTCCACATAATCAATACCCATGGAAGCTACGCAGCCGCTCTTAACCTGCTCGATCTCACTGCCGAATACGGGAATTCCTGCTGTATTTGCCTGTGCAAGTACAACCTGCAGTGCCTGAACTACAGTATTGTCAGTCAGATTGCAGATGCAGTCAACCTTGGTAACCAGATCGGTGGCTGCCAGTTCAACTTCGCTTACTGTATTGATACCTGATTCAACAATCTCAAATCCGTATTCTCCGGCCAGTTCCTTGTATGTTTCAATTGTGCTGACAGAGTTTGCCTCACTGGTGGTGTACAGGATACCGATTTTCTTTGCATCGGGCATCATGGTACGGATCATCTTCAGCTGTTCGGATACAGGAAGTACATCGGATGTACCTGTCACATTGCCTGTGGAAGTTCCGTCTTCATTGGCCAGGCCTGCCGCAACCGGATCAGAGATTGCAGTGTACACAACCGGTATGTCCGTATCCATACATGCATTATATGCTGCTGCTGCTGCAGGTGTTGCAATGGCACATACCATATCCACTTTCTGAGATACAAAACTGTCTGCGATGGTGGCTGCCGTACCGGTATCAGCCTGTGCGTTCTTATATTCCACTGTCAGATTCTCACCTTCCACGATTCCGTTGTCGGCCAGACCTGCCAGAAAACCTTCACGGCAGTTATCCAGAGAACCGTGCTCCGCAAACTGCGAAATGCCGATCGTGTAGGAGTCACCTGCTGCGGATGCATCACTGCTTCCCTGTGTCTGGCCGGCTTCTGTTGTTCCTGCTGCGGCTGTGGTGCCGCCGGAAGAACTGTCAGAGCTGCTTCCACATCCTGTCATTAAAGACACTGCCATCATTGCGCTTAACATTAATGCTGCCATTTTTCTTTTCATAACTGTTTCCTCCATTCAATTCCTGTGTTCTAAACTGTGAAGCTGTATGAGAATTCTGAATCTCTCCTGCTTCAACAACAAAAAACCGCCTCAGGCTGTCTGCCTGAGACGGTAAATATCAAATCATAAACCGCGGGACCACTCACTTTGACGTAATTGTCCACTCATTCCATGCACCATCATGCATGCCGGCTGGATAACGGGTCCGGTTCCCGGCTTAACGCCCTCGAAAGTCCATTCAGACCTATCCATCCGTACCGCAATCTCAGCACCTGCGGCTCTCTGTGATTTCTGTGATAAGCTTACTTGCTCTTTCTCATCGGTTTATCAATCTGACAATAAAATAATACAGAAAAAGTGATTTGTCAAGCACTTTTTGCTGTCATTTTACGCAATAGCTGCAGGGCGTATACCCTTTTTTCTCCAGTGCGGATTTTGACAGTGTTGTTGTTTCACAGTTGTCTGCTCCTTCTTCCGGTGCATAGCGGCAGTCCGCTTTATGGAATTTACCGGTGTTTGTGTTGATGTAATATGTGATTTTCTTTGAAGATTTTTTGCTGCCGGATGAGGATTCCGATACATTCCGGTCATCCGGGTCAGTGGCCTGAGATGCACTTCCCGGTTCGCCTGCTTTCCAGGACTCACTGGGCGACATGTTCCATGTGATGTTCTTTCCGTCACTTTTCAACACAATGGTACCCTGTTCATCTGTTCTGAAAACCTTTACCCCCATGGAGCGCAGACGGTTGAGCACTTCAGCATGGGGATGCCCGTAGCTGTTGCCTTCACCTGCACTGATCACCACATATTCCGGAGAAACTTCTTCCATAAATTCTTCCGTGCTGGCTGTCTTGCTGCCGTGATGAGCTGCTTTATAAACATCTGCCTTCAGCGAAATGCCATTTTCCAGCATGTCTGCTTCGGAATCCTCTTCTGCGTCCCCGGTTAATAAAAATTTCTTATCTCCATGAGTCAGTATCAGACCGATGGAATAGTCATTGGCCTGACCTGCGTATGTATCATTGGGAGCCACAATGGTAAATTCCGCTCCTCCCAGCTTCCAGGTGGAACCCACTTTCGGCTGCTGCCGTTTCAGATTTTTATTTTTAATTACCTGAACCACATCATCATATGTTTTCGTATCTTTGGAATAATCGGGCATAAACACATGCTTTGCACCGAATTTGTACAGAATGACATCCAGTCCTCCTATGTGGTCCGAATCGGGATGCGTACCGATTACATAATCAAATCCCGTAATCCCCTTGCTTTCCAGATAGGACTGAATCTCTGTTCCCTGATCATTTTTTCCCGCATCAATCAGCATGGAGTGCCCGTCACAGGTAATCAGAGTGCAGTCTCCCTGCCCCACATCCAGAAAATGCATCTCCAGCGTACTGTTTTCTGCGCTGCCTTCCCCTCCGGAAACCGCATTTGTACTGTCCGGTCCGCTGCGGATCACGATTTCAACGTCTCCGCAGCCGCTGCAGAAGATCATCATCACAAATACAAGCAGAACGCAAAGCAGCCGCTTTATTCCCTTTATCCGACAATTTTTTTTCAACATAATTTTCACCAGCCTTTTTCAGAGTATTTCTATTATATTGAATAAAACTGATTATGACAAGCCTGTAAATCTGTTTCTTCAGCTTCCATCCTTTCTGTCTATAAATAGCCTTTCTTTTCTGTGTTTTTCAATTTGATTTCCTGCTGTCATTCTGTTATGCTTAAATGTATGAAATCTTCAATAGATAAAGGAGTCTTTTTATGGAAACTGAAGTAAAACTGACAAAACTGGCTCAGTGTGCCGGCTGCGGTGCCAAAGTTGGAGCCGGAACTCTGGCAAAACTGCTGGCTGATTTTCCCACAAGATTCGATGAGCGGCTGATCGTGGGATTTGATAAAAGTGACGATGCTTCCGTTTATGTAATCACGGAAGATACAGCTCTGGTGCAGACCATTGATTTTTTCCCGCCGATCGTGGATGATCCTTATATGTTCGGACAGATTGCAGCCACCAATGCCCTGAGTGATGTGTACGCCATGGGCGGACAGCCGAAGCTGGCACTCAATGTCATGTGTGTAACGGCTGATATGGATAAGGCAGCTACTCAGGAGATCCTGCGCGGCGGCTATGAGAAAGCCTATGAGGCGGACACCATCATTACCGGCGGTCATACCATCGAAAACACGCAGCCTCTGTACGGACTTTCCGTATCCGGTTTTGTGCATCCCAAAAAGGTTCTGACCAATTCCGGTGCTCACCCCGGTGATGTACTGATTCTGACCAAGCCTCTGGGTGTAGGAATTCTGACCACAGCTGCCAAGGCTGATATGATTGACAATCCTGCACTGATGAACCGGATTTATGCACAGATGGCCACTCTGAATAAAGCAGCCCGTGACCTGATGGTAAAATATGAGGTACACAGCTGTACCGATGTGACCGGATTCGGTCTCATGGGACACAGTTTCGAGATGGCCCAGGGCAGCGATGCCACCATCCACTATAATGTATCTTCCATCCCCTATCACAAAGAAGCCTTTGAGATGGCAGAAATGGGAATGATTCCCGCCGGTGCGTACCGCAACCGTCATTTTGCAGAAGCCGGAGTAACTGCTGATCCATCCATTCCTCTGGCCATGCAGGATATTTTATATGATCCTCAGACCTCCGGCGGCCTGCTCATCGCAGTAAAGGAAGAAGATGGACAGAAACTGATCCGGGAACTGAAGGACAGCATCCCCTGTGCCGAAATCATCGGCTATGTAACAGAAAAGCAGGACAATTCCATCCTGCTTCATCCGTAGATTCCCATTGACGGTTACACCGGTATTTTTGCGGCAGCAGTATTTTACTGCAGCAGCAATTCCTGCAAGGCCCTGGCTGCTTCTTCCACATCTTCCATGGTGTTGGTATGTCCAAATGAAAAACGAATGGTTCCTGTGGGATAAGTTTCCAGGGTTTTGTGCGCACTGGGCGCACAATGGAGGCCCACACGGGTCATGATTGCATACCTGGAATCCAGTTCAAAAGCCACCCTGGCCGGATCCTGCTTTAAGGGCAGAATAGATACCACTGCCGTCCTGTTTTCCGTATTCCGTTTTCCCACAATTCTGAACGGTCTGATTCCATCCCGCTGATGCGCATTTTCCATTTCCTGCAGCTGCTGCAGAAATGCCTCCGTCAGCCTCAGCTCTTTTTCATATATGGATCGTATTCCGGTTTTTTCCAGATAATCCAGCGCCGCATGAAGGCCGGCAATTCCCGGAAGATTGGGAGTCCCTGCCTCAAATCGATCCGGCATAAAAGACGGGATCTCCTCTGTATGTGAAATACTGCCGGTTCCCCCTGAAAGAAGCGGTGTCATGGAGGATACCATTTCCTCCGTACACAAAAATCCGCCTGTTCCCTGCGGTCCAAGAAGCCCCTTATGTCCTGTAAATGCCAGAGCATCCACTCCCAGCTTCTCCATATCCACAGGCAGTACTCCTGCTGTCTGCGCTGTATCCAGAATGAATTTAAGACCATGCTCTCTGCAGAAGCTCCCCACCTGTTCTGCCGGCATTACCGTACCGCAGACATTGGATGCATGCAGCATGATCACTGCCCTGGTCTGAGGCTTCAGCAGCTTTTCCATCTCCCCTGCAAGCAGTTCCCCCTCTATCGAGCAGGGAATCCGGTCAAAGCAGACTCCCTGCTGCTTTAGCTGACGCAAAGGCCTCATAACAGCATTGTGTTCCATGGAAGAAACCAGAACATGATCACCGGGATTTAAAAAGCCTTTCAGAATCATATTCAGACTGGTGGTAATATTCGGCGTAAAAATCACATTTTCACACCGGTCAAAATGAAACAGGCGGCACAGCTGTTCTCTGGTCTCCAGTACCATGTCCTCTGCCGTATAGGCATCCTCATAACCACCCCGATTAATATTGGTACCATTTTCCGTCATATACCGGTACACGGCCTCCGGTACCTGCGTTGGTTTCGGAAATGTCGTACTTGCCTGATCAAGATAAATTTTTCTCATGTAAAATTCCTCATTTCTCTTAAGAGTCCATCTGAAAATCATCTTATCACAACCGGCTTCATCATGCAAATCGTACAGGATTATTTTGTTTTTTCTCAGTTTATTTATCAGTTTTATCTATATATCCGCCTTTTTTCAGCAGGAAATCAATTGGAAGATTTTGCTTATCCATGTTATCATTCTTTTAACTGCAGGGGATTTTCTCAGTTTTTTACAGTCTCCCGTCCCCTGTAAAAAAAGAAAGGATCTACAAACATATGAAAAATGAAAAAACTTTCATCACTGTGGCCGGCGTAATTATCGGCCTGATTGCAGCTGCGCTGGTTTATTTCGGAAACCCTGCCAACATGGGCTTCTGCATCGCATGCTTCCTGCGTGATACCTCCGGTGCGCTGGGGCTCCACTCTGCTGCAGCTGTTCAGTATATCCGCCCCGAAATCATCGGCCTGGTACTGGGTTCCTGCATCATCGCTCTTGCAACAAAAGAATTTGCTCCCCGCGGAGGCTCCGCCCCTGTCACCCGTTTTATTCTGGGATTTTTTGTCATGGTCGGCTGCCTGATGTTCCTTGGCTGCCCGTTCCGGATGATTTTGCGTCTGGCAGGCGGCGACCTGAACGCATTATTCGGTATTATCGGCTTTGCTGCAGGTATCGCTGCAGGTGTATTTTTCCTGAACAGAGGCTATACACTGAAGAGAAGCTACAAAATGCAGAAACTGGAGGGATTCGTATTCCCCACGATCCAGATCGCATTTCTGATTCTGCTGGTGGCTGCACCTGCTTTTATTCATTTTACTGAAGCTGACGGAGGTCCCGGTGCCAAACATGCAGCAATTGCCATTTCCCTGGCTGCAGGTATCATTGTCGGCATTCTGGCTCAGCGTACCCGTCTCTGTATGGTAGGCGGCATCCGTGATGCCATTCTCTTCCATGAGACAAAACTTCTGTTCGGTTTCATTGCAATTCTGGTCAGCGCATGCATCGGCAATATCATTCTCGGCGCTGTAACAGGCAATACTTATTTTACACTGGGTATGGCCGGCCAGCCTATTGCCCATACCGATGCTCTCTGGAATGCTCTCGGCATGCTGCTGGCAGGATTCGGCTGCGTACTTCTGGGCGGATGTCCTTTAAGACAGCTGATTCTGGCAGGTGAAGGCAATACCGACTCCGTTATGGCTGTGATCGGTCTGATGGTGGGCGCTGCTTTCTGCCATAACTTCGGACTGGCATCTTCAGGAGAAGGTCCCACTGCCAACGGTAAAATCGCTGTTATTATCGGTATCGTTGTTGTTACTGTCATTGCAGTCATCAACTCCAGCCGAAAAGAAGCCTGATAAAATCTAGGAGGATTAAAAATGAAGACAGTAGACGCAAGAGGATTATCCTGTCCCGAACCGGTTATCATGACAAAAAAGGCTCTGGCATCAAAAGACAGCAGCTATGAAGTTCTGGTGGACAACGTAACCGCCAGAGAAAACGTAACCCGTTTTGCAGCACATCAGGGTTATCAGGTATCAGTCACTGAACAGGGTGATGATTATCTTCTTACTCTGACAAAATAATCATGAACGAATATATTGCTACCTTTTTTTCACATTTCGGTGCTGCGCGTTTCAAAAAAAACTGCACCCGGCAGGGATATCCTGCCCAGGTCATGCCCGTTCCCAGAAGTCTCAGTTCTTCCTGCGGAACCTGCGTAAAATACCGCACACCGGACGACCCTGTACCCGGTGAACACTTACAGGAAATCGAACAGATTGTGCGAATCACCGGTGATGATCAGTATGAGACAGTCTATAAGGCAGAAAATATCTGATCCGCTTCAATACTGAAAAAGCCCCGCGGCTGCTTTTTTGTGTATCTCAAAACACACAGGAAAACAGTCACGGGGCTTTTGAATTTTTATAATTACAGATGGAACAGCCGATTATTCTGATACTTGGGTTCACAGGTCATATTGATGTGAAGTCTTCGGAAAATATCCTGATCCACCGGTGAAAGAATGACGGAACAATGAGCGTCACAATCCTTCAGCATGGGAAGACAGGACAAAGCCTTTCTTGCATTCTCATCATCTGCTGCGCTGACCGAAAGAGCCACAAGAACCTCATCTGTATGAAGACGCGGATTCTGATTGCCCAGATACTGCACCTTCAGATTCTGTACCGGCTTGATTACCGCAGACGCCAGCAGGTGGATCTCATCCGGAATTCCCGCCAGCTCTTTTAATGCATTCAGAAGCATGGCGGAAGCAGCTCCCAGCAGTTCCTGGTTTTTGCCTGAGATGATTTTTCCGTCCGGCAGTTCAATGGCTGCCACCGGCTCACCGGTGACCATCTCTTTTTCTCTGGCCGTTCTGGCCACAATACGATCATCAACAGTCAGTCCCTCGTGATTCATCAAAAGCTTCAGCTTACTGATTTCCCCGGTTTTCTCGGCTCCTTTCTTCTGATCACACAGAGCGGTGTAGTAACGCCGCAGGATCTCCTGTCGTGAGGCTTCTTTCACCGCCTCATCATCAAAAATACAGTTTCCGGCCATATTCACCCCCATATCAGTAGGTGATTTGTAAGGGGAGGAACCGTATATTTTATGGAAAATTGCCTGCAGAACAGGGAAAATCTCCACATCACGGTTGTAATTTACAGCAATCTCTCCATATGCCTCCAGATGGAAAGGATCGATCATATTCACATCATTCAGATCCGCCGTGGCAGCCTCATAAGCCAGATTCACCGGATGCTTCAGAGGAATATTCCAGATGGGAAAAGTTTCAAACTTGGCATATCCGGCCTTGATCCCCCTCTGATGCTCATGATACAGCTGAGACAGACAGACCGCCATCTTCCCGCTTCCGGGGCCGGGAGCAGTCACCACCACCAGTGAACGGCTGGTCTTTACATAATCATTTTTTCCGTATCCATCTTCACTGACAATCAGGGGAACATTGGAAGGATATCCCTCGATCAGATAATGCCGGTAAGCCCGGATTCCCAGATTCTCCAGCCTGCGGATAAAAGCATCCGCCGTCTGCTGCCCGTCATACTGGGTGATGACCACACTGCTTACATACAGACCCACGCTTTCGAACAGATCGATCAGACGCAGAACTTCCATGTCATAGGTGATGCCGATATCTCCGCGGCGCTTATTGCTGTCAATGGCTCCTGCGCTGACAGCAATCACGATCTCCGCCTGTTCTTTCAGTTTCAGAAGCATCTTCAGCTTGCTGTCCGGCATAAAGCCGGGAAGAACACGTGAAGCATGATAATCATCAAACAATTTACCGCCGAATTCCATGTACAGTTTGCCGCCGAACTGGGCAATTCTGCTGCGAATATGCTCTGACTGCATGTCCAGGTATTTTCCATTATCAAAACCTGTTTTTTTCATTTACTTTCTCCTCCATTATACCTGTATCATATAATGTGATATTGTACCATGCAGACCATATCCAATGCAATCACAAAAATTCCAGCTTACTTTTTAGTCTTTACGCTCTTAACATCACTCCATGCACCATAGTATTTTACATCACCTACAGTCTTGAATGCTCTGATCTTAACATAATATGTCTTGTTGCCGGAAAGTTTCTTGATCGTTGCAGAAACCGTACTTTGCTTTTTAATTGTAACAGTTTTTTTATTTTTGCTGAAGTCTTTCGTCCTGGAGTAACAAATCTGATATCCGCTTCCGGATGTATTCTTTTTCCATTTTACAGTCATGGTTTTTGATTTCTTGGATACAACCGAGGATAAAGTTGTTTTTTTCGGTTTGACTGTTACAGTGATCTTCTTTGTTGTTTTCTTATAATTTTTAGTTGCGGCAGAAGTAATCGTAATCGTTGCCTTACCGATATATTTTGCCTTTACGGTTACTGTTCCTTTATTATTTACAGTAATCTTGGAATTATTGGATTTATACGTCAGCTTTGCATTTCCTTTTACCTCTGTTTCAATTGAAAAACTTCGGGTATCCTTTGAATATGTCTTGCTGTAATTTGATGCTTTAATCGTATTACTGATTTTATTAATCGTAAATTCTTTTTCGATTGTACCGGAATACAAACCTGTGCCTTCAATTGTAACCTTTGCAGTTCCGGCATTTTTATTGTTTGAATAGGTTACTGTGTAATCCGTTCCTTTTGTCAGTATAACAGCCCCGTTTTTAACGGTAACCGCCGGTTTTCTTGCTTTACCATTATAATTATAACTGGTTTTAGACAGAGTCACATCGCATTTTGTAATGTCTCTCCTGATTCCATTATAATTACCGTCTACTGATTGAAGCCATGCCAGGTTGACCGGTGCAGAATGTGCCTGAAAAACCTGAGAGGTATTACAAAATAGAGTAACCATATCATCCGGATATTCTTTTCCGAATTCAATAGCCAGTCTTGCCAGAGCATTGGCAAATGTATCGACATCCGAATCAGAAAAGCTTTCCACACCTGATTTATTCAATGCATCACAGGCATATTCTTTAAAAAGACCTGCTAATTTACTTTCATTTTCCAAAACAATGTTCATACCCACAGAGCGGACATTGTTCTGAACATTCTGAACAAAAATATCCATACACTCTGACCAGTTGTCATCCGTCGTTCCGAAAATGATTTCCAGCAGATTACAGAGATCATCCTGAAGCAGATTAACGTA
The DNA here is from genome assembly GCA_034086685.1 of Lachnospiraceae bacterium. Taxonomy (GTDB): domain Bacteria; phylum Bacillota; class Clostridia; order Lachnospirales; family Lachnospiraceae; genus TWA4. Next base: position 29,204 of record JAXDZY010000028.1, read on the forward strand.
ATCTGTCCTTGTGGGTGCACAGGAAGCAACTAAAGATGTAATAAAATTTCTCACAAATTCTTCCTGATCCCAATCTTTCGATGTATCATCCTCTACATATCCATCTCCGAAAAGTGAGATTTTCTTCATCTGAAAAGTATCAATAATATAGGCATCGGTACCCTCCAGCATCGCCAGTTTATTCAGCATCGCATCTCTTTTTTGAACATACTGTGAATCGCCATGCTCTGTCGGAAACTCTTTGATTACTCCGAATGAACCGAAACCGTAATCCGCAGGCGCCATTTTGGAAAATATATCATACGGATTATTCACACAGAAAATATTCTTATAAACATCGCTGCTTAAACCACAGGATTCCAGAGCCGTCTTCGGGCACTCAAAACAATATGCATACATATTTTCCTTTTTCAGGGTAACATCATTGCCCAAAGAAACACCATCATCCAGATCTCCAGCCACCAGATTTAACTTTCCTGCACCGAGACCATATCCTGCAATCCAAAGTTTGATATCTCCTTTGATTTCCTGATCGGCTATATACTTTCTGAGAAAACCTAATACAACATCTGCCCCTTTTCTGCTGTTTTCGAACGGACCGGACGTACCTATTTTAAAACTGCCTCCCCACTCTGCTTCATAGCCTCCGCCGCAGGCCGTCAGAGCAATCAAAGTATACGTTCCGTTATTCACATTAACCTTCTTGCTGGCGCAGGCAACACCGGTCGATTCTCTGGTCGGCTGCGATCTATAATCACTATTTGCAGCAAAATCAGTAAAACCACATTCACTTAACAGTGCCTGAAGATTCTGAATCTTCTCGGAATAGTTTTTTGTCCTGTTGCTTCGGAAAGAAGCCATGGAAAGACACATCGACATTGTGGCCAGACTGTCCTGATAGTTATAGGAAGATTCCGCAAAATAACTATCTGTATAGTAATAAGCCGCCTTATAATCCTGTGTCGAACAGCTCCCGGATGCATAATAAAAATCTCCTTCACTGTTTGTAACTACGTTTGACTCTGCCCTCACATCCGACATCGGGCAGAACAATGAAAACATCATAGTCACAACAAGCAGCATCGCCAGAACTCTTCTCTTCATAAAATCACCTGTTCCTTTCTTTTTCCTTTCTAAAGATTTAATGAACTGCTGAACATGACACTTCAATCCTCACTTATCATGCCAGGCAGAGCAAAAAATCTATTGGGAAGTTTTTTTATAATCATAGTACATTGTCCTATAAAAATCAACAGGTTTTTATAAGTATATGAGGAGGGATTTCATGAGGCTGTTCTCAGCAGGCGATGCTCTGTTAATACTATCTCTCGATTCTTAAGCAGGACCTGCTACAACTCCTCAGAAGAATCCCCTCCGCAGCTGATCCGGTCGATCAGCCGGAGCTCATCGGCAGAAAATGACGTATTGCTCAGTGCTCCGATATTATCCAGAATCTGAGAAGGCCTGGAAGCACCTGCCAGAACGCTGGTCACAGCTCCATCCCGTAAAACCCAGCTCAATGCCATTTCAGCCAGACTCTGTCCTCTCTCTTCTGCCAGCTGATTCAATTCTCTGATCTGTTTCAGACGTGTCTGTGTGATGGCATTCTCATTCAGAAAACGACCGTCTGTCTTCACACGGCTGTCTTCCGGGATACCGTTCAGATATCTGTCGCTTAGCAGCCCCTGAGCCAGCGGGCTGAATGCAATGATCCCTTTTTTCAGTTTTGCAGCAGTTTCCTTAAGGCCATTTTTCTCGATGGTCCTGTCAAAAATAGAATACCGGTTCTGGTTAATTATAAAGGGACAATGAAGTTCCTCCAGAATTGCCGACGCTTTTTCCAGGGTTTCCCCGTCATAGTTGGAAATGCCCGCATAAAGGGCCTTGCCGCTTGATACTGCCTGTGCCAGAGCACCCATGCTTTCCTCCAGCGGTGTGTCCGGATCCATACAGTGATGATAAAAAATATCCACATATTCCAGTCCCATACGTTTCAGACTCTGGTCAAGGCTGGCAAGGAGATACTTCCTGCTGCCCCCTCTTCCGTAAGGTCCCTCCCACATATCATAGCCGGCCTTTGTGCTGATGATCACTTCATCCCGATAAGGATGCAGTTCTTCTTTCATTATACGGCCAAAATGGATCTCTGCACTTCCCGGCTCCGGACCGTAATTATTGGCCAGATCAAAATGAGTAATTCCATGGTCAAATGCCGTAAAAATCAGCTTTTTCATGTTATCGTAGGAAGCCGTATCCCCAAAATTGTGCCATAATCCCAGAGAAACAGCCGGAAGTTTCAGTCCGCTGCCCCCGCAGGGATAATATTTCATTGAATCATAACGATCTGATGATGCATGATACATAATCACAATATTCCTCCTTATACTTTTTTATACTCATCCTGCGCCAGATCAAATCTGATCCGATCTGCAAGACATACCGGAACCGTATAAATTTTTCCCTCTATACCGCCGCAGGAATCTCCTTTTAAGAGATACAGGTAATGAATTTTTCCTTCCCGCAGCATCTGACCTGCTGTTTTTGACGCTGCGCGGCCGGCTTTCACCTCAACTCCATAATTTTTATAATCCAGTCTGCTGCTGACGAAAAAATCCAGTTCTCCATTTTTATATAATGCATACCACGGTGTTGTCCCTGCAATCTCCATCAGTTCTATCCGTCTATTTAAAGACATATATACATAATTTTCATTTACAATACCTGCAGCTGTATCCGGCGAAGCACCGGAAATTTCAAGAAAATATCTGCATACCCCGGGATCCTTAAAATAGAACCTGCAATTCGGTGTAATATCCAGCGGATTCCCTTCATTTACCTGTCCGCAATAACCGATGATATTAGAACGATAAAACCATGCTATTGCCTGATTAACACTTTTTTTTGTAACCCTGTTGCTGTCTTCTCTGAAAACAATTCCTGACAGTTCTTTTATCAGATCAGGTGAACCTTTTTTCTCTTTTATCATCGTATGAGCAATTGCCGGAAGCATCTGCTCCAGTAAATTCATTTCCAGAATATTATCAAAATATCTGTCTGATTCCTGTATGAATATCCTGATAATTTTTGCGAGTTCTTTTTGACAGGCCCTTACATCCCGGGTCTCCAGATATTTTTTTACTACTGCAGGATATCCGCCGATCTGACAATATATTTCATACCATTTTCTCAATTCATCGTACTCTTCGTAAGAATTTCCTCCAAACAAATCGATCGTACAGTAGAGTTCATATCTGTCTGCAGCCATCAGAAATTCTTCATAAGACATCGTATCCAACACCATGATATCAATATCTCCTGCCGGAAGAAAATATTCTTTACTGAAAGTTTTCCCAAGATAACTTCCCGTAACTATAAAACAAGCCTCAAATCCTCTGGAAAACTCTCTGATCAAAGAATACACTTTCGGTGATTCCTGAATCTCATCAATAACCACAACCGTATCCTTACAATCCGCAAAATTGCCGTCATACAACTGAAGCGCTCTGTGAAGCGGCTTTTCCTCCCGCTTTTCTCCCGGTCTCCATTCACTTTCCACCATCTCAAGACATTTTAAAAAAGCATTTCCTGATGACTGAACCATATTGATATAAATATAGTTTTTATAATTTTCTCTTGCGAATTTATCCAGAATATACGTCTTTCCAACCTGCCTGGCACCATTCACTTCCAGGACATGTCCGGAATCTTCCGATTTCCACCTCAGCAAATCATCATAGATCTTTCTTTTCAAATCCAGTTTTCCTGATTCCACAACCATACGGCAGCAATCCCCTCCTTTCTTCAGTCTGAACCTCCCTGTGTGTATCTAGTATATCACATGTTTTTGCAAATGTACACATCCGATAATTGTCTTTATTGAGTATATATTATTTATTTTTTGAAAAATAATAAATAAGTGGTTGACAGTTTCCTGAAAGTGTAGTATGATATGAACTGTTCAAGGGAACAGACAAATTAATAAGAGATGCGCGAGTGGCTCAGTGGTGGAGTATCGCCTTGCCAAGGCGAGGGTCGCGGGTTCGAATCCCGTCTCGCGCTTAACAAAAAAACAGATGGTACAAAGTGACCATCTGTTTTTTTGTTAAGCGCGGTATGTCGAACAAGGAATTTCAGCTTATAAATATATGCCCCCGGGCTGTTGTTCCAGACAGCCCGGGGGCCATTTTAAATTACATTTTTACAGATAATCTGAAAAGGATTCATCTGCCGCATAAGCGCCGGGAATTGCCGTGCCTTATTCTGCCAGACCGGCATCTTCCATAGCCTGACGATTGTATTCGTTTGCTTTTTCTTCCAGTTCTGTTACCCAGTCGCTGGCATTCTTTTCACCGTTGAATACAGAATCTTCAACACCTGCATAAGGGCCATCTGCTCCTACAAAGCCTGCAAATCCGGGAATCTGGCAATCGCCGAAAGGAATAACACCCTGTTTAACCTGATCAAAGTAATCATCGAAGTATTTACCGTATTTCTTATCCTTTTCTGTCTGATCAGCTTCTGCTTTCTTCAGAGTGGGGAAGAATGCGGTCTGCATTTCTGTCCATACTTCTTCATCCATTGTCAGAGGCATGGGCATGGACTGTTTGTAAATTTCAATGCCGGCTTCTTCGTCAACCAGAGTCTTGTAAGCTTCAACTTTTTCTTTCCAGCCGTCAGCGCCCCAGCCCATCCATTTCAGCAGTTCGTATGCTTCTCTGGGATGTTCTGTACCGGATGAAATGCCGCCGAAGTCAAGTACGCCGAATTTGTATTTGGAGTCGGTGCCTTCTACACTGGGAGTTGCATAAGGTACCATTTCAATACCTTTTGCACGGTATTCTTCTGTATCAAACAGATTCAGGTATGTCCAGAATGCGTCTACCTGGTAACCGATCTTGCCTGATGCGCCTGCCCATTCATTGGAGCCCAGCCATGCAACGATTTCGTCTTCTGTCATGGGTGCACGGTATTTGCCTTTCATCAGCTCAGCCAGTGTGTTAACGCCCACTGCCCAGTTTTCCATATGGAAGCTTTCGCCATCCCATCCGAATTCACCGATGCAGTTGGGATCAGCAGCTACGGGATAGTAGGTTACGATGGAGTGGAACTGGTTGAAACCGTAGATACCCTCATCGGGAGAAGTCACATCCTTGAAGGACTGAATCATTTCTTCCCATGTCCAGTCAGTATCAGGCATGGTTACATTCAGCTTTTCAAATACAGCCATATCTGCATAAATTGCATCGGGGAAGAATTTCATGGGTGTTCCCAGCTTCTTGTCTGTTCCATAGTAACCCAGTTTTGCTCCATTGATGGAAGGAAGGATATTTTCGTTTTCAGGGTCATTTTCCCAGTATTCGGTCATATCGCCCAGCAGATCATTGGAAAGTGCGAAATCGCAGTTGCCAAGGATCATAAAGCAGTCAGGTGTTTTTCCGGTGTTCACCAGATTTAACAGTGTGTCATTGTAAGTACCGCCTGCGGGCTCGTAAATAATATTTACTTTGATGTTGGGATACTTTTCTTCGAATTTGTCTGCCAGATATTCGGTCAGAACCTTGTTATCGAAGTTCATGTAGGTCAGTTCGATTTCCTCATCGGTCATGGGCGGAAGACCTTCAGCCTCCTCACTGCCGGAACCTCCGTCGTCGCTCTGAGCTGCCTTGGTATCTGCGTCTGCGGGTTCCTTGTCATTTCCGCCGCCGCATCCTGTCAGCATTCCTGTAGCCATGGTCGCTGCAAGAAGTAAGCATAACATTTTCTTTTTCATTTGGTTTCCTCCTTTTTAATAAATAGGTTATTTTTTACCGACCCGACAGGTTCTGGACCTGCAGTTCCATGGCAGGCCGGAAAATTTCATATCATGGTAATCACATACCGTCGATTATTCACCGGTGATACCGGTCTTATCAACACTTTCAACAAACTGTCTCTGCAGTACAAAATACAGAAGCAGAACCGGCAGAATGCTCAGCATGGTTGCAGCCATTTTGATACCTTCGTTCAGACTTCCCATGGTATCACCGGTTACAGAAGCACCGGTTGCCGTGTAGCTGTCATTGAAACCTTTCAGAGCAACAACCAGGGTGTTCCAGAATCCATCGCCGAATACGCCGCATACGTACAGCTGTGTCAGATAGGATTCATTCCAGTACCATACCAGTGAGAACAGGAAAACAACCAGAATGGCCGGTGCTGCCGAAGGAATGGCAATTTTTACAAAGGACTTGAAATGTCCGCAGCCATCAATCTTCGCCGCTTCGATCAGTACTTTGGGTATCTGCCTGAAGAACTGATAGTAGATCAGTATGTACAGCTGGGATTTCAGTCCCTGCCCCAATAATGCCGGCAGCAGATAAGCTGTCAGTGAATCCAGAATACCCAGATCGTTGTAAAGCAGATAAGTGGGCATCATGGTAATCTGAGGCGGTATGATAAAGGACACGATCAGAATTCCCATGAGCATCTTTTTCAGGGGGAATTCGTAACGGGCAAAACCGTATCCCACAATGGCACATACGACCATGTTCAGCAGTGTAGGAAGCCCTGCCACTACGATGGATTTCCAGAAAGTATCCACAAAGTTCATGCTGGTAAACGCATCAATGTAGTTTTTCACATAAAGTGTACTGGGAATCCAGCTGATGGAGCTGTCCAGCAGATCCGCACGGGCCATCAGGCTCTTGCTGATCATGTAAAGTACCGGGTACAGGTAAACAAACCCGATGCAGATCAGCAGAAGATAGATTACAGCAACTTTCCCGGCACCCTGCTGATCCTTGGAGCCAAAAAGCCATTTCCGGAATCTGTTTACATCAAACTTACCGGGGCGCTTTGCAGCACTAGCGGCCCGCTTTTGCTGCTTTGGCTCTCTCTCTTTCCTTAAGCTTTTCATACTTCTCCCCCTTTCTTCTGACTTTCCTGAGCGCCCGTTCTTCTTTCTTAATCTGCTTCTGAGCCAGCTTTACCTGCTTTGCATATGCATCCTTCTTCAGGGTCAGGAATGCAGCCACAACTGCCACCAGAATGATCACGATCAGGGAGTACAGCCAGGCCATGGCAGATGCATAGCCGTATCCTTTACTGCCTGTTGTACCGAACATGGCATCTTTAATGGTATTGATAATATTATTCTGTTCGTTATTGGACAGGAATACTACCGTATATACCGCATTCAGCAGAATCATGGGTTTGATCGTAGGAAGCGTGATCTTCCAGAAACATACCCAGGTAGAACCGCCATCCATCTTTGCCGCTTCGTACAGAGAATTGTCAATTTTCTGTACACCGGCCAGGAAGATCAGAATCTGCACCCCGGAATACCATAGATACAGGACGATATTCTGGAAAACATCCACTATGGCCTCCACCAGTATGGCCGGCAAAAACGACAGGGCACTGGCAATCATTGAAGTATTAAGAGAAGGAATGGAACCTGCACCCTGATCAACCAGCTGAGTCATAACAGGGCCGCTGGCGATAATAACCGGCAGGAAGAATATCAGCCGGAAAAACCCTTTTCCTTTGATTTTACTGTTCAGCAGCAATGCAATGATCAGCGCGAATACAACGATAACGGGTACTGCAATAATCGTTTTAATCAGATACTCCCACAATTCTGTCGGGAATGTCTCATCTTCCTGAAGAATCTGTGTAAAATTCTGCATTCCGATGAAGGTACTCACACGTCCTTTGGGAGTCATCTTTACTTTACTTAAAGCAAACATAAACGACTGTCCCAGCGGGCGCAGCACAAATACAATTACACCAATCAGCCAGGGAAGGATAAACAGATAGCCCATCATGGCTTCTCTGCTCTTAAGAGTGCCACCCATGCGCTTTTTGAGCTCTTTTTTATTTTTTGCCATGATTTCTCACCTACCTTACCTCATAGGACATGCCTTCAATGGACACGCCGTCCACAGTAACCGCTTTCTGACTGTAATTTACATAAATCTTTACGCCGTTGCTGTAAGTGACTTCCGCTACATTGCTGTCATGACGCACACGATCAATAATGTATGCGCCTTTCACCTGATCATTGATGGCCTTCAGCTCCTGATAATAGCGGATGATTTCCGGACGGTATACTTCATACCTGGAAGTATACAGATCAGAAGAATTTGTATACAGAAGGTCAACCGGATCTTCCTTTGTCAGATAGAAGGAAGGATAGATACCTGTTTCCACCAGTTCCAGGAAGAATCTGGAACTGTCTGCTTCAAAGTTTGTGTAAGCTCCGTACATGGGAATAACGCCCTTAAGTGCCATGGAAAGGAAAGGAACTTCTTCGTCGGTAAAAATATAGTTGGAGGAATTTACCGGCATATCCAGAATACTTTCCGTATTTGCCCAGTAGCAGGACAGAGGGCTTTCCAGAGCCAGATTCATCTTCTCATCAATAGTGCTGATACTTTCTTTGAATGCATTCAGAGTATCCACGCGGCTGTACTGCTTTCCGCTGTAGTTATAACTGAACAGGTGATCACTGATACCCGTCAGAGCGAGGTTTGTCACATCGGATTTTTCATAACTTTTTACGGCACTGTTCAGCCTCTCAATGGCCTTTGAAGGTGTCTGGAAATTGAAATATTCATAAATTTCTTTATAAGTATTTTCTTTATAGACACTTTCATCCAGCTTCTTGATGACATTGAATACCGTATTGACCGTATCGGGATTGGCACGCAGCGCATCCTGATACAGATAGAACCGGATTCCTTTTTCGGTGCTTTCTTCCACCAGTCCGGTCAGATCATGGGTTCCTCCAATGCTTCGGTCCGCTTTACAGGAGGTGATGGGAACGCTCCAGATACCGCCCTTCTGCCATCCTTTGTAGACGGAGAGGATATCGGTTACCTGTTCCGACTCCAGATCTTCATACATTTCTCTGATATCATCCGTGGTTGTCATGGTTACTGTTTTCTTGCCGATCATACCGTTTTCCCGGTCATTTCCCAGAAAATCAAGACGCACACGGAAATCTGTATCTTCTGACTGCATGCCGTCCTGTTCCAGAAGATATTCCCGGTACTGATTTGCCATGCCCGCATAGTCTGCTTCCTCACCGGAGTTAAACAGGTAGCGGATACGGATATCATAATCCGAACGGTTCTTTTCCTGTAGCTGAACAGAACTGTCACCTTTCTGGCTGGTCAGCTGTTTGTAGATCCGGCGCATGGTAAAACGGGGAGTAACCCAGTTATAATTTGTTACCGCACCATTGGGATAAGCAATAATACTGGCATCAACAGCGCCTTCTTCGATAATTGCAAGCATGGACATCTGTGTATCCGTATGAACCATGCCGTATACGGGAGCCATAACCAGCTCGGAATCATTGACGGTCTGATATTCATCCCAGAACAGTGACAGTACATAGCTTTCATCCACACCGGCATTATCACCCCATACCTTCAGAGTCAGAGGAGACGAAAATCTTCCGTCTTTATCATCCAGGTAGATCAGAGCACCGTTTCCATCCGGCACCAGCATATAGCCGTCACGCTCAGATGCATAGGTGTAGCCCAGGAACGGATATACATACATGCTTCCGATTGTCACATCCTTCTGCTCCTCTTTAATGGATTCAGAGGGAATCTCAACCGTAAATCCTTCCCCTTCCAGCGCTACTGTCATCCGGAAAGAGATTTCATATTTTTTCAGGGTCACGTCTGCCGTAAATCCATCCGCGTTGACAGATACTTTGATATCCGCATCTGCGGAAAGCAGATCTGACCGTTCTTCATTCAGGCCGTTTAATATCAGAAAGCCCACACCTGACTGAATAAAGCTTCTCCACGTTGTATTCAGAGAGTCGTCCGGGTCACTGACCGTAGACTCCATGATGGCACCATTTGCTTTATTGCGGATGATCAGGGACAGATTTTCTTCTTTCAGGTACATTTCCACAAGGTCATTTTCAGCAATTTTTTTATGTCCCTTGATACTGTCCGGGGACTTTTCGAAAACGGCCTCTTTCTGAGCCTCTTTTTTCTCGGAAGCAGAGACTTCTACATTTTCCACTGCCTGGCCGCCTTCTTCCACACCTGACCCGGCTGCAGCTGCTTCAGCCTGAGCTGTATCCTGACCAGCTTCCCCTTCTGTTTCTTCTACCTCTGTGGCGAAAGCGGTACTCTGAGAAATAGGTGAAAATGCAAGACCAGCAGCCAGCAGAATGGCCAGAAAACGTTTGCTTTTCTTTTCAAAATTTTTATTTGCCAATCCGATACACCACCTCTCCGAATATGGAAGCAATAAATTCAATAACCTGTCTGCAAAGCATGAACAGAATAAATGCCAGCAGTGCCAGAATCAGAACTGTAAACAGGGTAAAGAAAATAATCTTGAAGGTTTCTTTTACAGTATAGTTATTTGTCTCTTTAATCGTCATGAATACCAGGATTGCAACCCATGCAAAAATGAAGATTTCAGCAAACTGGATCAGGAATACTTCGTTATAGGTAATAACATTACTGAGCAGAATGCAGAAAGGCTGCAGGATCACATAGGGAGCCAGACAGAATGCCAGACCGCAGTACAGACGCTTAAAGGTACTTTCACCATCATTGATGGTACACATCAGATAATTACAGATAACCAGCACCAGGAAAACACCGATCAGTGTCAGGATATCCGTTGCGATGGTATATCTGCCTTCACGGACTGTCCTCAGCAGGAAACCGCAGCAGTACTTGTTCAGCAGATAAATCAGTGTTGTCAGTCCGAGCATGATGTTTGCATTGAGAAATGCGCTCTTTCCTTCATACCTGAGTCCGTAAGCACCATCCACCGGATGTTTCATGTAATAGAACATGTACATGAATCTTGTCCATACACCGCTGCCCCGGATTCCTTCCGTTGCTTTGATTACGGGATTAAAGATTCCTTTTTTCTTCTGGAAACGTTTCAAAAGGCTGATCACCAGAATAATCAGTACGATTACACCCACTGCAGGGATCATGTTGTTTCTCAGCCAGGTATTGCGCACTTCCCAGAAAGCATCGGAATATACGCTGAAGGCTTTTGATACTCTTGCATATTTCAGTGCGTTTTCATAATCTTCTTCCTGAAGATAGGAACGGCTCATTGCCTCATTTGCATAGTCGAATAAACTGTTCATTTCCAGGACTTTTTCCAGAGGCTCCTTGCTTTCCGAATACCGTCCGTTTTCATACAGATTCAGAGCTTCATGCAGCAGGTTGGTAAACTCGGTTGCACGGAATACCTGTACCTGACAGCTGTCGGAGTCCAGAATATAAAGATTATCACCGGCATCCACATCAATTGCTTCAACCTTTTTACTTAAACCGATTCGAAAACGTCCGTCATCACGTCCGCCGAATACGAACAGCATATCGCCTTCCGAGTTGTATTCATAAATATAACCGTCAGAAGATGCCACATAGATATTGTCATGATTACCTACCGCAACCGCTGTTTCCTTACCGTCATATGCATCGGGCTCGATCAGGTTGGAACCGGCAATATTCAGCTTTTTCAGGCTGCTTTCTTTTTCACCGGGTGTTACGGTGTAGATCAGCCCCTGTTCGTCAATTGCCACATTTACAGGTGTTGCAGGCAGATTGCTTACCATCTTCGCCAGCTGTGCATCGGTAAAGACAGCTTCCTGCACCATTCTCAGCAGGCTGACAGAAGCGTAGTTGGTACCGAAGTACCCCAGGAAAGTACCGCCCTCTGTGGGAGTCAGCTGTACCAGACCATTTCCGTTACCTTCGCAGACAATATACATATCTCCGCCTGCGTTTACAACGATCTTAATGGGTTTAAAATCGCCGCTTCCGTATAAAGGATGATTGGGCTTTGCATATTCTGCAGTCACTTTGCCGTCTTTATCAAATACATAAACTTTACCGGAGTGATCTGCCACATATACGGCCTTATCATCTGTTACAAACACGCCATAGGGCTCTTTCAGAATTCCTTCTCCATAAACAGAAACCAGATTGCCTTCCAGGTCTGTCTCATAGACAACCCCGGCTCCGGCATCCGCAATATACATATATCCGTCTTCCGTTACCTTGAGATCCTTGGGGTTAACCATAGAATAATCTCCCAGCTTCACAATGGAAGTTTCGGGCATATATGCAGTCTGTGTCTCTGTCACATAGCCGTATCCGTCAATGGTATAGGTCTTATAGGGCACCGCCGCACCTGCAGACATGGGAAATACCATTGTGAGGACCAGAAGGAGCAGAAGAACGCCAGCGCACTGTTTTGTCCACTTTTTCATCTTCTCCCCTCCTTATTTGATACCGGAATGGGCCATTGTATTCATGACACTCTTCTGGCATAAGATAAACATCAGCAGGTTCGGTACGAACATGATCAGCGTTGCTGCGGCAGCAACACCCTGGCCGGCAACCGTGTTGTTGGCATTGGTCAGTGTATTCATATAGAACGCCAGCGTACGCAGACCATCTTCATTCATATACAGATTGGAGGTTTCCACATTGATCCATACCTGCTGGAATGCCAGGATGGCTGATGTGGCAACTGCAGGACGCACCAGCGGGAAAATGATTTTCCAGTAAACGATAAAATCATTTGCACCGTCCATATAGGCAGCGTCGATAAGCGCATCCGGGATCTGGTCGATGAACTGTTTTACCAGGAACAGACTTACCGGCATCGCTACCAGAGGCAGGATGTGCGCCAGATAATTATTGGTCATACCCAGCTGTTTGATAATCAGATAACGGGGAATCATAACCGCCACCGGCACAAACATCAGGGCCATATTATTGATTTCCATCAGGGCTTCTTTCCCTTTGAATTTCAGTTTGGAAAGAGCAAAGCCCGCAGAGGTGGAAAGCACGATGGACAGCAGAACGTCTGCCACAGTAACAATCAAACTGTTAAATACATAACGGCTCAGCGGAATTCCCGAGGTCTGAGATGCTTTCATCAGATCACGGAAGTTGTCCAGCGTGGGTCTCGTTACAAAAAACCTGGGAGGAAACGCAAACAGCTCTTCCACCGGTTTGAATGCATGACAGATGATATAAATGATCGGCAGAATCATGAAGATTGCCAGCGGCAGTACTGCAATGATCAGTTTGATCTGACCGCGTTCAAATCGTTTCGGATTAATATTACTTCCTCTGTATCCAGCCATATTCCGTCCTCCTTTCTCAATCTTTTTCCGCAAACAGTTTCTTCGCAACAGTGGAGAACAGCCATACGATACCAAGCAGTACTACTGAGATGGCAGCGGCATAACCCATTTCATAACGAATGAAACCGTAGTCTTCAATATGGTTAACAATTAACTGTGCAGCATATCCGGGTGTCGGATTTACACCGGTCAGCATAACGCCGATGGTACCGTTGCCGAATGTATTTACAATGGCCATAACCGCACCGAACAGCATCTGGGGTTTCATGGTGGGGATCGTAATATAGATCATCTCCTGAAAACGGTTCTTGATACCGTCCAGAGCACCTGCTTCGTACAATTCCTCATCCGCATTCAGAATACCTGCCAGCATGGCCAGGAAACCTACACCCATACTGCTCCATAATGCAACAATGATAACGATAGGAAGCAGATAGCGGGTATCTACCAGCCACACGATGGGCTCTGTGATAATACCCAGATTCATCAGGATACTGTTCAGATAACCGGTCTGATCACCGGTGAAAATAATCTTCCATACAACTGCCATGGCAACACCTGAAGTCATACTGGGTGAATAGAAAATCAGAGCCAGAATCGTTCTGGGAACATTGGACAGCTGAGCCAGCATCCATGCCAGAAGGAAAGATAACAGATAACCTCCCACTCCGACAATAATTACGTAAATAACCGTGTTGGGCAGAACATACTGCATAAAGATTTCATCCTGAGTGATCAGGTTGATGTAATTCATAAACCCTACAAAATCAGGAAATGAGATCGTATCAAAGTTGGTAAAGGACAACAGAATTGCCATGAGCATGGGAGCTATGATGAATGTCACAAACAGTACAAGGTAGGGAAGCAAAAATAAATATGCTCTCTTATTGCCCGATTCCCGTTTGGCAATGTTGTTCTTTTTTCCCGCAGGACGTTTCATTCTGCTGTTCCTCCTTTCCCCAAAGCGCATTCATTCAGGATTTCTTCAACACGATCCAGTGTGGGAACCACATAAGGTGTGATTACATTTCCGTTGGCATCGTTGTATCCGAATTCCTCCAGCTTACGTTCTGTTTCACGATTGATCCGCTTCGTGGCGTTATCCAGAGTACGCCTCAGATTCTTGCCGTCCACGACAATCGAGTTATATGCATTACTGATTTCACGTTCAACCATGTAGCTGCCGGGAAGTCTGGGAGATTCGTAGATCCATTCAGCCTGTTCCAGAATCGTATTCTTGTCGATGGTCTTCCAGGGAAGGAGACCAAACGCTTCTTTATTGGCTGTATTCCACATGTAGGTGGAACCGTAGGTAATCTGCAGAGTCTGTCCGAACTCGGCCTGTACCTCTGTGGAGGACCACCATTTCATGAATTCCCATGCCTGAGCTTCCCGCTCATCACCGGACTCAAACATAACGGTACTTTCCGCACCACCTGAGATATAACGCGAAACATTTCCATTCTCATCTTCCACACCGGGAACAGGAGAAATGGTCCAGCTGTTGGCAATTTCCGGAGCAGCGTTCAGCAGCATGTTGTATACGGCATAATCCGCAATACCGATGGGCAGTGAACCGTTTCGGAAATGCTGATAAAAGTTGGGGATATCCTTGGGCAGGTTATAAATGGTAAACAGCTCTGTCAGTTCCTTGAAACCTTTTACGGATTCCTCGCTGGTCAGGTTTGAATCTCCGGCTGTTTCCTTATAAAGGCTGCCGCCGTTCTGCAGGATCAGAGGCGTTGTTCCATGAAAGTTTCTCATGGAAAGCATACCTGCAGTAGGGTAGTAAAAATTCATGCCGCGCATCTGAAGACTGGGCAGCAGATTCTTCACATCCTGAATCGTGTCGGGAATCTCAAGACCCAGCTGATCAAAAATATCCGTACGTACATAAAGTACCCAGAAATTCATGGTCTCCGGCAGAGAATAGATTCCGTCATCGATGGTGGAAGGAATCAGAAGACCCTCCTCAAACCGTTCTGCCACATCCGCAAAGTCATCAAATTCCGTAAGATCCTTCAACGCTCCGCGGATACCCAGTTCAAAAGGAACCGCATAATTAATACCGGTGGCAATATCCGGTGCATCTCCGGATGCATTGGCCAGAATCAGTTTGTTCTGATCGGGCATCAGTGCCAGATCCACTTCAATTCCTGTTTTGGGGGTGAAATCTTCATCGATCATTTTCTGCATGATTTCCAGATACTGTCTGGAACGGTTTACCCATACCTGCAGATGTTCTTCGTTGGTATTGCCGGTTGAATAAGCCTGAGAAGCAAACGACGTTACAAAACGTTTCACACTTGATGCCACAGACTTGACAATTCCTGCATTTCCGGGAAGCTTTGCATCTTTCTGATAGATGTAGATCCGGTCAATGGCCAGCTCGTTTTTATTCAGATTATCAATCAGATTCGCCAGAAACTGATTGACGGAGTTGGTACTTGTGGTCAGCTCTGAAACTCTGTATGCCAGCTGATCCGGTTCCGATGCCAGACTGCGAAGCTGCTCGGATGCAATCTGAGCAGATGAAAAAGCACCGATTTCTTTTACTCCTGGAGTATAAACCAGCATACTTTCACACAGACTGTCCAGCTTGTCCGCATATTCATTCAGACGGGTCACTGCATCGGGAATATAGCTTTCAATATCCAGATCACGATATTTATCCTTATTTGTACCTGCAACTTTTGTGATCTGCAGATTCAGGCTGTTGACACCGCTCATGATCTCATCAATGCCTTCCAGTACTTTGCAGAGCGGATCTGCCGCAATGGTAAAGGAAACTGTATGTACACCCTTTTCCAGATAAATTCCCATGGAATTATCATCCTGATCCTTAAAGGCAGCTGCCTGATACTTCTTTCCGTATTTCAGTGCATAATTGAAGAATTCATCATTGGGAATCCTGCCATCCACTTCCACGTTGACAAATACCGGAAAATCTGCTTTTTCACTCTGCAGATAATTCATGGCAAGATAATAAACACCTTCTTCTTCCACTTCAAACTGATAGGTTACCTGACTTCCTGCATCAGAAAAAGATTCTGAATCAATGGTATTCAGTGCCTTGGTCTTCACTTCATAGGGATCCAGATTAATATTATATTCACATGCTGCACGGATTGAGGACGCGTTCCGTCTGTACATGTTTTCTCCCTGAAGTGTAATCACCTTATCGCCGGCCATGGCTTCCTGAGCACCTTCATAAGCTGGAATATCGGCCTCCGATACCGGCTCCAGATAAAGATTTCCCAGCAGTACAGTGCCTTCCAGCATTGTAATGTCCAGTTCGTTCTCTCCCTTTTTCAGCTCAACCGCCAGGGGGCTTGTGTGACGATAGGTACTGTCCATGATATACTTATTTTCCCATTCCCTGATCTTTTCAGGTACCGGAACAATCTGATTGCCGTAACGGTCATAGGAGATTTCTTCCGGATCTTCCCACTGTGCTTCAAATGTCAGATCACGCAGCTCATAGAACTGATAATCACCATTTACCATCATGGAAAATTCGATGGGAAGTACGGTATCCCCCGCGTCCAGATAATCCAGACTGATCAGATATCTCGCCGTTTCCGGCGCTTCGATCACAAGCTTTCCGCTGTCGCCAACAGTCAGCTGGGGAACCGGTGAAGAATAACCAAAATTATCACTGGCTGTAACAGCTCCGATTCCGGGCCGGAAAACATCCTGAATCTGATATTCCAGCTTTCTCCCCTGGTAATAAGGGGTCTGGGAAGCTCCGTCCACTACAGTATAATTCTTCTCAATCATTTCATTGGAAAAATCTTCATCTGTAATGTAATTACCTTCAGATGCAGCAGGCACATCTTCCGTTTTGTCGGATGATGTCTCATCCAAGCTTCCGGTCGCGGAAACCGTCATGCCCGATGTCAGCAGAATCAATGCCAGCATCAGAGCTGCAAGCCGGGTTTTCTTTCCTCTTCGCATATCATTCCTCCTTTTTCTTATTTTTCCTTATTTTATTACTTTCCAGAGTTACGGTTCCGCCTCATAACCGCTTCCCCAAATCGCATACCCTTTATCGGATAGTGCAGTAAAAGTAATCACATTTTTGAAACCGTACTGATCCCACTGCTTCCTGAAAAAGCCCCGGTATTCCACACCGCCCAGAACCAGCACTGCCTGACCACCCTCCTTCATCTCCCAGGTTCCTTCGAAGGCTCCTGTGATACTGTGATCTTCATTGAGGATAATGTCATCCGATTTCTGTATATTCGCAGTAATATTATGTAAATGATTAATGATCTTATAAGGACCGGGAATCATATCTTCCGAAGCAGATTCCGCCGGTTCTCCCGTATAGCGGTACGGGGATACCACAAACCATCCGTCTTCATTCAGATACATCTGATGAACTCGAACCTGATGCTGTTCATCCTTTCCTTCAAATCGGGTATGAAATACCAGGAAATATTCTCCTGTCTCATCATCCCGGATCGCACTGTTGTGTCCTGGTGACACATAGCCGGCACGATACTGCCCGAATTCTCCTTCTGTATATTCAAAGCTGAAATTCCCCATCAGCTTAACACCATATTTTGCAGCAGCAGAATCATCAAAAGCGCTTCCCTGAGGACCTTTACACCCTTCCATGTTCTGTCCTTCCGAATCATAATACGGTCCGTCCGGTGTCCTGGAACGGCACACACGGATGTTGTAACCTCCGTCGGAGGCCAGACCTCCGAAAGAAAGAAAGAGATAATAGTAATCCGTCTCAGGGCTATAGATAATATAAGGTGCTTCAATCCTCAGATGGCTGCCTCCCAGAAGCTTTTTGCCATACCCTGTTTCCAGAGGAAATCCTGTCTCAGGATCCATTTCCAGAATATAGATTCCTCCTGAATAGGAACCGTATACCATCCACAATTTCCGGTCTTTGTCAAAAAACACACAGGGATCCACCACATTGGGCTCCACTGTGGAATCATAAATATCCCCGTTCTCATCCGGTTCTTCCGGACTCTGGCCGGATTTCAGGATCACGCCGAGATCCTTATAGGGCCCCTCCGGCTGGTCAGCCACCGCAATACCCAGTGCAGATAAAGGACTTGTTCCCTGACAGTTGCAGTAATACATATAATACCGCCCATCCGCCAGCTGAATCACATCCGGTGCCCAGAAGGTGTCAGTCTGTGCCCAGGTAAACGCCTCACTCATCTCCGACGCGGCATCAGGGATAATCACATTATCAGGACATACTCCCGAATCGATCAGTTCCCAGTGAACCAGATCCGTGGAACTGGCCGCAGCCAGATGAGAACCGAAGATGTAATACCGGTCTCCCGCCTTCATAATAGAAGGATCATGAACTGATACATCTGCAAAATCATAATCCAGAGCCTCCCCGCAGGTCAGAGTAACCCCTTCCAGATAATCCTTTCCTGTCTGACCATCTTCTGTCCGCGTCTTTTCAGCCTCTGTCTGAACCGTACGTTCCGTCGTATCGATGCTCTGTCCGCAGCCGCTTATGCAGGAAGCGGCAAGTCCGAAACACAGACCCATGACGATCATCTGTTTTTTTCTTTGTTGTTTCATCTCCATCTCCTTCTTTGTTGTTTTTAACCTGTTTTTGTTCTATTCACGTACTTTCTTTGGTTATTATAACTCTGTTATTATATTTTTTCAATAATTATTTTAGTTTTTTTTAAAATAATTCTCATTTCACTGTGCGTTTTATCTATTTTATGTGTTTTGAAGACAAATAAATATGCAAAATTACATATCAGTTTTATGATTCTTAAAACTTTTTCTTATTTAATTTAGTTTTTCGCAAAGTAGCCACAAATAATTCTGAAACGTGCGCCGCTAGGCGC
Source organism: Lachnospiraceae bacterium (assembly GCA_034086685.1). GTDB lineage: Bacteria > Bacillota > Clostridia > Lachnospirales > Lachnospiraceae > TWA4. The sequence goes on from JAXDZY010000028.1 coordinate 48,185, forward strand.
ACCATTTAAAAAGCACTTCTGAACAACCAGAAGTGCTTTTTTTACTGTTTTTATATACTTTTTTTCAAATTTCTGTTTCTATCTGAAGGACACCTCAAGCTGAAGAACACTGCATGCAGGTATTGTAAATTTCATACCCTGATCAGTAATTTCCACCTGATCAAAAGCCCTGATCTGAACATTCTCAGGTTCTTCAAACGTGTTCATGGCATGCATCTCTTCCGCTACGATCTGTCCTTTCACGCCGGCAATCTTTCCTGATGTAACAATTACATCCATATCACAGGCCTGCTCCAGAGACTGATTGGTCAGAGTGATGTGCATGGTTCCATCTTCTGCCATGGATACGGACTCAGTCAGATTGGGCACCTGATACTCATCTTCCATACCGATCATCTCTGTGTCCATATGGGATTCCAGAAGCTTTGCATCCTGATGTTCCTTATACATGTCGAAAATATGATAAGTAGGTGTTTTCACCATCTTATCTCCCTCTGTCAGAATCACAGCCTGCAGTACATTAACCATCTGAGCCAGATTGGCCATCTTCACGCGGTCGGAATGCTTATTGAAAATATTCAGCGTGATGCCGGCAACCAGCGCATCGCGCATGGTATTCTGCTGATACAGGAATCCCGGATTTGTTCCGGGTTCTACGGTAAACCAGGTTCCCCACTCATCCACGATCATGCCGATCTCTTTATCCGGATCGTACTGGTCCATAATGGTTCCATGTCTGCGGATCAGCTCATCCATATAGTAGGCCTTGCTTAAAGTCTTATACCATACCTTATCGTCAAAATCCGTTGCACTGCCCTTGATTTCCCATCCTTCAGGATGTACATAATAATGAAGGGAAAGACCATCCATAAAGCCATGAGATTCTTCGGGACAGTGATTAAAGCAGGTTTTTAATACCTCTTCTGTCCATTCGTAATCATCCACATTGGCACCGCAGCAGATTTTCTTAATCGAATGCTCCTTTTTGTAATTTCTTACATAGGTCTGATATCTGCGGTATTCATTGGCATAAAAATCGGGATTCATATTGCCTCCGCATCCCCAGTTTTCATTACCTACACCAAAAAAATCCACTTTCCATGCCTTTTCATGGCCATTCTGTTTTCTCAGCTCAGCCATCGGAGAAACTCCTTCAAAGGTCATATACTCAACCCATTCGGACATCTCCTGTACCGTACCGCTTCCCAGATTGCCGTTGATATAAGTCTCGCATCCCAGCTGGCGGCATAACTCAAAATACTCATGGGTACCAAAGCTGTTATCTTCCACAACGCCGCCCCAGTGCGTATTAATAATCTTTTTGCGATTTTCGCGGGGGCCGATCCCCTCCATCCAGTGATACTCATCTGCAAAGCAGCCGCCAGGCCAGCGCAGCACCGGAACTTTTATTTCCTTTAATGCCTCAACTACATCTGTACGCATTCCATTAACATTGGGAATGGGAGAATCCTCACCAACAAAAATCCCCTCATAAATACATCTTCCCAGGTGTTCAGAAAAATGTCCGTAAATCTCCTTATTAATCTTACTTACCTCATGTTCTGGATTAATTACTAATTTTGCCATTGGTTTACTGCTTCCTCCATTAAAATATAGTAACTGTTCAGAGCACCCCCCCTGATCAGTCGCAGAATATAATTTTTTCAGGAACACACGGGTATCCGCTACATGGGAGAGTATTTGATTCGAACCTGAATATCCTGATTATAGTTACCGAATCCTGTGCCGAACAACGTAAGCCCGCCCACATTTCTGGCATCATCACGAACCATCAGTTTCAGACGGATCGTACTTCGGTAATTCAGATTAAGCTGACCGATATTTACATCAGATATCCGAAGACCATCAATAAAGGTTCCATCCTTGTTGATTACGATCATCTTCAGAAGGCCATACTGGTTCCAGTTGGGGAACCACCAGTCCGGTGTGAAAAGTCCGCGGACGTCGCCGAAATCCCCCGGACTTGTCCATGTGCCGATCTCCACATCGTTCAGAAGGAATGAAATATCGGAAGGCCAGTCGTTATTCACCCCGGGAGCTTCACTGCTGATCTCCATGGAAATCGTAATCTGATCCACTTTCTGTGAAACAGGCAGAAGGTTCGGAATCAGATATTCCACATACCCTTTCGTAAACCAGAGTATCTTCGCATTCACATGAGCCGGATGAGCAAAATATCTGGAGTCATCTACCACGCCTATCACCGCATGTATATCCGACAAACCACAGGTAGGGTATATATCAAAATCCGAGTATTGTCCCACAGGGACCTCTGCCTCGTAAATATTATGTTCCTCAACCTGTTCTTCCGCTTCCATCTCCACCAGAATCTTATCTACATCCACACGACAGATCTTCTGATTCCCATGTCCGCTGTACTCCTGCGTCACATTCACGATTCCGCTTTCTTCCAGTTTTTTAATATGACTTGTCAGTGCGCCATTTGTAATCCCCAGACTGCTGGCAAGCTCGTTCATGTTCATCGCATGATTTTTTAAAAGCAGTTTTACAATCTGTATTCGAATTTCCGATCCCAAAGCCTTGAATACCTTCAGGCCTTCATCAATATTTTTAATATGCAGCATTCTGTATCCCCTTATTATAATATTCAGCCCGCCTGTTCAGAACCGAACTAAAAAACACAACGTCGCAACGAGTTTTCCGGCACGGCACATCCGCTGAACAGTCAAATAATAAGATATATTATGCCACAACTTTTCCTAAAAAAGCAATACCTTCTTTAGATATTTCTGAAATAATTCTAATCCTTTCGCTCATCCCGGCAGACATCCTAAAGTATTAAAGGAATACCCTGCACTTCCTTGGTGATATAATACCATCCTTCCGGGAAAATTTCAATATGTATTTTATATTTTTTTAAAATATTTTTTTATTATCTAAATATTTGAACCGATTGAATTTTCTCATTCTATTCTGCAGTTTTTTTCAGAAAAAAACATTACAACAGCTCCCTCCCCGCCAGTACCTGCCAAAAAAACGCACAATTACTTTTTTCATAATTGTGCGTTCCATTTTAATTTATATCAGGAAGTCCATTCAGCCTGAAGAGGCATTTTTCCATCAGATTTCCCAAAATTACATGATAAAATCATCTCAGCCGATTTCCAGCTCTTTTTTAATTTTTTCAAAAATGCCATCTGCATCCAGACCGTATTTCTTAATCAGTTCCACAGCGGGACCGGATTCGCCGAATACATCTTCCATGCCGATCTTCAGTACCGGTACGGGATTTTTCCGTACTACACAGTCGCATACTGCACTTCCCAGTCCGCCGATCACGGAATGTTCTTCCACAGTCACGATTCTTCCGGTTTCCCGGGCAGCTTTCAGGATCAGCTCTTCATCCAGAGGCTTGATGGTATGGATATTAATGACTCCGGCACTGATCCCTGCCTTTTCCAGCATCTCTGCAGCTGCCAGACTCTCCGATACGCACAGTCCGGTAGCAACAATGGTCAGATCCTTTCCTTCCCTCAGTGTAACTCCTTTGCCGATCTCAAATTTATAATCCGGGCGGTCGTTGATCACCGGTACTGCCAGTCTGCCGAAGCGCAGGTATACAGGTCCTTCCATCTCGTAAGCCGCTTCCACTGCTGCTCTTGCTTCCACGTCATCACTGGGGTTGATTACGGTCATTCCGGGGATGGTGCGCATGAGGGCAATATCTTCATTACACTGATGCGTTGCTCCGTCTTCCCCTACGGAGATTCCCGCATGGGTGGCACCGATCTTTACATTCAGGTGGGGATATCCGATGGAGTTTCTCACCTGCTCAAAGGCACGTCCCGCCGCGAACATGGCAAAGCTGCTGGCAAAGGGCACCATTCCTGTGGTGGCAAGTCCCGCTGCTATTCCCATCATGTTGGATTCCGCGATACCGCAGTCGATATGTCTTTCCGGAAATTCCTTCTTGAAGATACCGGTTTTGGTAGCTGCTGCCAGATCCGCATCCAGTACTACAAGATCATCATGCTTCCTGCCCAGCTCTGCCAGGGCTTTTCCGTAGCTCTCTCTGGTAGCGATCTTTTTTACTTCTGACATAATTTTCTGCCCTCCTCTTCCAGCTCCTCCATAGCCTGCTTAAACTGTTCATCATTGGGTGCAGTGCCGTGCCATGATGCCTGATCCTCCATAAAGGATACTCCTTTGCCTTTTACCGTCTTCATGATGATGGCCGTGGGCACACCCTTTGTTTCCCGTGCTTCCTTAAATGCCGCAGCCAGCTGTTCAAAATCATTGCCGTCTGCCACATTGATCACATGGAAGCCGAATGCTGCAAATTTCTCATCGATGGGGTAGGGGGAGCATACATCTTCCACCCTGCCGTCGATCTGCAGACCGTTGTTGTCCACGATAAATACCAGGTTATCCAGTTTCTTTGCCGCAGCAAACATGGCTGCTTCCCATACCTGTCCTTCCTGGATCTCTCCGTCACCGAAAAGACAGTAGGTGCGGTAGGATTTTCCACGCAGCTTTGCGGAAAGTGCCATGCCCGCTGCTGCGGAACCGCCCTGGCCCAGGGAGCCGCTGGACATATCCACGCCGGGGATATGTTTTCTGTCAGGATGTCCCTGCAGGTAGGAACCGGTGTGGCGCAGGGTTTCCATATCCTCCATGGGGAAGAAACCTCTTTCTGCCAGTACTGCATAATAACCGGGAGCGGTGTGGCCCTTGGACAGCACAAAACGGTCTCTGTCGGGATCCCTGGGATTTTTGGGATCCACATTCATCTCTTCCATGTATAAATAAGTAAATAATTCCGCTGCAGACAGGGATCCGCCCGGATGGCCGGATTTTGCTGCATGGACACCGCGGATAATACCTTTCCGCACTTCATTTGCATGATATTTCAGTTCTAATAAATTCATTGCTGCTCCTTCCAGTATTATTATTATTATTCTCCGAAAACAGCTCTGTAATCCTGCTGGAATTTTTCGATTCCGGCATCAGTCAGAGGATGTTTTGTCATCTGTTCAATTACTTTATAAGGAACTGTTGCAATATGGGCGCCGGCCAGTGCACAGTCCGTTACATGGATGGGATTGCGTACACTTGCAGCAATGATCTGCGTCTCCAGACCTGCCACATCAAAAATCTGAGCGATTTCTGAGATCAGATCCACGCCGCGTACATTGATATCGTCCAGACGTCCCAGGAAAGGAGATACGTAAGTGGCTCCTGCTCTTGCAGCCAGCAGTGCCTGATTAGCTGTAAAGATCAGGGTCACATTGGTCTTGATTCCTTCGGAAGAAAGCACCCTGCATGCCTTCAGGCCTTCCACGGTCATGGGGATCTTAACCACCATGTTCGGATGAATTGCAGCGATCTCTCTGCCTTCTCTGATCATGCCTTCTGCATCCACAGTCGTTGCTTTTACTTCGCCGCTGATGGGACCATCCACAATGTCTGTAATTTCTTTGATTACTTCTTTAAAATCTCTTCCTTCTTTTGCGATCAGGGAAGGATTGGTGGTAACACCGCAGATCACACCCATGTCATTGGCTTTTCTGATATCCTCCACATTCGCTGTATCAATAAAAAATTTCATCTGATTTTCCTCCAAATTTCAGATCTGAAACCTGATTCCAGATTATTTCAGGCTTTCGGTTGCCGCTTTCTCAATAGCAAGACCTGCTTTATATCGTTCGATAAATACGTTGAATCCTTCCACATCTTCCTTATCCGGGACAACCTGTACGCTTTCCGCTCCGCAGAATACTCTGTTTTCCAGATAATCGCTGAGTGATTCACCTTCTTCTTTCTGAAGCATATAGGAAGCAAGAACAGCGATTCCCCACGCGCCGCCTTCTCCTGCTGTCTTCATTACAGACACGGGAGTATTCAGAGCAGCTGCCAGAATCTTCTGACCAACGCCTTCGGTCTTGAACAGGCCGCCATGACCCCAGATTACATCCACCTGAACACCTTCTTCACCCAGCAGCAGGTCATTACCCACTTTGATTGCAGACAAAGAGGTATACAGATGAGTTCTCATGAAGTTTGCCAGATTGAAATTACAGTTCTGTTCACGTACAAACAGCGGTCTCCCCTCTGAGAAATGAGTAATATGTTCTCCTGAGAAATAATTGTATGCCAGCAGGCCGCCGCAATCTTTATCACCTTCCAGTGCTTTCCGGTAAAGGCCGCCATACAGGTCATTCATGTCAATATCCACATGGAACAGATCACAGAATTCTTTAAACACGGATACCCATGCATTCAGATCGGATGTACAGTTGTTGCAGTGTACCATGGCAACGGAATTTCCTTCCGGCGTGGTCACAATATCGATTTCCGGATACAGTTTCGAAAGCTTCTTCTCCAGAACGATCATGGAAAATACGGAAGTACCTGCGGAAACGTTACCCGTACGAACCTTTACACTGTTGGTTGCCACCATACCGGTACCTGCATCACCTGCAGGAGGGCACATGGGAATGCCGGGCTTCAGTGTACCGGTGGGATCCAGAAGCTTTGCACCCTTCTCTGTCAGACGTCCTGCTTCTTCACCTGCCTGAAGCACTCTGGGAAGAATCTGCTCAATCTTCCAGGGATAATTGCGGTCAGCAACCTTCTGATCGAACTTCTCCAGCATATCTGTATAATAATATTTTGTTTCGGGATCAATGGGGAACATACCGGACGCATCATCAATGCCCAGTACCTTTTCTCCGGTCAGTGCCCAGTGTACATAACCTGCCAGTGTGGTAAAGAATGTAATATCCTTTACATGAGGCTCATTATTTAAAATAGCCTGGTACAGATGAGCAATGCTCCAACGCTGAGGAATCTGATGATTGAACAGTTCCATCAGCTCCACCGTAGCCGGCTCCGTCATGGTGTTTCTCCATGTACGGAAAGGCACCAGAAGCTGATCATCCTTATCAAAAGGCAGATAACCATGCATCATGGCGCTGACACCAATGCCCCCGATGGTTTCAATCTCCACGCCATACTTTGCGCGAACATCCTCTTTCAGATTTTTATAGCAATCCTGAAGTCCGTTCCAGATATCATCCAGATGATAAGTCCAGATACCGTCTTCCAGGCGATTTTCCCAGGAATGATCTCCTGTTGCCAGTAATTCATTTTTATCGCTTAATAACACACCTTTGATTCTGGTCGAACCAAATTCAATACCGAGAACTGTTTTTCCCTCTTTAATCAGGGTCTGTACGGTACAATTACCCACGTTATTAACCTCCTTAGAAAAATATCTCCTGTAAAATAACAGAAAACTCTTCTTCCTGTTATTTAAAACAGACCTGTTTGGCAACAGGCCTGTCATTTCGCAATCCTGTTAGTGCCTCATCGCAGCCACGCCTGCATTATCCGCCTGAGGGCGGAAGCCGTTTTTATTTCTTTGTCTGGCCGTAATAGGCATTTGCACCATGTTTTCTGTAATAATGCTTATCCTGCAGTTCCTGAGGGGCGGGTTTTACATCGGGATTGATCATCTCGCACCATGCAGCCATCTTTGCACACTCTTCAGCAACCACTGCATTGTGAACTGCATCATGAGCATTTTTACCCCAGGTAAATACGCCGTGATTTTTGCAGAGATCAGCGGGAGTAGCTACGGGATCACGATGATTTGCATCAAAATCATCTGCAATCAGGATACCGGTATTCAATTCATATGCTTCATCAATTTCTTCCTTTGTCAGATTTCTTACGCAGGGAATCTCTCCGTAAATATAATCCGCATGTGTGGTTCCATAGCAGGGAACTGCTCTTCCCGCCTGTGCCCAGCTGGTAGCCCAGGGAGAATGTGTATGTACAACACCGCTGATTCCGGGGAAACGATTGTACAGAACCATATGGGTCGCCGTATCGGAAGAAGGATTGTAATCACCTTCCACCTTATTGCCTTTCAGATCCACAACAACCATATCTTCCGGGCGAAGCTCATCATATTCCACACCACTGGGTTTGATAACAAATAATCCGCTTTCTCTGTCAATTCCGCTGACATTGCCCCATGTGAATGTAATCAGGTTATATTTAGGAAGAAGCATATTTGCTTCGTATACTTCGATTTTTAACTGTTCTAACATGTTCGCTCTTCTTTCTTAAAATATTGGAAAATATCTGATTTCAGTAACCCTGCGCGGCTTTATTTATAGAAGATATTGCCCAGCATCAGATCTTTCTTGAAATCCCTGATGTTTGTATCCTTGTCGATATAAACAGCTTCAATACCCATGGCATTTGCCCAGTCACCCATCTGTTCTGCAGTCAGGTCATAGGTGAATGCGGTATGATGTGCGCCGCCTGCCAGGATCCATGCTTCAGCGCCGGTATACAGATTCGGTTCGGGTTCCCAGAAATTGGTAGCTACAGGAAGCTTGGGCATGGGTTTTTCATTCTTCTTGCAGTTAACATCGTTGATGATCAGACGGAAACGGTTGCCCAGATCGATCAGAGATGTTGCAATACCTTTGCCCTCCTTGGATGTAAACACAAGTCTGGCAGGATCTTCTCTGTCACCCATGGACAGAGGCTGGCACTTGATGCTGATGGGACCGTCTGCGATAGAAGGACAGATTTCCAGCATGTGAGCCTGTAAAATACCTTCTTTGCCTTTTACAAAATTGTATGTGTAATCTTCCAGCATGGAGGTACCTTTTGCATCCTTCATGCCTTCTGTCATGATCTTCATCAGTCTTACCATGGCAGCAACTTTCCAGTCACCTTCTGCACCGAAGCCGTAGCCCTTCTGCATCAGTCTCTGAATAGCCAGACCGGGCAGCTGTTTTAAGGAGCCCAGATCACCGAAATGTGTTACGATTGCATGATAATTCTTTTCATCCAGGAAACGTTCGAAGCCAAGTTCGATCTGCGCCTGTACAGCCACGTGGCGTTTGAATTCTTCGGGATCTCTTCCTTCCAGCAGGATTTCGTATCTGTCATAATATTCATCAACCAGTGCGTTGGTATCAGACTGAGATACACTGTCAACACATTCTGCAATCTCATTAACCGGATAAGTATCGATCTCCCATCCGAATTTCAGCTGTGCTTCAACTTTGTCGCCTTCTGTAACAGCTACGTTTCTCATATTATCAGCAACACGCATTACACGGATATGGCTGCTTTCGATGATACCTACAGCAGTTCTCATCCATGAGCCGATACGTTTCTGAACAGTTTCATCTGACCAGTGGCCAACAACAACCTTTCTTTCAATGCCCATTCTGGAAACAATGTGACCGTACTCTCTGTCACCATGAGCGGACTGATTTTCGTTCATGAAATCCATGTCAATGCTGTCATAAGGAATTTCTTCGTTAAACTGTGTATGTAAATGCAGTAAAGGTTTTCTGTATTCCTGTAAACCGATGATCCATGATTTTGCAGGAGAGAAAGTATGCATCCATGTGATAACGCCGGCACATTCATCATCAGTATTGGCTTCATTGAAGGTTCTGCGGATCAGCTCATTGGTGATCAGAGTGGGTTTCCATACCACTTCATAAGGAAGAAGACCTGATTCGTTTAATTTGCCCACAATGATTTTGGAATGCTCTGCCACATGTGCCAGACATTCATCACCGTATAAATCCTGTGAACCTGTGCAAAACCAGAATTTGTAGTTTTTCTTGTTTAACATGTTTTGTTCCTCACTTTCTTTTATTTGAAGATAAAATGTTTTTAGAAGTTACAATAAATATTTATTGACAATTGTTTTTTCAACCGCCATATTCAGTGTTTTCTTTTATGATTCCATTTTATACAATTCCTGATTTTCCAGCAATTTCATAAGCTTACTATTCCCATAAAAAAGTTACCTATTCCGACCAGTTCATTATTGTCTTAACGAAAAAATGTGTTATAATATCTGTAATCGTTCATGTTTTCTGAACAGATTTTTATTTTTATTCCGGAGGATCTGATTTTGAAATTAACAGAACTGTGCAGACAGATTACCGGTTCCGACTGCCGGCAGCTGGATCAGAACCATCATCTGAGCAGCCGCCTGGTATGTCCGGAATATTCCAAATCCGTAAAGGAAGTGAAGGTCTATCCCCTGCTGTCTTCCGAACGGATCTTTTTCCTGTGCTGGGTTTTTCACAAATCCGCTCTTCTGCGGGCCTCCATGTACCCTTCCCCGGAGAAATTCTGCTATCCTTTCCATTTTAAGGACGGGGACAAAACCCAGCGTCATACCCATGATTACATCGAGCTGGGATATGTGGTTCAGGGTACCTTTAAACAGCGTATCTGCGAAAAAGACATTGTTTTTCAGGAAGGTGACTTCTATATGATCGATAAAAACTGTATCCACCAGGACTATCTGATGGATCAGCCTTCCACTGTGATTTTCTTTGGAATTGACAATGAAATGTTCCAGGAAATCGTAGACGAGAACATTACAACGGAGAAAATCATCTTCTTTCTGCAGACGGCTCTCATGAAGCAGAAAGACCTTCAGCAGTATATCCATTTCCGACCCACAGCCGGAGCCAGAGAAAAAATGGAAACCTGCATCTTGCAGCTTCTGCAGGAGCTTTATGAACCGCAGACCGGCTCCAGCTATCTCTGCAAGGGACTTCTTTTGCGCATTTTCCGGCTGTTAAGTACCGATTATGATTTTTCTCTGTCCAGAGAGCAGCAGAAAACCATGAACTGGATCGTATTCGAAGAGGTATGCAACTATATTCAGGACCACTATCAGACGGTCACAATACAGGACCTGATCAATGTTTTCCATTTTCAGGAGGATTATTTCAACAGACTGATCAAAAAGAAAACCGGCATCACCTATTCCGCTTACGTTCAGAATATCCGACTGAAAAAAGCCGAACAGCTCCTGCTTCAGACAGATAACAGCGTATCTGACATTGCAGAACTGGTCGGCTACCATAACAAGGGATATTTTTATAAAATTTTCTCAGAAAAATACAATATGACACCGGCAAAATACAGAGAAAGCAGCAAACGTACTCACTGAATCAATGTTTTGTTTTCAGTAATTCTGCCAGTCTCGCCAATCCTTCTGCCAGAAAAACAATACTGAGCAGAATTACAGGAAACCAGGCTGTGTGAACTGTCATCGGATATGGTAACACCAGACTTAAAATTAAAACGGCTGCTGCCGCAATAATCGTAATCACACACTGTAAAATACTGTCTTCATGCAGCTGAATCATTCTGTTATCCATAACACCAACCTCCCGTAAACTGATGTGCCTTCAGCTTCAAAACAGCTGTCGGCGTTTTTATACCTTATACCCCTAATGGGTATGTCTGCACTGTTATTGTATATGCAGAATGAAAAAAGGTCAAGACATTTTTTTGTAAAAAGTGCTTGACAGATCAGAAAATGTATAGTATGATATGTTTCGTTCGAGAGAACAGAAGTTAGCATGAGATGCGCGAGTGGCTCAGTGGTGGAGTATCGCCTTGCCAAGGCGAGGGTCGCGGGTTCGAATCCCGTCTCGCGCTTTACAAAAAAACAGATGGTTACATTGTAACCATCTGTTTTTTGTTGAGTCCGTATCATTTTTCCTCCAGTTCTTTTTGAAGGTCTTCCGGTCTCATATATTTTCTGAATATTCTTTCCAGTATCAGATTCTGAAAAAGTCCGAATCCTCCCGGGAATATGATGAGCAGGGACTGTATGTTATTGCAGATAAACACACACGCCACAAAAACCACAACAAGGAGTGCTGACCATCCGATATTGACAATCATAAAAACAAAGGATTTCTGCAGTGCCTCTCTGATACCCCCTTCAAATCTTGCCATATAGGGGAAAACATAGAATACCCATGCCAGAGCCGCTGCTGACAGTACCAGAAAGAAATAATACAGCATGCCCAGCGGGGACTCCTGCTGCAATACCTGTTTCATGAGATTTACATCCAGGAACAGAAAAACTGCGAGAACAAGAAAAATCAGCCATGTTAATGTGGATTTTTTTAAAGCATTTTTAAATGCCGGAAAATATTCTTTCCATACATAGCTTCTTCCTTTGCGTATGCATTTGTTTACAGTATAATATAACGCAGCCGAAGATGCCCCTATGGTAATGATGGGAATGCTGGTAACGATCCACAGCACACTTGCCAGGAGGCAATCCGCAAAAATGTTCATAACCTGAATGAATTTATTAGTTTCGTAATTTAAATTTAATCCTGTCATTTGATTCCCCCTGATAAATAATCTGCGGCTGTTCAGAGCCGGGCGGATTTTCATAAAACCGACAGAGATACCCCGAAATACCGACAGGCATTTCAGGGTATCTTCACTTCAGGATATACCTGTTTCATTTTTACAATAACTCAGCTCTGCTGAATTATTTTATTTTTTCAAGCGAATACAGATAATACTGCATGCCGGCAGTCTGAAAGAAACACCACTTTCTGTCTTCCTGTAGTCAGTAAAAATCTCTTCTGTAACCACATCCGGATTTTCAAATGTGTTATGAGCATCCATTTTACCGGTTACAATCCGTGCTTCACAAACCTGATATAAGGCGCCGTCTTTTGCAAGCTTCACTTCCACATCTTCAGAAGCTTCCAGAGAATTATTGGTCACTGTAATTGTAATAATTCCATCCTGGTCCTCAGATACGGATTCGATCAGCTTCGGCAGCTCATTTACTCCGGAACCTACCGTACTGTTGCCTGCCAGATCGCTCTTCAAAAGGCTGGCCCCCTGATGATGCCGGTACATATGGAAGATATAATAGGTGGGAGTCCTGATCATCTTTTCACCGTCCGTCAGTATAACAGACTGCAGTACATTGATCAGCTGCGCAATGCAGGCCATTTTTACACGATCTGCATGCTTATTGAAAATGTTCAGTGTCATACCGGCCACCAGAGCATCACGCATGGTATTCTGCTGATACAGGAAACCGGGATTGGTTCCAGGTTCCACATCAGTCCAGATTCCCCACTCATCAACAATCAGTCCGATCTTTTTATCCGGATCATATTCATCCATGATCGCACCGTGTCTGTTAATCAGTTCATCCATGAAATATCCTCTTCTCAGAGTCTGATAGAAGATATCCTCAGTAAATACAGTGGCACTTCCCTTCTTTTCCCAGTCATCTTCCACTTCCGGAAGTGTATAATAATGAAGAGAAAGCCCATCCATATACCCGTGATATCTGGATTTTGTGTGATCAAAACAGGTATCCAGAACAATCTTCGTCCACTCGTAATCGTCTATGTTTGCTCCGCAGCAGATTTTTGCAATCGGCCGGCTGCCCTTATAATCTCTCACATAGGTCTGATATCTGCGATATTCATCAGCATAATGCTGCGGACGCATATTGCCGCCGCATCCCCAGTTTTCATTACCGATACCGGCATAATCCACAACCCAGGGTTCCTCATGACCGTTCTGTTTACGAAGCTCTGCCATGGGGGAGACTCCGTTGAACGTCATATATTCAATCCATTCGCTCATCTCGCGGACAGTTCCGCTGCCCAGATTCAGATTAATATAGGTTTTGCATCCCAGCTGACGGCACAATTCAAAAAACTCATGAGTTCCGAAGCTGTTATCCTCCACAACACCGCCCCAGTGTGTGTTGATCATCTTCTTTCTGGATTCCTTCGGTCCGATTCCGTCCATCCAATGATACTCATCTGCAAAACATCCGCCCGGCCAGCGAAGCACCGGAAGCTTCATCTCTTTCAGAGCTTCCACCACATCGGTACGCATACCGTTTACATTGGGGATATCAGAATTTTCTCCTACATACAAGCCCTCATAGATACATCTTCCCAGATGTTCGGAAAAATGTCCGTAAATTTCAGGAGCAATCGTAACATCCTTCTGTTCGTTGTTGATAATAAGTTTTGCCATAGTTCCTCCAAAAATCAACCCTTAACAGCACCTGCTGTCATACCATCAATGATGTACTTCTGGAAAACCAGGAAAATGATAAAGATCGGAAGGATACCGAACATGGAACCTGCAATCAGTACATCATAGTTGTTGCCGTAGGGGGTAAGTAATGTATTCAGACCGATGGGAAGGGTAAATTTCTCAGCACCCTTCAATACCAGCAAAGGCCACAGAATTGCATTCCACGTTCCCATTGCACTCAGAATACCCATGGAAGCAAATGCCGGTTTTGTCAGCGGAAGAATAATTTTTACCGCAATACCGTATTCTGTAGCACCATCGATACGGCCTGCACTCAGAAGGTCTTTCGGAAGACCGCCCAGATACTGCCGGAAGAAGAAGATCGTGGATGCGTTGCATATACCTGTGATAATTACACCTGTATATGTATCGATCAGTCCCAGGGCAATAATTTCCTTGTACAGAGGCAGCATCAGAATTTCAAAAGGAACCATCATGGTAGCAATTACAAGGAAAAACAGAAGATTTTTCAGCTTGAAATTGTACATGGTCAGACCATAGGCTATAAAATAACATATCAAAAGAGTCAGAACCACAGTAACAATGGTGATGATAAGAGAGTTCTTATACCACATGAAATATTTCTGGCTGTCTGCATTGCCGGAGAACAGATAAGTGTAGTTAGCAAGACTCATGGTGGAGATATCAAGGTTAATTGCAAGACCGCGGCGGATCAGTTCCGTACCGGGACGGAAAGATGCCAGCAATCCGGCAAATACCGGGAAAATAATAATTGCACAAAGAAGTACAAAAAATCCGGTTCCCAGAATCACCCCGATTTTATGCATGGGTTTATCATTAATGGAGCGAACTTTATTTTTATCTGCCATAATCATCAATCCTCCCCATCCTTAAATGTTCCGTTCATGATCAGCTGTGCAACATTGATAACCAGTGCAATTACCAGAAGAACCACACCGACCGCACACGCATAACCCATATCATTTTTCTCGATACCGCGCTTATACAGATAACCTACAATGGTCAGACCGATATTGTTCGGTGAATTGTTTCCCGCCCATAACATGTAGGATTCCAGGAACATGGACAGGCCTGCATAAATGGAAATCGTTAAAACGTAAATTGTGGTAGGCTTCAGCAGCGGGAGTGTTATGTAGCGGAATTTCTGGAAGCTGGAAGCACCGTCAATATCCGCCGCTTCGTACAGTGACGAATCGATGGATTTCAGCCCCGACAGGAAATACAGCATATTGACACCCAGCCATCTCCAGCATGCCACAACCAGCAGTGCAGCCATACCGGACCATCCCATCTTCAGCCATTTGAATGTTCCCAGACCAAGCATCTGGGTCAGCTGATTCATCTGACCTGTGGGGTACTCTGTGAACATCAGACGGAACAGAGTACCGGAGATAACTACTGATGTCAGAGCAGGCATATAAAGAATGGCTTTCCAGACACCTTTCGCTTTAACCAGATTACTGTCCAGCAGCACAGCGAAAATCATGGGGAAAGGAATCAGCAGAACCAGTGTCCCCAGCATATATGTTGCGCTGTTCTTAATGGCAATAAGAAATACCTTATCTTTCAAAAGCTTTGTATAGTTTGCCAGACCCACAAATTCCTTGGAAATTGCCCCAATATCAAAAAAACTCATGGATACCGCAGAGAACAGCGGATAGATCCAGAAGAAAATAAAGCTGAGAATAAAAGGTACTACAAAAACATAGGGAGCTACCTTTTGTGAATATAAAATGTTTTTCTTAGTCTTCAAAAACAAAAACCTTCTTTCCCTTTTTTATAAGGCTTCCCGTAGTAAACCTTACAAAGTAAAGGGGATGACGGAGTACGAATCCCACGTCATCCCCTCTGATTCACATATTAACTGCAATTGTTTCCGTTATTACAATTAACTGTCGTCCGGACCGGAATTACTGCTCCATATCTACTGCATCCTGCAATTCCTGAAGAGCATCATCCACACTGTAGGCAGGATCTTCCAGAACCTGATTCAGAGTCGTATTGCATACATACTCGTTGATTGTCGGGCTGATCGATACTACAGAAATCTTACCGATATTATCCATTCCGATATCATTCAGCACATCGTAAGGATAGTTGATAAAGAACTTATTGTACTGGTTATTGTCATCATGTGCAAATGCATCGTTATCCCACATAGCTGTGTTGCAAACATCGAATCCAAGTGTATCCCAGATATTCTGTTCACCTTCTTCAGACATCTTAGCCCAGCAGAGGAACTCAGCTGACAGTTCAGCTGCCTGAGACTGCTGTGTTACAACAGTACCTGTACCGCCGATACCAACGGAACACTTCTGTCCAGCTTCAAATACAGGGCATTTTGCAATATACCAGTTTCCGCTTTCTTCAGGCATGTAGTTTGTGAAACGGCTCATATACCACATAGCCTTCGGGAAAGAAACGATATTGTGATCCAGGATATTCTGGAAGCCTGCTTCCAGGTCAACATGTCCGTCCGGAGAAACCTGTGCCAGACCGCTTGTCAGCCAGGACTGCTGCATCTCCAGCATCTTCTTTACAGATTCAAGCTGTACATTTGCAGGATTTTCAAATCCGCCGGTCCAGTCATCACCGTACTCAGCCATAGCCAGCCACAGCCAGTCGGTTCCGGCTGTATCAACAGATGTCCAGTATTTGCTGTCTTCGGAAACAGCTGCCAGATATTCTTCACCCAGCTTCTGATAATCATCCCATGTAACTACGGAATCAATCTTCGCAATGGTATCTTCCTGAGAAATACCCATTGCATCTGCCATTGCAGCTACATTGTAGTACATAACGGTTGCACCTACGTGATAAGGAGCACCATAGTATTTTCCATCTTCTCCCATGTATGTTTCCATACGGGCAGTAACCATGGTATCCAGATAGTCAGCTGCATAATCATTCAAAGGAACAAGCCATGTATCCAGACCTTCTACAACGTTGGGGAACTGTCCAACTTCAACGTCGCAGATATCCGGAGCACCTGTTCCTGCTTCCAGAGCAGTAAGAAGTTTTGTATGCATATCAGCATAAGGATATGTAGTACAGGTAATTTCAATGGTCTGATCCGGATGCTGTTCATTCCAGACCTCTGCCATGGTACCGTAATGCTGAGCGTGAAGTTCAACGAATGTCCACATCTCAAGATGAGTACCATTGGGATCACCATAGGTGTTGGTCACTACTTCTGATTCCGCGGATCCTTCTGCGGCAGTTTCACCGGCAGTAGAATCAGCAGCGGAACCGCTGCCGGAATTACCGCAGCCGGTCACCAGAGCACCGACCATTGCTGTGCATAACAACGCACTCAATAATCTTTTCTTCATAAAATGCCTCCTTGTGATAAAAATACTCTTATTCCGTTATCGTAATCCACTACATTATTGTTAAAAACGCCGGGGGCTTACAGGCCTTTTGTACAATTTTATACCGAATACGAACAACGTTTGTGTAAATAATATACAATATTCCAATTTGCTTGTCAATAGTTATTTTAGTTTTTTATAAAATATTTGAATTTTAAATATTATTTATGCACGAAAACGTTATTTATATCGCATATATCCCTATTAAACTATCAATTATGTGCAAAAATACCTGTATTTTGTTTTTTATTTTACTTTTTGTTAAAACAATATCATAATAAATAATTTTTATTACAGTAGCCGGTCGAACGTGCCAAAAAACGGAGCTGCCGCATGAAATTATTGCGACAACCCCGTTTTTGCCGTGATATGCTGTCATATACAGACTGATCAATTACCGGATTTCTTCTGCCCCGCTTTCACCTACCATTTTCTGTGGGAACAGTGAGCTGCTTTTGCTGCCGCCCGAAGTTCCACATAACATCCGCAGGCAAGGCAGGTTCCTTCATTCAGCTTTTCACACTCTTTACAGATGGCCAGTCTTCTTTCGTATTCTTCATCTGAAACCTGATCGCTCTTTTTGATTGCGGCCTTATATTTTTCGATCATTGCCTTATCAGCCTCAGCCATGTCCCTGAGAAGGCAACGGATACACACGCGTTTTTTCCTGTCTTCCATATCACTCAAAACGAAAGACCGGTCTTCCGTTCTCCCATCTGACAGGCATCAGCATCGCATGGCGGTTCGGGTTATACAGAGGGTTTCCGATGATTTCTGTTTCTGTTCTGGCATGATAGACCATAATGTCGTTACCTTCATCATCCACCGTAAAAGAATTGTGCCCCGGTCCGTACACAACATGTTCTGCGCTGGAAGTCAGAACCGGATACCTCTCTTTTTTCCAGGAAAGCGGATCCAGCAGGTCGCTGCCGGCATCCGCAGTCAGCATACCCATACAGTAGTAGATACCCGTATCACTGGCAGAATAGGTCAGGTATATCTTTCCATCCTTTTGAATAACAGCCGGTCCTTCATTTACCCAGAATCCGTGCCGCTCCCAGTCGTAATCCGGTGTCGTCAGGAGAACCTGAACCGTATCCAGTGTGTATCCGTTTTTCATGCGGCCAATATAGAGATTGGAAATCTGTTTTCCCACGCCAACTTTCTCAGCCCAGATATAGTACCAGGTACCTTTTACTTCAAACACCGTCCCATCCAGAGAAAATGCCTCAAAAGAAAATTCATCCTCTTCTGCACGTGTCATTTTTCCTTTCTCCACCCACGGATCATGAATCGGATCATCCCCCTGACATTCCAGTACATAAGGCCTGATTTCCCAGACATCATCTTTATCGCCGCCGGCATAGTAAATATACCATTTGCCGAAAAGGAAGTGAATTTCCGGAGCCCAGATATGAATACTCTGAGGGCCGCTTTCATGTTTATGCCAGATTTCATGCTCCGGCGCATCCTGCAGCCCCGCCAGAGTATCTGACTGTCTTAAAACGATCTTATCATATTCCGGAACTGATGCTGTAAAATAATAGGTTCCGTCATCATGTCTGTATACATACGGGTCCGCTCTCTGCAATATCCAGGGTTTATTATATTCTATTGTTCTGCTCATACTGATTCCTCGCTTTATTTTTAATTTCATTTTCAAACTCAATTAATATTTGACGCCCCATACGCTCTTATTTGCTCCCACGGCGGAGAAAGTCATTACATCTGTTCCTGCCTCATCTTTCATCCGGCAGAATATACCGCTGTATTCTTCTTCACCCATGGTCAGGTGCATATAATATGTACCATCGGTCATCTCCCAGGTACCTTCAATTTCTTTTCCGGTCACCGAACCGTCTTTATTCAGATAGAAAACCTCCGGACAGGCAATATTACTGCTGATATCTGTTCCCTGATCGATCATATAATATCTGCCGGCAGCTTCTTCAGTATCATATCCGGTTTCACTTATGGTTTCCCCCTGTGTCTGGTAAGGCAGTTCGCAAAGCCAGCCTTCCTGATTGGTGAACATCTGATGAACTCTTGGAGAATGGTATTCACCGCCATCATTGAATCTGGTATGATATACCACATACATTTTCCCATCCTCATCCACAAATGCAGAGTTATGGCCGGTCGCCATATATGCTGTTTTCATACTGGGAAGTTCATAATTTCCGGATAATTTCAGGCCATAACGCGAATGCGCCGAACCTTTTTTCGGATAAGCACCGTTCATATCCACATATTCTCCGTTCACCGTCTCACTTCGGAATACACGGATCTGATATCCTCCGTTGCTGACCAGTGAGCCATAGGAAACAAACAGGTAATAATATCCGCTGACTTCATCATACATGATATAGGGCGCTTCAATGGACAGGTGCCCGCCTCCCATCAGCTTCTTTCCGAAATACGGATCCACTCCGTTTTCCTCATCCGCTGCAGGATGTATGACTTTTCCGGTGTCCGGATCCAGTTCCAGCAGAAAAATTCCGCCGCTCCAGGAGCCATAGACCATCCACATACGGTCATCTTTATCATAAAATACAGTCGGGTCAATGGCATTGGGACAGTTTTCAAAATTATAGGCTCCATTTTTAATGTAATGTACCTTCGTATAAGTCTCATCCACGTAATCCAGCACATCCGTATATTGGATTGTACTGCTGTCAAAGCCCGAGTAGATCAAAGCTCCCTGCCATTCATAAGGCCCTTCCGGCGTCTTTGAAATTCCATAACACAGATTGGACGCATTCCAGGTGGACGTGGTACAATAATACATATAATAAAGTCCTGTTGTTTTATTGTAGATTACATCCGGTGCCCATACATGAGTTGTACCGTCATCTGTTTTAATGGCGCTGGACGCATTCCCGGAATAGGCAAATGCCTCATCAGCCACATCATAAATCTGTCCGTATACCGGATTGGACCTGGAATAGCCGTCCGCCACCTTTTCCCAGTTCAGCAGATCCGTGCTTTTTGCACAGGACATATGTGATCCGAAGATGTAGAAGGTTCCGTTGGCTTTCAGGATCGACGGATCATGTACCGACACACCCGACGACACATTTGCGGTTTTCACATCATCATAATTGACCGTAAAATCATAATCCACCGGTTTTTCACCGCATCCGGCAGTACCTAAAGCTATCCCCACGACCAGAGCCAATGAAACAGCTTTTTTTATATTCATAAATACCTTCCTTTCTTCATCAAACGGCAAGCCCCCATAATATCCGTTTGACAAAAAAGCTCTCGGGGTAAAGTTTACCCCAAAAGCATTTTTCTTTATGAAGATATTTTACTATTTTTCAAAATATTTTACAATATATTAATGGATAATATTTATTCTTTATAAAAAAATATCAGCCCCTGCTTCCTGCAGGGGCCTTACCACCAGCTGGATATCATAAGGTTTCTCCGCACTTATCCCTGACCACCTGCTGAAGATAACCTGTAAATTTTCTCACGACCCGCTGATTGGTCATATATTTCGAATATCCCATACCGATAATCCTGTAATGTCGGGGACTCAGGCTTTTTACCAGCAGTGACAGATTCCGCTCCATCAGAAACAGTTCCGGCAGCAGCCCCACACCGAGTCCGTGCTGAACCATGGCAATGATTGCATCATCTCCATGTACATAATATGCTTTATTAGGATGAAGCTTTTCTTTCTTGATGATATTATTCACATCCCAGTCCATACCCTGTGTGGGAAAAATAAACGGATCTATCTCATACCGCTTCACCGGATAACTGTTCATCATGGAGTACGGTTCCTCATTGGGAAGAATCGCCTTCATCTCATCTTTGTAGAGAGGAAGGAAATCTACCTTCAGATTATCTGTTTCTGTCAGAAAACCGATATCCAGTTTACCCTCAAGCAGATGTTTTTCGATTTCAGAAGGATCATAATCAAACAACTCAATCCGAATTCCCGGAAAATCCTGATTAAACCGTTTAATACACTCCGGCAGCCACTGAATTGCCACGCTGGCAAAAGTCCCGATCCGCAGCACACCTGTATTCAAACCGTTAATCTCTTCCACCACATGCATCAGATGCCGGTTATCCTCCATGACCTTCTCCATATAAGGAAGAATCTTCTTTCCATTTTCCGTCAGCATGATACCTCCCTTATTTCTCAGCATCAGAGAAAAACCGAAATACGCCTCCAGCCCCTGAATCATATGCGTAACATTGGACTGCGTATACCCCAGAAGCCTGGCTGCTTCAGAAAGACTTCCGCATTCAACCGTTTTCACAAAAACCTCATACTTTTTCAGATCCACAATCTTCTCCCCTTTCCGCAGTCATCGCCTGTTGACCCTTGTATTATATCAATTTTTCTAATATTATTCTATATTATTATTTATTTCCATAATTTTATTTTTATGATATAATATGTATAAAGAAAAAAATACATAAAAACAGGCAATCTTAATATTTATAATTACAAGGGATAATCCCTTATCCATAGATTGTGCAATCCTTTTTGGATTGTTATCCTTTTTGTATCCTTATTCGCATTCCGGTCTGACCAACCGGAGATCCAACAAAAAAGACAGCTGTAGCCAGGCTGTCTTTTTTGTTGGATGTTTCTTCAAAAACGCGCGAGACGGGAGGGTCTGACCCTGGACTCACTTCGGTGAGTCCGAGGTCATTCGAACATGGCTTTTCAGATTCCCACTTTCCATAAGCTGAAATGCCATGTTCGAATACCGCGGACTCAACAAAAAAGAAGATGGTTACAACGTAACCATCTTCTTTTTTGTTAAGCGCGAGACGGGATTCGAACCCGCGACCCTCGCCTTGGCAAGGCGATACTCCACCACTGAGCCACTCGCGCATCTCCTGTGAACTTATCAGCTGTTCTCACGAACGAATAATACTATACTACAGATTCCGGAATCTGTCAACAACTTTTTTTTACTACTGTTCAAAACTTCATGCTGCCTGTGTCAATTTTTAATGCGGCATGCAACCCGGCCGTTCTTTTTCCGTCATATATGGTAGAAACCTTTTAATCTTATTCTGATGATAATGTCATTTTATCCATGGAGGTGTGATATGAAAAATTTATTAAAACGTATTTTCAGTCTTTCTCTTTGCGTCTGTCTTTTTCTGAGCCAGACGGGCTGCAATGCCGGAGGTTCCGGTGTTACCGGCAATGAGACAGATGCCGGTATTACCAGCAGGAATGAATCTTCCTCTTCCCCGGCGTCTGACAGGCCCATTTCAGGCTCGGGCGGCAATACCGCGGGAAAGACCATCGATCTGATGTCCGGCTATTCTTCTCAGCAGACTGATGAGAAAAATGCAGATGTCAACAGAAAATTTCAGCAGCTGTGTACCGATTTTTCCCTTCGCCTGTTCCGGCAGAGTGCTGCGGATGATAAAAAAGACAACATGATGATTTCACCCCTTTCCGTCATGACAGCACTTTCCATGACTGCCAACGGTGCGGCAGGCGAAACACAGAAGCAGATGCTTAATCTCCTCTGCGGGGATTCTGCTGCGTCTTTCACCATGGAAGATTTTAACCGCAATATGAGTTCTCTGCTGAACCAGCTTCCTTCTGACCCGGATTCCCGGCTGCTGCAGGCCAATTCCATCTGGTTTCTGGATGATCAGAATGAATTTCAGGTAAACACCGGTTTTCTGCAGACCAATGCAGATTACTATCAGGCTGACATTTATCAGGCTCCTTTCGACAACGGGACATTATCCGATATCAACAGCTGGGTTGCTCAACACACAGAACAGATGATTCCATCCATTCTGGATCAGATTCCCGATGATACGGTGATGTACCTGATCAACGCCCTGGCATTTGACGCCGCATGGGCTTCTCCCTACTATGAGAATGATATCCGTGACGGAGAATTTACCAATGAAAATGGTACTTCTTCGCAGGTATCCATGATGTATTCGGAAGAAAGCCGGTATCTGCAGATGGATCATGCCGCAGGCTTCATAAAGCCCTATAAGCAGGGGTATTCTTTTGCTGCCCTGCTGCCGGATGAAGGTCTCTCTCTGGATGATTTTCTGGCCGGTCTGACAGGCGACAGTCTCCATCAGGCTCTGTCCAATCCATCTGATGCAACAGTGGAAACCTGCCTTCCCCGCTTTTCAGCCGAATATGATACGGAATTATCAGAAATCCTGATACATATGGGAATGGAACTTCCATTTGACAGCAAAAAAGCCGATTTCAGTACGCTGGGAAGCTGTCCCGATCTGTCCGGAATTTTTATCTCCAGAGTTCTCCACAAAACCACCATATCGGTAGACGGAAACGGTACCCGCGCCGGTGCTGCAACTGCTGTGGAAATAGCCAAGGAATCCTGTATGATAAACACCCGAAGTGTTCAGCTGACCCGCCCTTTCCTCTATCTGATCATTGATCAGAAAACGGGTACGCCGGTCTTCATGGGAACCGTTACCAACCTGTCATCCGGCAATTAGAAAAACCTGAAATCACAATTGCTTTTCAGGCAATTATAAATTATCATTAAAATCAACGCAGCTGTTCAACAGCTTACCATAACTGTCAGGAGAAAAAACAATTGTCTGGAAATAAATTGGACGATAAAGATATTATTGAACTCTACTGGTCCCGTGATCCTTCTGCCATCGTTGTTTCGGCAGAGCAGTATGGAAAATACTGCCATCAGATTGCCTGGAATATCCTGCGCAATCCGGAGGATTGTGAAGAATGCATCAATGAAACCTGGTTTCGGGCATGGAATTCCATGCCCGATGCAAGGCCTGATTATCTTGCGGCTTTTTTCGGTGCGATCACCCGAAGGCTGTCCCTGGACTATTACCGGAAAAACCGCGCATTAAAACGAGGAGGTGGCGAAATGCCTCTGATCTACGATGAACTGCAGGACTGCAGAAGCAAAACAGAAGATGCTTCCGTGCCATCCCACACTGCCGGCGCTGCTCAGGCGGAACTGTCTCATAATAATGTGGAGCATCATCTGGATGTTATGATACTGACGGAAGCAATCAATTCATTCCTTTCCCGTCTGGATTCCACCAGCCGGATTCTGTTTGTCAGGCGGTACTGGTACGCCGATTCCGTCCGTGATCTGGCCTGCAGTCTGCATCTCAGTGAAAGCCGGATCAAATCCAATCTGTTCCGCACCAGAAAAAAACTGAAAAAACATCTGAAAAGCGAGGGAATTATTCTATGATAACGGATCATGAACAGAAAAAGAATGACAGGACAAATCCCTGCGAAACAGATTTCAGCAAAACAGATCTTTTCATGGATGCCATCGGCAGTATCGACCCGCAGTACATAGAAGAAGCACATCAGGCTGTTTCTTCCGGTTTTTCCGAAAAAAGGCCAATATCATGCCGAATAAAACGGCTGATTCATTCACCCGCCCCGGTGCTGGCTGCAGCAGCCTGTCTGACGCTTCTGGTACTGGCAGGTGCTTCCCGTACAGGGATTCTGCAGGATCTGTTTATATCCTCATCAAAAAACAGCAGTCTTTCCTGCAAAGAGGCGGCACCAGACAGCATGGCAGACGCGGCTGAGACACAGATTCCAACCTCGCCGCCCTCTTTATATCTGTCTGTAGGTGATTCTATTCCTGTTTCTGAAGTTCAAAAAACCGACCCGGCTGAACATGCCGCCGAAACCGTAGAAACAGCCGAAGTTGAAAAAGCTGATGATGTCGAAAAAACTGATGATGTTGAAAAAGCTGATGATAAAGATAAGGAAAACCGTACTTTTTCCGACGTTTCTGCTTTGAAAAACAGCTACAACTGGACCTGGAAAAACGATGGATCCGGAGAACTGACCACTTCGACCACCTCTACCTGCGATGCCGACTACATCTGGACCGCTTCTGATCTGCCGGTCCTGACAATAGAACGGGGCAGTTCCATCACCCCCGATTTCGGCGATGTTCAGCCGGATTCCTTTTCCGTACGGTGCCTTGCAGCATCCGACCGGCAGGCTGCAGATCCGCAGCAGCACTGTGTCGATATTACTGCTCAGGAAGATGGAAGCTTTACACTTCCGGAAGCAGACCGCTTCTACATTGTGGAAATCACTGCCGAATGGGATGATGATCTTTATTCCGGCAGCTGTACCTACGGATTCAGAGCAGAATATGAAGAACGGGCAGAATAACCGCCATAAAGCACACCATCCGCCGGAATCAAACCACATATGATAAATCATCTCAAAAAACGACCGCTGTTTCACCATAATCGGTGAAACAGCGGTCGTTTTCTTACTATTATAAGCTGTTTGTTTCAGGAATCAGGCTGTCGTTTTTACGAGTTACCTGTTTCTGAATCGTTGCAATATACTGATTCTGACGGTCACGGCTCCGGTCAGCAGCCTCCGCCAGCTTTTCATTACGCTTTACTTCTACAGGGTACCACTGCTCGTCTGCCGCTTCCAGCAGATGGCACAGTACGATTCCTGCATCAATCAGCTGTATTGCTCCAAAAAAATGCTTCAAAATAGGATCCCTGTGCAGATACAGATCAATGTGATCCGACCACACGGCAAATCGCCAGGGCTGACGGTTAAAAGCAGAGGGCGCCAGCCGGGCTGTTTTCAGCATGGTCCGGATTTCCTCACCGGCATTTTCCCGGAAGCGGCACAGTCTGTTAAGCGGCTGACGGCTGGCCTTTTCCGCATTGCGGACCAGCCCTCTTTCCGCATATCCAAATGCAATAACAATCGCCAGCTGCATATTTTCAGGGATTTCCGACTGCTTTAATTTACAGCCTCCCTGATAGCAGGTTCCCAGACCCTTTGTTGTCATGTAGAGAACCAGACGCTGGGCATAGCACCCTGCTTCCACCAGAGAAAATGATGTTTTCTTTGTAAAGACAGCCATATAATACGGCGCATTCACACAAAACGGTCCTTTTATCTTATGCTGTGCTTCTCTGGCATTGTAAAGCTCCACACAGCATTCAGAATCTTCCTGCAGACATTTCAGTTTCTCCGCACAGTTTTTAATCTGCTTCAGCAGTTCAGCAGGCACTGCCTTTGTACTGTAGCGGCGAACCGATTTTCTGATATAAATTGCCTCATACCAATTCATCTTTGTCCCCTTATATCAAATCTATTCTGAAATCATTATTTCCAGTTCATCAATCAGTCCCGAAAAGACTTTCATGGCTTCACGAACAGGCTCCCTGCCGGTCATATCCACGCCTGCCATTTTCAGCAGATCAATGGGATCCTTCGAAGCTCCCCCCTTCAGGAATTTCATATAATCCTTTACACCTTCCTCGCCCAGTTTCAGAATCCGGCTGCTTAAAGCAATAGCCGCCGTAAAACCGGTTGCATACTGATATACATAAAACGGCGTATAAAAATGAGGAATTCTCGCCCATTCCATATCGATAAAGGAATCCACATGCATATCCGGTCCGAAATAATCCTGATTCAGCTGATGATACAGACCGCACAGTTTATCTGCCGTCAGTGTTTCTCCGTTCCATACCATCTCATGGGTACGTTTTTCAAACTCTGCAAACATGGTCTGACGGAAAATGGTCCCCTTGAAGCTGTCAAGATAACTGTTTATAATATATGCCTTTTCTTCCTTTGACTGTGCATGCTCCAGCAGATAGTGATTCAGCAGCGCTTCATTGCATGTTGAAGCCACCTCCGCAACAAAAATCCTGTAGGAAGCACAGTTATAAGGCTGATTATGATTGGAAAACCATGAATGCAGTGCATGTCCCATCTCATGGGCCAGTGTAAACACATGATCCAGGCTTCCGTTATAATTCAGCAGCACATAAGGGTGAACGCTGTAGGAACTGGTACTGTAAGCACCTGTTCTCTTTCCTTTATTTTCATATACATCAATCCAGCGATTCTCAAAGCCTTCTTTCAGAACGCTGCGGTATTCCTCTCCCATGGGCTCCAGTGCATTATAAACGATCTCTTTTGCTTCTTCAAAGGAATATTTCCTGTCCGGTGCTTTTACAATAGGTACATACACATCATACATGGAAAGATTCTCAACGCCCAGCATCTTTTTACGCAGAGCCACATACCGGTACATAACCGGCAAAGCCTCTCTGATGGAAGCCAGCAGATTATCGTACACTTCCACCGGAATCCCGTTGGAATACAGCGAATACTGAATCGGAGAGTCATATCCCCTTGTTCTTGCATAAAAACTGTGTTCCTTTAAATTGGCCTGATACATGGCAGCAAGTGTATTGCGGTAATTGCCGTACGCTGTGTACACAGACTCATAAGCAGATCTGCGCAGTGTACGGTCCGTATTCTCCAGCAGGTGCACGAATGTACCGTGAGTCACAGGATGTTCCTCTCCCCGGCTGTCCACAGCAGGACCAAACTGAATATCCGCATTATTGAACATCCTGAAAATGTCACCTGCTGCACCTGTCACGGAACCGGCCTGTGCAAGAAGCTTTTCCTCCACATCACTTCGCATGTACTTCTCTTTGCGCAGAATCAGTTCAAAGGTTCTTTCATACTCCTTCAGTTCCGGCTTCTTTTCCATCATCTCCCGGATCTTATCCCGTCCTATGGCGGTAATCTCCACCGCAATAAAAGATGACTCGGAAGCCATCCTGTTATACAGATCAAAAGCTCTCCCGTAAAACTCCTGATATATTCCTACTGTCGTATCCTGATCCTGTTTTTGATGTGCATAGCTGTAGACTCTCTCCAGGAACTCACAAAGCTCATCATCAAAACGCAGGCATTCATACAGAATATTTGCAGAATCTGCCAGATGTCCCACATATCCGGCATACCCGCCCATCTTCCTGTCCAGTGATGCGCAGGCCTCTTTCCACTTTTCATCTGTTTCAAAATAGTCTTCCAGTTTCCAGGTATCTTCTATCCTGATTTCACTCCGTTTCAATAAACCATCCGCCATAACAGCAATCTCCCTTATTTTTAATAGACTCAATTAACATAAATTTTACTCCCACCGGGATACCATGTCAAGACGTGAATTCCACAGCATCATAAAGACAACGGTTGCGTACAGTCCCAAATTCTGATATAGTTATAACAATAACAAACAGCAGAAAACCGTCGATATTTAATTCGTATTCCGGCTGTTTTTGTGAGACGCATCAAATAAAATAAATATATGAGAGAAGGATATTTTCATGGTAATTAAAAAAGTCAACAAACTCAACAAAAAACAGATTAAAGATGTCATGGAACTGATTTCTCAGTGCCGTGCAGAGGAACCCACCACCATCACACCCACCCTGACCAACGAAGGCAACTTCGATCCGGATCTGCCCTGCATGTTTTTATGCGAAGAAAACGGTTATCTGATCAGTTTTGTCTCCATTTATATGCCCACTCCTTACTACGGCGAGGTGGTTGGATTCACATTCCCTGCTGCAAGACAGCGCGGCTATTTCATAAAAACATGGCTGGAGGCACTGAACACTCTGGGCCCCCACATTGAAGACATGGAAATCATGTTCCTGACAGACGGAAAGAGCCCCTCCGCCCTCAGGACTCTGGAGGCTCTCAGGATGCATCTGGAATATTCTGAATATGTCATGTCCCGGGATATCGTATTCAACGACAAAAATCTGACTCTTGAAGCCAGACCTCTGGATGCCAATGATCCTGCAGATGCCAATGCCATCTTCATGCTTCACACCAATATTTTCCCGGACGGCAAATCAGAAACACTCACTTTCCTGGAATCCACAAAACAACAGTTTACACAGAACTTCCTGGCTGTGAGAAAAAGTGATAAAAAACCTGTGGGACTGTTCCACATTGCTCTGGACGGAGACCGCGTTTTCCTGTTCGGCGTAGGCGTACTGCCCCACTATCAGGGAAGAGGCTACGGCAAACAGATCGTTCAGCTGGCCATGAACCAGTGTGATGAAACCTTCAAATCCATGGGACTTCAGGTCTCCAGCCTGAATGAAGAAGCCATGGGATTATATAAATCGTGCGGCTTCCAGGAAGTCAGCAGACTGGATTACTATTACGATGAAATTTAAATAAACTTATTCACCTACAGATGGGGCCTGCAGACATACACCTGACAGCACCTCTGATGACAGACGAAAAAACAGCCAGATGGAAGCAAGCTTCCATCTGGCTGTTTTCATCCTTGTGCAAGGCTTAAGCTTTTACAGATTTGTATACTTCATCAGGCTCATATCTACTGCTGCTGCAGCTTCACGGCCTTCGCGGATGGCCCATACAACCAGAGACTGTCCACGATGCATGTCGCCGGCGGTGAAGACTTTCTCCACGTTGGTCTGATATTTGCCGGCTTCGGTATTTACGTTGGTTCTTGCATTGAGTTTTACTCCAAATGCGTCGGCCACATAAGACTGTGCACCCAGAAAACCTGCTGCGATAAGTACGATATCACAGGCCACTTCCTTTTCACTGCCTTCAACGGGTACCATATTCATGCGTCCTGTTTTTTCATCTTTTCTGGGTTCCAGTTTTACCAGAACAACTTTTTTCAGATTGCCTTTTGCGTCCTTGATAAATTCTTTGACGGTGGTCTGATATACACGGGGGTCACTGCCGAATACCGCAATGGCTTCTTCCTGTCCATAGTCTGTTTTCAGAACTTTGGGCCATTCGGGCCAGGGATTGTTCGGGAGTCTGGTTTCCGGCGGCTTCGGCATCATCTCCAGCTGGGTTACGGACCTGCAGCCCAGACGGATGGATGTACCGACACAGTCATTACCCGTATCACCGCCGCCGATAACGATGACCCGTTTATTCTTCACGTTAACAAATTTATTATCTTTGAAATTGGAGTCCAGCAGACTCTTTGTGGTTCTCGTGAGGAAATCCACTGCAAAATAAATGCCGTGCGCATCCCTGCCGGGAACCTTGATATCTCTGGGATTGCTGGCTCCGCAGCACAGAACCACCTTATCATAATCTTTCAGGATCTGCTGTGCACTGACATTTTCACCTACATTGGCACCGGTGACAAATTCAATGCCTTCTTCTTCCATCAGTTTTACACGGCGATCAATAACCCATTTCTCCATCTTCATGTTGGGAATACCATACATCAGAAGTCCGCCGACACGGTCACTTCTTTCAAATACGGTTACCTGATGACCCCGTTTATTTAACTGCATGGCAGTTGCCAGACCGGAGGGACCGGAACCGATAACAGCAACCTTTTTACCTGTCCTTACTTTGGGCGGAGCCGGCTGAATGTAACCTTCCGCATAAGCGTTTTCAATGATAGTCCGCTCATTTTCCTTGGTCGTAACCGGTTCTCCATGCAGGTTGCAGGTGCAGGCCGCCTCGCATAATGCGGGGCAGACTCTTGAAGTAAATTCCGGGAAACAGTTGGTCTTGGTCAGACGTTTGTACGCCTGCTCCCAGTTTCCTGTATAAATCAGATCATTCCATTCAGGCACCAGATTGTTCAGAGGACAGCCGGAAGCCATGCCGCTGATCATCATACCTGCCTGGCAGAAGGGAACTCCGCAGTCCATGCAGCGTGCACCCTGTTTTCTCTGCGCATCTTTACCTAATAAAACGTGAAATTCGTTGAAATTTTTAATTCTTTCTTTCGGCTCAATCTCGTGAGAATTTTCACGGTCATATTCTAAAAATCCGGTAGGTTTTCCCATGTCATTCTCCTCCTCTTACTTTTTGGTGTTCGCATAAAATGCTTCAATCTGTGCCTGTTCCGTACTGAGTCCTTTTGCTTCCATATCAGCAAATGTCTTCAGCATACGTTCATAGTCGTAAGGCATAATCTTCTTGAACCTGGGAAGATATTCACCAAAGTTGTCCAGAATCTTCTTTGCTTTTTCAGAGTTCGTATAAGTTGCATGCTCCTGAATCAGACGTTTCAGCTCCAGAACATCGTATTTGGAAGTAACTTCCTCCATGGAAACCATGGATTTATTTAACTTGCGGTATAAATCACTGTTCTCATCCAGCACGTAGGCAACACCGCCGCTCATGCCGGCTGCAAAATTTTTGCCGGTGGGACCCAGAATAACAGCACGGCCTCCTGTCATATATTCACATCCGTGGTCTCCCACACCTTCAACAACTGCAGTTGCACCGGAGTTTCTTACGCAGAAACGTTCACCGGCGATACCATTGATATAAGCGGTACCGCTTGTGGCGCCATACAGAGCCACATTACCGATAATAATATTATTCTCTGCCTTGAATTTTGCACCACTGGGCGGATAAATAACCAGTTTACCGCCGGAAAGGCCTTTGCCGAA
Organism: Lachnospiraceae bacterium; assembly: GCA_034086685.1. Lineage (GTDB taxonomy): Bacteria > Bacillota > Clostridia > Lachnospirales > Lachnospiraceae > TWA4. The sequence goes on from JAXDZY010000028.1 coordinate 79,720, forward strand.
GTAATCGTTGCTGTCGCCCATCACTTCCAGAGTCAGTCCTTTGGGGATAAACGCACCGAAACTCTGTCCGCCGCTGCCGCTGCATTTTACGGTAAATGTATCATCTTCCAGATTTTCACCAAACCGTTTCGTAATTTCCGATCCGAAAATCGTTCCGAATGTACGGTCTACAGATCCCACATCCACCTCAATGCCTCTCTTCTGGCCATTTTCCAGAGCTGCAGCAAACTGTCTCATCAGCACATTCATATCCTTGGTCTTTTCCAGATGGAAATCAAAAACATTTTTCTCATGGTAGCCGGCAAGTTTCATACCCACATAAGGATTGTTAATGATTCTGCTTAAATCAATCTTGGATGCACGTACGCTGTCAACGTCCTCTCTCTTCTTCAGGAGATCCGTACGGCCGATCAGTTCATCCACTGTGCGGATACCCAGTTTTGCCATGTACTCCCGCATCTCCTGAGCGATAAAACGCATGAAATTAACCACATACTCAGGCTTACCGGTAAATCTCTTGCGCAGTTCCGGATTCTGCGTAGCAATGCCGGCAGGGCATGTATCCAGATTGCAGACTCTCATCATAACACAACCCATTGTAATCAGAGGTGCCGTGGCAAAACCATATTCTTCTGCACCGAGCAAAGCGGCAGTTACCACGTCACGGCCTGTCATCAGCTTGCCGTCTGTCTCCACAATTACCTTATCACGGAGGCCATTCATAATCAGTGTCTGATGTGTTTCAGCCAGACCCAGTTCCCAGGGAAGACCCGCATTGAAAATGGAGCTTCTGGGCGCTGCACCTGTACCGCCGTCATAACCGGAAATCAGAATTACCTGTGCACCGGCTTTGGCAACACCGGCTGCAACCGTACCAACACCGGACTCGGAAACCAGCTTAACGGAAATCCGGGCATCTCTGTTGGCATTCTTCAGGTCGTAGATCAGCTGCGCCAGATCCTCGATGGAATAAATATCGTGATGAGGCGGCGGTGAAATCAGCGATACACCGGGGGTTGAATAACGGGTTTTTGCAATCCAGGGATAAACCTTCTTGCCCGGCAGATGACCGCCTTCACCGGGTTTTGCACCCTGCGCCATCTTAATCTGAATCTCCTCTGCATTTACCAGATATTTGCTTGTAACGCCGAAACGTCCTGATGCAACCTGTTTGATCTTGGAACATCTGTTGTTGCCATTGCTGTCGGGTTTGAAACGCTCGGGACGCTCACCGCCTTCACCGGAATTGGAACGACCGCCGATACGGTTCATGGCAATTGCCAGAGTCTCATGAGCCTCCTGAGAAATAGAGCCGTAGGACATGGCACCTGTCTTAAAACGTTTCACAATGGAATCGACACTTTCAACCTCTTCAATGGGTACACCCTTGGCAGGATATACAAAATCCATCACGTCACGGATATGGAATTCATCCAGCTCTTCCTCCAGAGTTCTGGTGTATTCCTTAAACATCTCGTAATTGCCTGTACGGGTGGACTGCTGCAGAAGATGAATGGTTTTGGGGTTATAGAGGTGCTGCTCCTGGCCGGAACGCATCTTGTAATCACCCAGACTGTCAAGAGTAGTATCTGTTCCCAGTCCCAGGGGATCAAATGCAGCATTATGCCGGTAATTCTGATCTTCTTCAATATCTTTCAGACTGATACCCTCGATTCTGCTGACAGTACCCGTAAAATATTTATTGATAACATCCGAATTAATACCGATTGCTTCAAAAATTTTGGAACCCTGATAGGACTGAATGGTGGAAATACCCATCTTTGATGCAGTCTTTACAATACCATGAAGTACTGCATTGTTGTAATCGTCAATGGCAGCAGGATAATCTTTATCCAGCATGTCGGTTTCACAGAGGTATTTAACCGCTTCCTGAGCCAGATAAGGATTGACTGCGGATGCACCGTAACCCAACAGAGTTGCAAAATGATGGACCTCTCTGGGCTCTGCACTTTCCAGTATAATAGAAACGCTTGTTCTCTTTTTGGTTCTTACCAGATACTGCTGCAAAGCAGATACGGCAAGCAGTGACGGAATCGGCACGCGGCTTTCATCTACTCCACGGTCTGACAGGATCAGAATTGTAGCACCTGATTTGAATGCACGGTCCGCTTCCAGATAAAGGCGGTCAATAGCCTTCTCCAGAGAAGTATTTTTATAATAAAGAATCGAAATCGTTGCCACTTTAAATCCTTCTTCAGACAGCGATTTAATCTTCAGCAGATCGGTGCTGGTCAGAATCGGATTACGGATCTTCAGCATACGGCAGTTCTCCGGTTTATCTTCCAGGATATTGCCGCTGCATCCCAGATGAATCTCTGTGGAAGTAACAATCTCCTCACGGATCGCATCAATAGGCGGATTGGTAACCTGCGCAAACAGCTGTTTGAAATAATTAAACAGCGGAGGATGGTTCTTGGACATGACTGCCAGAGAAGTATCCACACCCATTGCGGAAACCGCTTCTCCGCCATCTCTTGCCATGGGAAGAATCATGGTACGGAATTCTTCATATGTATAGCCGAATGTTTTCATCAGACGAAGACGCTCTTCTCTGGTCATCTTCGGTGTACTCTTGTTGGGAATCTTCAGATCCTTCAGTTCCTTCATGTTGGCATCCAGCCATTCACCGTAAGGGTGTCTTGAAGCATAGTAATTCTTCAGATCATCATCATTGATCAGAATGCCTTTAACCGTATCAACCAGCAGCATCTTGCCGGGTTTCAGACGATCCTTTTCCACAATCGTATCAACAGGAATATCCAGTGCACCTACCTCGGATGCCAGAATCATATATCCATCCGATGTAATATAATAACGGGAAGGGCGAAGACCATTGCGGTCAAGCACTGCTCCCAGCAGATCGCCATCAGAAAATACAATGGAAGCAGGTCCATCCCAGGGTTCCATCATGGAACCATAATAATTATAGAAATCCTTTTTCTTCTGATCCATGTACTTGTCATTGGTCCAGGGTTCGGGGATTGTAATCATCACTGCCAGAGGCAGCTCCATGCCGCTCATCATCAGAAATTCAAGAGTATTATCCAGCATGGCGGAGTCAGAACCCTCTTCATTGATAACCGGAATAACTTTCAGCAGATCATCTTTGAAATATTTGGATTCCATGCTCTCCTCACGGGACATCATCTTATCCGCATTGCCGCGGATCGTATTGATCTCACCGTTATGAACCATCAGGCGGTTGGGATGAGCTCTCTCCCAGCTGGGATTCGTATTGGTACTGAACCGGGAATGAACTGCTGCAATGGCAGATTCATAATCCTCATCCTGCAGGTCACAGTAAAATCCACGAAGTTCGCCAACCAGGAACATTCCTTTATAAACAATGGTACGGCTTGACATGGATACCACATAAGTATAGTCATTGGACTGTTCAAACAGACGTCTTGCAATATAAAGCTTACGGTCAAAGGCAAGACCCTTTTCGCAGTTATCAGGTTTTTTGATAAAACACTGTAAAATATAGGGCATCTTATCCAAAGCTTTCTTTCCCAGAATGCCGGGCTTGGTTGGAACCTCTCTCCATCCCAGAAACTTCAGTCCTTCCTTCTCCACAATAACCTCAAGCATCTTCTTGGCCTGATTCCTGGCCAGCTCATCCTGCGGGAAAAAGAACATGCCCACGCCGTATTCTCTCTCTTCACCGATATCAAAACCCAGAGGAGCAGTTACTTTCTTAAAAAATTTATGTGAAATCTGCAGGAGAATACCAACACCGTCACCGGTCTTGCCCTCTGCATCCTTACCGGCTCTGTGCTCCAGATTTTCAACGATCTGCATCGCCTGATCTACAGTTTTACGTGTCTTGATACCTTTGATATTAACAATAGCACCGATACCGCAGTTATCATGTTCAAAACTGGGATCATAAAGACCGGGAGTCTGTACTGTACGATTACCTTCCATATTATCATTCCTTTCTGAACCCTTATGCCTGCAGGCTGAAAAGCTGTCTGTGCTGTCGGCTGCCATCAAAATTGTTTTCCTCACATCTTCTGTCTATCCATACAGCTGCTTTTTCCTTTGCAACAGGCCGCGCCGAATCCGGCAAGGTCTGTTGTGATATTACTACAATCCATCATCTGTGTAAAGTGTAAAAAACGGAACTATTATCAGATAATTTGTTAATTTATAATTAAAAATTTAAATATCTGATAATATAATGAATTTTCTCCCCAAAAAACAGTTTTGGAGACAATTTAAACAGGAATTAAAAAAGCGGCATGACTCATTTAAAGTCCACCGCTTTTTTTATTCACAATCATTAATACTCATTACTCTTCTTATGATTGAGTTCCGGCCCCATAACTAATTAATACCCTCTCCGTTTTCAATCTGACGAACCAGCGCCTCCAGAGCTTCATCCTCATCCTCTCCATCACAGTAAATCTTAATCCGATCCCCCTTACCAATATTACCGGACAGGATACTGACTACCTGCTTTCCATTAAGACTTTTATTCCCTGTGCGGATGGTGATTTCACTTTGAAATTTCCGGGCCAGTCTGACAAACTGTCCGGCAGGCCGCAGATGAAGTCCCTCTGATTCAACAACAACGACGCTCTGATTAACCATATGAACCTTCCTTCACACAATCACTTTCAATATTAAATTGTAAAACTGCTGCCCAGAGCCGATCTGAAAACATGCAGAACTCTGAGCAGCCAAATGTAATTGCCGGGCTGACTGCTGCAGCAATTGCCCACAACAAATAACTGTCGACAGAATACAGTTATTTACTCAGTCAATAAATTATACCAGTGCTACTGTTTCTCTTGCGATTGCAAGTTCTTCGTTGGTAGGGATAACCATAGCTGTTACTGCAGAATCATCTGTGGAGATAACAGTATCTTTACCACGGACATCATTCTTCTCAGCATCCAGCTTGCAGCCCAGATAAGACAGAGATCCCATGATCTGTGCTCTTACTTCGATATCGTTCTCGCCGCATCCTGCTGTGAAGCAGATTACATCAACACCGTTCATAACTGCTGCGTAAGCACCGATATATTTAACTACACGATGGCAGAATACATCAAGAGCAGCTTTTGCACGCTTGTTGCCTTCTGCAGCTGCTGCATGCAGATCTCTGAAGTCGGAAGATACACCGGAGATACCCTGTACACCGGACTTCTTGTTGCAGACTGTCAACAGTTCATTGATGTTCAGACCTTCTTTGTTGGCGATGAATTCAAGAATGGCGGGATCGATATCACCACATCTTGTACCCATAACCAGACCTTCCAGAGGAGTCAGACCCATGGAAGTTTCTACACATTTGCCGTTCTGTACAGCAGAAATGGAAGCGCCGTTGCCCAGATGGCAAACGATGATCTTCAGATCTTCAATGTTCTTGCCCAGTACTTCTGCAGCATGTTTGGAAACGTAGCTGTGGCTTGTACCGTGGAAGCCGTAACGACGTACTGCATACTTTTCATAGTATTCGTAAGGCAGAGCGTACAGATAAGCTTCTTCAGGCATTGTCTGATGGAAAGCAGTATCAAATACAGCTACCATGGGTACACCGGGCATCAGTTCCTTACATGCATTGATACCGATGATGTTGGCAGGATTATGCAGAGGTGCCAGATCGGAGCACTTCTCGATTTCAGCAATAACTTCGTCTGTGATTACTGTGGAGCTTGCAAACTTCTCACCACCATGTACAACTCTGTGACCTACAGCGCCGATCTCGCTCAGATCGGAAATAACACCGTTCACAGGATCTGTCAGCTGTTTTAATACGTTGCTGACTGCTACAGTATGGTTGGGCAGCGGATCTTTAAATACGACCTTGTCCTTTCCTGCAGGAGAATGGGTAAGAACACCGTCAATACCGATTCTTTCGCAAAGGCCCTTTGCCAATACTGATTCTGTTTCAGAGTCGATCAGCTGATACTTTAATGATGAGCTGCCGCAGTTGATTACTAATACTTTCATTTGATTTTCCTCCTGGAATTCTTACTCCTGCGCGCAGAACACAACAACTCCTGCACGCGGTTAGCTAGTTTTATTTTAATCTCTTTTTACCAAACTGTAAAGAGATTCCAACCCTTTTTGTGCACAATTTTTGATACTTAATTAACATTCCCGAGCAGATTTTCATGCATCATAAATACGGAGCTCTATTGATGTTCCCTCATGGCAGCTTCCCTTCTGGAAAATGCACATCCACAGAAATTCTGCCGGTAAAGCCCGTATTCTGCCGACAGCTCAATGGATCTTTTATATCCGTTTTTCTTCTTGAAATCAGAATACAGGTACGGTATCCCATACTCTTCCGAAAGTTCCCTCCCGATTTCATTAAGCTTCTGAGCGTTTTTAAGCGGACTGATACTCAATGTAGTAGTAAAATAATCAAAACCGCCTTTTACAGCCTCCTGAGCTGTCCTGCGCAGTCTCAGACGGTAACACTGAAAACAGCTTTCACCGCCTTCCCGGTCCCCTGCCCGGCCCGGAACAGCTGTATAAAACGCTTTCGGGTCATACTCACAATCCAGATATGATACAGGATACCGAAAAGGCATGGAATCAATCAGACGGAGCAATTCTGTCCTGCGTTTCTCATACTCCGACGCCTCACCTATATTGGGATTATAAAACAACATTGTAATATGAAACCTGGAGGACAGATATTCCAGCACATAGCTGCTGCACGGAGCGCAGCAGCCATGAAGAAGCAAAGAAGGTATCTCCCCCTTCTTTCCCAGTTCCTCCAGCGTCTTATCAAGTTCCTTTTGATAATTGATTTTTATTGAATTCACAATCGCGCCTCACAATCAGCAGTACAGATTTCCCCACACTGCTTCACTTTCTCCAGAAATTCCAACTTCTTGAGTATATCACGATTGCGCAGAATCGTCACGTTCTTTCCGCCTCTTTGTGTGACTATGGTAGACTCGTCCGTATCATACGACCCGCATGTACGCAAAAAGGGGCTGTCGGGAAATAGACAGTCGTAACAGGGGGAGTTATGGTTCATCAGAATCATAACTCCCCCTGTAAATTTGCCTAAAATAAGAAAAAAGGTGGCTAACGACTACCACCTTTCTTCCGTTACATGTATAATG
>JAXDZY010000040.1:0-16081 GCA_034086685.1 Lachnospiraceae bacterium
GAAAAAGAAAAAGACTGCGGGCCTCTCATTATCCACAAATGATGGTCTCACAGTCTAAATACACGAAAACAGTGTTGATGAAAATTCAGCGTTTTGACTATGAAGTTATTTTGACAAGGTCAGATCACTGAACAGTAACCCACAAAACAGAAGAAATTTTCAAGCTGCCCCCCAATCCTTGACAATTAGTGTAAAGCGTGCTATCATTTCAACATATTATGAAGTAGAGGTTGCGTGTGTTATCAGTACGCTGTCTGACGGTGCAGCACCGGTTGACGAAACGAAAAGGAGCACATGCCGAAGGCTGGAGTACTGCTGCAGATTGCAGCCTGGGCGTATGGACAATATCCATGCGACTGTCACGAAAGTGGAGAGCTACCCATAAGTCCTATGTATTACCATACCATGCTGACACAGGAGTTACTCGCCGCTGCGACTAACTCCTTTTTTTCTGGCTGATATGGCAGATGCCGCAAGTAAAAGCGCAGTTTTTATCAACTGCAAAGTTATACCCAAAGCCAACTATAATATCTATCAGGAGGATATATCATGTCAATATTTACAGGTGCAGGCGTAGCAGTAATCACGCCCATGAATGAAGACTTAAGTGTAAACTATGAAGAACTGGCAAGAATTCTGGATGATCAGATTGCCAGAAAAACAGATGCCATCATTATCTGTGGCACCACCGGTGAATCTTCTACTCTGACCATGGAAGAACACTCCGAAGTAATCCGGTTTACATGCAAACATGTAAATAAGCGTGTTCCCGTTGTTGCAGGCACCGGTTCCAATTGCACACAGACTGCGATCCAGCTGTCCAGAGATGCCCAGAATGACGGTGCTGATGCGCTTCTGCTTGTTACCCCCTACTACAACAAAGCAACACAGAAGGGACTGATTGCACATTATACCCAGATAGCGGAATCCGTCTCCCTTCCTATAATCATGTACAATGTTCCCAGCAGAACAGGCTGCAACATTCTGCCCGCAACAGCTGTTGAACTGGCCAGAAATGTTCCCAATATCGTGGGTATCAAGGAAGCTTCCGGCAATATTTCCCAGATTATGGATCTCGCCATGATGGCTGACGGATGCATTGATATTTATTCCGGCAATGATGACCAGATTCTTCCTCTCCTTTCTCTGGGGGGAAAAGGTGTTATCTCCGTATTATCCAATGTGGCTCCCACCCAGACACACGATATCTGTGCAAAATTCTTCGCAGGAGATGTAGAAGGTGCACGAAAGCTGCAGTTTGAAGCGCTTCCGCTGATTCACGCATTATTCAGTGAGGTGAATCCCATACCCGTTAAAGAAGCCATGAATCTGCTCGGCTGGAATGCAGGTCCCTGCAGAATGCCCCTTTCTCCCATGGACGCAGCTAATAAGGAGAAGCTCATTGCTGCCATGAAAAATTACGGCATTCTGTAATTCGGATACAGCTTCGTATCTGACAGACTGTATGCGAATGTAATCACAAAGGAGACTATACAATTATGACACGAATCATTATGCATGGATGCAACGGCCATATGGGCCAGGTAATTTCCGATATTATTGCCCAGGATCCCGACTGTGTCATGGCTGCCGGTATTGATATTAACCCGGATGCCGTAACCAATCCCTATCCTGTTTTTACTTCATTGAAAGATTGCAGCGTGGAAGCAGACGTGGTGATCGACTTTTCCTCAGCCCGGGCAGTCGACGGACTGCTGGAAGACTGCCTTGCCAAAAAGCTTCCCCTGGTTCTGTGTACCACCGGTCTTTCTGCCGACCAGCTGGCCCGGACAGAGGCAGCCAGTAAAGAAATTCCGGTACTTCGTTCCGCTAACATGTCCCTGGGCGTTAATACCATCATGAAACTGGTAGCTGCCGCTGCTTCTGTTCTTGCCAATGCCGGTTTTGACATGGAAATTGTCGAAAAACATCACAACCAGAAGGTGGATGCTCCCAGCGGAACCGCTCTGGCACTGGCAGATGCCATGAATGAGGTCCTGAATAACGAATATACCTACAAATATGACCGTACTCAGGAACGTGCTAAGCGTTCCGAAAAAGAAATCGGTATCAGCGCAGTCCGCGGAGGCAATATTGTGGGTGAACACGAGATATTCTTCTGCGGCCGGGATGAAGTGGTTGAAATCAAACACACCGCCTACTCCAAAGCCATCTTCGGAAAAGGTGCCGTACAGGCGGCAAAATATCTTGCAGGACAGCAACCCGGTTATTACGATATGAGTGACGTTATCGGCTGAAATTTTCCCATATCGCCGGTATAACCGGTACTTTCCGGTACTTTTTATTACCCATACGGTTTCTGCCGGCAGCAGAAACCGGCATTTCATATCACGATTAATGGATATGGCCGCGGCATGAAATTCCCGTTCCATGCCGCGGACTTTTTATCAGAATTCCATTATCTTCCCCGTTCCATTCCAGGACACATAAAATTCACATGAACATACCCTTTTGAACACAATTCCATCACATAAAGGCCTTATCCTATTTCCTGTAAAAGACTCTGCCATTATTATGCAGATAAACAGTAATTACAGGAGGTAACTATGATAGAGGTAAAGAATCTGACCAAAATGTACGATGGTCATCTGGCAGTTGACCATCTGAACTTTACCATGGAAGAAGGTCGTATTTACGGTTTTCTGGGACCAAACGGTGCCGGCAAATCCACTACCATGAATATGCTTACCGGTTATCTTGCTCCTACCGAGGGCAGCGTAACCATTAACGGTTTTGATATCCTTGAAGATCCGGAAGAAGCTCGTAAATGTATCGGATATCTTCCTGAACTGCCGCCCCTTTATATGGATATGACCGTGATGGAATATCTGAAATTTGCTGCGGGACTTAAAAAAATCCCGAAAAAGGACATGGCAGCTGCAATTGACGAAGCAATGGAGATTTCAGGAACAGACGATGTAAAAGGTCGTCTGATCCGCAACCTGTCCAAAGGATACAGACAGCGTGTTGGACTGGCTCAGGCAGTTCTGGGGCTTCCCGATATTATCATTCTGGACGAACCTACAGTGGGACTTGATCCCATTCAGATGATAGAGATGCGCGATACCATCCGAAGTCTGGCAAAAGGACATACGGTACTGCTCAGCTCCCATATTCTGTCAGAGGTCAGTGCAATCTGCGACCATATTATCATCATCTCTCACGGTAAAATGGTAGCCAGCAATACGCCTGACGGTCTGGCAGCCATGATGGAAGGCAGCAACACACTGAAACTGACTGTCAAGGATCCCACAGGGCAGCTGGAGCAGGTGCTCTCCCATTTACCTCATGTTGATCATTATTCAGTGCAGAAATCTGATGACAGCAAACTGGTTTCTGCAGAGATCGAATATAATAAAAACACCGAAATCCGTGATGATCTTTTCTTCGCACTCAGCGATGCAGAGCTTCCCGTTTACTCCATGGAAGTTACCAGCCGCTCTCTTGAGGATATTTTCATTGAACTGACTGAATCTGAAAAAGAACTGGAAGAAAATGCACGCAAAACAGAAAATGCCGGTAAAAACCATTTCTGGAAACATAATAAACCGGAACAGGAGGAATAAAACCAATGCTTGCTATTTATAAACGTGAACTGCAGAGCTATTTCAACTCTGTAATCGGTTATCTGGTAATGGCTGCCATGCTGCTTTTTATCGGAATCTACTATATATTTATCAATCTGACCTATGGATATTCATCATTTGCGCTGACACTGAACAGTGTCAATTTTATTTTTGTTATCGTAATCCCGATCCTGACCATGCGCAGTATGGCTGAAGACCGGAAAAACAAAACCGATCAGCTTCTGCTGACTTCACCGGTTTCCGTACCCGGCATTGTCATGGGCAAATATCTGTCCATGATCTCCGTGTTCGGTCTGGTATGCCTGATCAGCTGTATTTTTCCGATTATCCTGAAAACCATGGGGTCCACAAAAATGCTGGTTTCCTGCTCCATGCTGCTTGCATTCTTTTTATTCGGATGTGCCGCCATCTCCATCGGGCAGTTTATTTCTTCACTGACAGAAAATCAGATTCTGGCATGTGTAGGTACGGTTGGCGTCATGCTGATTCTGGAGCTGATGGACAGTATCAGTTCTCTGATTCCCGACACAGCAGCCGGCTCTTATGTTGGTCTGATTTTCATCATACTGATTCTGGCCTATATTATCATGTGCATGACCAATAACTGGATGATAGCCGGTGCAGGAGCACTGGTGGGCTGTGGAATCCTGACTGTACTCTTTTTTGTAAAAAGTTCCCTTTTCACAGGCCTGCTCCCCGACTTTTTAAACTATCTGTCTCTGTCTTCTCACCTTGACAGCTTTTCAAACGAAATCTTTGATGTATCTGCCATTGTTTTCTATCTCAGTATCATCACAGTCTTTCTGTTTCTGACTGTTCAGACTGTTGAGAAACGCAGATGGAGCCGTTAGGAGGAGGATCGTACCATGAAAATAAAATTCAGCAAAATAAAATCATATACCGCTTCTTTGTTCAGGACCAATGCCTCACACCATGGCTCCTACAGTGTCATGCTATCCTGCGTTGTCATCGCCATTGCCATCATTGTAAACATGGCCGTCAGTGCACTGCCGTCTTCCATGAAAAACATTGATCTCAGCGGTAATCAGGTTTACACTCTGAGCGACCAGACAAAGGATATTCTCAGCAGCCTGGATCAGGATATTACCATTTATACCATTTTCCAGGACGGACAGACAGACGAAACGCTGACAAAGCTGCTGGACCGTTACAAAGAGCTTTCCGATCATATTAAGGTTGAAAATGTGGATCCCGTTGCCAATCCCACATTTGCCTCCAATTATGACACTTCCTCTCTTCAGACAGGCAGCGTCATCGTAGAAAGTGACCAGCGCTACAAAATCATCGAATACTCAGAGATTTATGAGAGCAGCTACTCTTATGATTCTTCCTATAACTATACAACCACAACCGACTTTGACGGAGAAGGCGAGATTACCTCTGCCATTGATTATGTAACCTCCGCTTCTCTCCCTGTACTGTATTATACCACAGGACACGATGAAGTATCTCTGTCCGATACAGCAGCCTCCGCTCTTTCCAAGAGCAATTATGATCTCAAAAGTCTGTCTCTTCTGTCAGAAGAAAAAATTCCTGATGACTGCGGCGTGCTGATGATTCTGGGGCCTCAATCCGATTTCTCCTCAGATGAAGCAGATATGGTTATTGATTATCTGGAAAATGGAGGCCATGCGCTGATTCTGACTTCTTATACAGAAAACAGACTGACGGAATTTGAACGGATTCTGAACAATTACGGTATGGAAACAACAGGCGGAATCATATTTGAAGGAGATTCCAACTATTATTATCAGACTCCCATGTATATCATCCCTCAGTACGGCAGCCATGATATTACCTCCAATGCATCATCCTCCGATACACTGGCTCTGATCATTCAGGCAGCCGGCATCAAACTGACCGACGTACGCAGCTCTGTTTCACAGACACCGCTGCTGACTACTACGGATTCCTCTTATGAAAAGATTCCGGAAAACGGTAAGTTCAGTACTTCGGAAAAAGAGAAAAATGATGCGGAAGGACCTTTTAATCTGGGAGTTCTGGCAGAAGAAACCACGGCGGACGGAGAGACCACACAGCTGGTTGTATTCTCCACACCTTATCTGGTGGAAGAATCTTTTGTTTCCAACTACAATATCAGCAATGTGGATCTTCTTGCAGATTCCATCGGCTATATGTGTGAGCACGAAAATTCTGTTACAATTGATGCAAAATCCATGACAACTGAGACAATTGCTCCCAGCGCAGCAGCAGTCAATCTGCAGAGCATCATTTTTGTAATTCTGCTTCCTGTAGGACTTCTGATTACAGGTATTGCAATCTGGGTAAGGAGGAGAAAAAAATAAATGAAACGGAAAAAACAGAGAAGGCTTCTGCTGATTCTTCTGATTCTGCTGGCTGCAGCATGCATTGGATATTTTCTCCTGCTGCGTTATGCAGAAAAGAAAGAGGCGGAAGAAACGGAGGAATCGGACACTTCCGTCAGTATTTATCCGGAAGATTTTGACAGCAGTGCCATTTCTTCCATTTCCTACGATTATCAGGGAGAAGTCCTGTCCTTCTCTCTTAAAGATGACGGAGAAACCTGGCAGTACGATGACAATACCGGTTTTCCTCTGAATCAGAGCTCACTGACAGGTATGAGCAGCCAGCTCCAGTCACTGACTGCTTCCCGTACAATCGCAGAGAATCTGGATAATCTGGCTGATTACGGTCTGGATGAACCTTCAGGCAGGGTAACTGCCGGAGACAATGACGGAACTGAATTCACAATTTATTTCGGGGATACCAATGATTCTGCGGATGTAACCTACGTTTATACCAGTGACGGTAAAAATATTTATACCATCGATTCAGGCGTGGCAGATTATTTTTCACACCCTCTGCTTGACATGATCGTGGAAGATGAACTGCCTGTACCGGATTCTTCCGCTGTATATAAGGATATCACCATTAAACGCGGCAGCAGTACACTTGCTTTCCGTTACACGGAAGATGGTGATCTGTCTCTTGATTACCTGAACCGCTGCTCCTGGTTCGCTGATATTGACGGTGATCAGTTTGCAATGGATGACTCCGCTGTTTCCGGGCTGACCAGTGCTCTCTCCGGATTATCCACATCAGGATGTGCTGCCTACGATATCAGCCAGGATGAAATGTCTGTTTACGGTCTTGATCAGCCTTCGACTGTTATTACCGTAAACTACACTCAGACAGAAACCGTGGAAGATGACAGTGAAGAAAAATCCGAAGAAGAATCTTCCGCTGAAGAAACAGAAGAAGAAGTTCAGACCATTGAAGTTCCTTATACACTTACACTGAAAATCGGTAAAGCCGTAGAAGATTACTATTATGTAACATGGAATGATCTTTCACAGGTCTATCTGATGAGTTCCGATACTCTGGACAGTTTTCTGAACTGTGATAAATCCACACTGATTTACAAAGAACCTTTTAACTTCTCTGTTGATTCCATCAACGAAATGAAAATCCAGTATCAGGATCTTTCCTTCGGATACAAAATCAAACGAACTACTGAGGAAGTGGAATCTACTGATGAAGACGGGGAAACAACTTCCGAAACTCAGGAAGTAACCAGATACACTCTGAACGGTCAGGAAATCGATTCCGGTGATTTCACTGATGTGCTGAATACAATTCAGAATATGACAGCTGAAAAGCTGTATCCCGCCGGGGAAGGAAATACTCCTGCAGATGATGGGGCAATTACCATCACCATGAAACTGAATCAGGCCGAACGCAGTGAGGTTGAATTGATACTTGCTCCTTACGACAATAATTATTATGCTCTCTATATTGATCAGGAACCTGTTTTCCTGATGAATAAGACAGATGTCTCCGCATTTATCAAGGCACTGCCTGCAGAAGAATAAATTCCTCCGAAGCTCCTTTCCTTCCACGGAAAGTTTCTTCCATCTGTAAAAAAGGGTGATGCAGAAACAACCGGATCTGTTCCATTGTTTCTGCATCACCCATTCTATTTTAACAGGAAGTTCCTGTTGTGCCCGTTACTGTATCCGGCTTTTCCTGTTTCCGCCTTCTCAGTGACCAAGCTTACTGACTGAAACTTCATATGCAACTCTTTTTTCACTCTGGTTTTCTCCTATGCTCTTTGTATACTCCCGGGACTGTACTCTTCCCCAGAGTTCAATATTGCTCCCAACTTCAAATCCTGCCGCATATCTGGCATTTCTTCCCCAGGCAATACAGGGTATGTAATCCGATTTACCATAAGAACGGTTTACCGCCACAAGAAGATCCGTAATCTCTCTTCCCAGGGGAGTCTTACGATATCCGGGAGTTTTACAGATATATCCATTGAGATAGATCTGATTTGTTTTGGTATAATCGGTAAATTCGTCAATAAATTCAATCTCCCTCACAAAGACTGACAGAATCAGACGATTTTTCGCCCCTTCATGATAATTATAGGAACGAAACTGACCGGTAACTTCAACAGTCTGATCCAGATAATCCTGTGTAACATCAATCAGGCGCTCCGAAATCATCAGCGGCACCATATCAACCTGGTCACTGAGACGGTTTACTCTTAAAGATGTCATATAAAATCCTTCCCCGTAAACCTCGTGGCTGTAGGTGAATCCCTCAGCAATTTTACCGATTATGCTGACCCTGTTGTTTTCAATCATTTTGTCCGGCATTGTATGTCCTCCTTAATTCTCTGAATATCCACAACTCTATCCCATTTTATTCTGTTTCCGACCGGGATATGTCTTAAAAGAAGAGATATCTTTGCAGTCTTTACTTTTTTCCGTCTCTATACTAAAATAGAAACGTTTACAGAAAGGATATTATATATGAATACTGTTGATATTATTGTCCCCTGCTACAATGAAGCAGATGGACTTGAATTATTCTACTTTAAAACGCTGGAAGCCGTTGAGACATTACAAAACCACGGCTATGAATTTCGTTTTATTTTTGTAAATGACGGCAGCCGTGACAATACACTTCAAGTTATGACAAAACTGGCACACAGCTGCCCCAGAATCAGCTATCTCTCATTTTCAAGGAATTTCGGAAAAGAGGCTGCCATGTACGCAGGTCTGCAGGCATCCACGGGAGATTATGTGATTATCATGGATGCAGATCTGCAGCATCCGCCGGAACTGATTCCCAAAATGGCTGCATCTCTGGAAGCCGGTCATGACTGCTGCGCTGCCATGAGAACCAACCGGAAAGGAGAATCTCCGGTGCGGAGCTTTTTTTCCCGTGCATTTTACCGCATCAGCAACCGTCTTACTGATGTATCCCTGGCCTACGGAGCAGTGGATTACCGCATGATGACCCGACAGGTGGTGGATTCCATACTGGAACTGTGCGAAGTTGAACGGTTCTCCAAGGGGATTTTTGCATGGGTGGGTTTTGACACGGAATGGATTCCCTATGAAAATGTGGAACGCACCATCGGTACCAGCAAGTGGAGCTTTAAAAGTCTCTCCCGCTACGCCATTGACGGAATTACTTCTTTTTCCGTTGTTCCACTGAGAATTCTTTCTGTGGCAGGAGGTATCATCTGTTTTGCAGCATTTGTTTATATTCTGATCACACTGATCCAGACCCTGATTTACGGAATTAAAGTCCCCGGTTATGTAACAACACTCTGTGCTGTACTGTTTCTTGGCGGATTGCTGGAATTATCCATCGGTGTAGTCGGAGAATATGTTGCCCACATTTATATGGAAACAAAGCACCGGCCCATTTACCTGCTGAAGGAGAGCTGCATCAATACCTCCGACCAGCCGGTAAAACCGGAAAAAAAGGTTACGAAACCATCTGAAACTGAAAAATAAGAAAGGAGTATTTCCCTTTGAGTCTTCTGAAAAAACTGCGCCGAAAACTGCATTCAGACAGTTTTCTCATCTGTTTTCTGGCTTTCTTTCTCCCTGTACTGTCCATGCTCTGCATATTTGCAGGCAATCAGATCTATCCTTTCGGAGATAACAGCTTTCTGCGCACTGATCTTTATCATCAATATGCACCCTTTTTTGCCGAATTTTCACGTAAGCTAAAGGAAGGCGGCAGTCTTCTGTACACCTGGGATATCGGTATGGGAACCAATTTTATCTCATTGATCGGCTATTATCTGTCCAGCATCTTCAACTGGCTGATTCTTTTCTGCTCTCAGGAGCATGTTATTGAATTTGTCAGTTATCTGGTTATCTTTAAAATGGGGCTGGCGGGTCTTACGTTTGCCATCCTGCTGCTGAAAAAAAGCGATGAAAATGACTTCAAAATCCCTTTCTTCGCTCTCTTCTATGCCATGTCCGGATATCTGGCTGCCTACAGCTGGAATGTCATGTGGCTGGACTGCATCTGGCTGGCACCACTGATACTGCTTGGAATCGAACAGCTGGTATATGAAAAAAAGCATTTACTGTACATTGTGACACTTGCCATGGCTATTATTTCCAATTATTATATCGCCATTATGCTGTGTATGTTCTGTGTGCTTTATTTCCTGATGCAGCTGCCCAATGAAGATGTATCTGCTGATACGCCGGAAGAAATTTTTTCTGTTGATATACCGAAGGAACAGCTTTCTGTCGATACATCGCAGGAAGAACCGTTTTCCGATTTATCGGTGCAGGAGCACGAAATGCAATCTGCTGATAACATTGCCGGTCTGCGACGCAGGCTGCGTACAAAACAGCTGGGCATAACCTGTCTGCGTTTTGCATTCAGCTCCCTGGCAGCCGGTGCACTCTCTGCCATAATCCTGCTTCCGGAAATCAGAGCTCTGGGGCTTACTGCCTCCAGCGATATTAATTTTCCCACCGAATGGAACTCCTACTTCTCCATTCTGGAAATGCTGGCAAGACATCTTATGGATGTTGCCACTGAATGCGGACTGGATCACTGGCCCAACATTTACTGCGGCATTGGAATCCTGCTGTGCCTGCCTCTTTACTATATGAATAAAAAGGTACGTACCCACGAAAAAATTACGAAAACAGCTCTGATTTTCTTCATGCTGTTCAGTTTCTCCGTAAATGTACCCAATTTCATCTGGCACGGTTTCCACTATCCCAACAGTCTTCCCTGCAGACAATCCTTTTTATATATTGCCATCATTCTGATCATGTGCTACGAAGGATTGCAGAATCTGGACGAAATAACTGCACGAACCGCAGGAGCGATTTTTGCGCTGGGAGCCGGATTTATCATTTTCTGCGAAGCGACCGTAACTGACGATGCTTTTTCATTCGAAGGCTACTGGCTCAGCCTGCTTTTTCTGGGCATCTATACCGTCATTCTGCTGGCATATATTAAGAAAAAACTGGCAAAAGAAGTGCTGTTTATCATCCTGCTGGTTTCCGTCACCGTGGAATCAACCATCAATATGGCAGTTACCAGTGTTACAACCGTCAGCCGCAGCGAATACCTGAATTATACAGACAGCTATCAGGAACTCATTGACCAGGTTCAGGAAAATGATGACAGCTTCTACCGTTTTGAAAAGGTTGCACGCAAAACAAAAAATGACGGCGCTTTTGTGGGATATCCTTCAATTTCCACTTTCTCCAGCGTATCCTACGGTGCTGTATCCGATTTTTATAAAAGACTGGGCATGGAAAGCTCCATGAATGCCTATTCCAATAACGGCATTACCCCTTTGATGAATTCTCTTCTGGATGTGAAATATATTCTGTCCACCACGCCGCTGCAGGAATCACAGCTTATGACACTGTATGAACAGAATGAAGAATGCTATATTTATGAAAATCTTTACACTCTTTCTGTGGGCTTTATGCTTCCCATGGGCTTTAATGTGGACTGGGATACCTCCTATGGTGATGCCATTGATCTGCAAAACAGTTTCAGCAGCCTCAACGGCGGTGAACAGCTTTTCTATCAGATTTATGACTGTAATGAACATGGCACCGGCATGGATATCAATGTAAGTGAAACCTGCCATGTTTTCGTTCAGCTGGACAACAGCTCCATCGAAAATGTAGATGCGGACATCAGCGGCAGAACAAAATCCTTTACTCACACCAACCGGGGATTTCTGCTGGATCTGGGATATTGTTCCTCCGAGGATACCATTTCCCTGACCACCACAGATGATGCCACATTCCAGGCAACCGCCTACTACCTCAATGAAAATGCTCTGATCAGTCTTATAAGGAATCTGCAGGAGGAACAGCTTCAGGTTACCTCTTACTCAGATACCGGGCTGGAAGGAACCATTGATGTGCAGCAGGACGGACTTTTCTTCCTTTCCATTCCCTATGACCCGGGCTGGAGCCTGTATGTGGACGGCATAAAAACCGACTACTACACTTTCCAGGATGCATTCATCTGCCTGGACCTGGAAGAAGGCCAACACGAAATCCGCCTTTCCTACATGCCTGACGGACTGATCCCCGGCGCAGCCATCAGCGTATGTACACTGATCGGACTGGCAGGGTATGAATTGCTTATGTGGAGAAGAAAAAAGAAAACAGCATAAACACAATGCAAACAAAGGGACATGCAGCCACCGTACTCCGGTTCGGGCTTAACATGTCCCTTTTTGTCTCATCCTTTTCAGGCTGAAAAACGAAAGCCTGCAATCTGATATCGTTTCTAACTTGTAAGTCTGAAACTTTATGCTGCTGCCGCATTGGCATTAATCTGATCAATAACACCGCGGATTCCCATCAATATCTGCATTTCATCTCCAAATAAGTCGATTATATTTCCACAATCCGTGAAAGGTGCTTCCTGAAGCACGGATAAATCCTTCATCATTCCATTCTGTACAATATATTCCACAATCTGATTAACAAAATAAATCTGACGTTCATCCAGTACCGCCTCATTCAGATATTCGGAAAAGGCTTCTTTAGCGGCATTCATATCCAGACCCACGATTTCTCTCACAAACTCTCCCAGAGGTTTCTCTCCATATTCTTTCTCGTATTCCTGCTTTGTTCCCAGATCACTCCAGAGAATCTGCTCCAATATTTCCACATCTTCACGGGAAAGCGGAACATTGGACTTCAATTTGGCAATTACTTCGTTGTCCTGATGCTGCCTGATATAATATTCGGCTTTTGCTTTATAATTTTTCAGATCATCATTCTCCAGTTCTGCCTCCTTCCATTCCACAGACAGAATCTCATCTTCAAAATCCGTGTCATACCGGTAATCCTTTTTGGGTATATATTTCATCAGATCCCGCAGTTTTTCACGAATCAGTTCAAACTCATTGATTCCGGCCGCCTCCAGATAATCAGTATGAAGAATCTTATGAATTAAATCGGACTGTTCTCTGATTTCAGGAATATTGGCGATTCCGGCGATCCCGCTCACCCGATTCAGCAAATCACTGCGTGCCCGGCTATATTTTTTACCAATCAGATAAGCCAGTTCAATTCCATACATTAGTGCATCAAAACGAACAGCACTCACATGATCTTTATCAGGAAGAATCAAAGGCGCAAGCTCTTCACGAACTACAAGGGTATCTTCATATGTCAATGCGTTATAGTTATCTTCACTAGCATATAAATCCACGTATTTCAGGTGCTGACGTACAGAAAAATTCTCCCTGTTCAATTCCCGAACCTTTTCGGCCATCTGCGCCACCAGAGCTTTCCGATAAGCAATCAAACGATCAATCTGATATTCCAGAGACTGCAGTTTATACGTAATCTCAAATTTCAGATGAAAAACCGCTCCCTGGAGTGCAATCGTACCGGCTGATACCCTGCCCTTATTCTCCCGGAAAAATTCAAAATTGCCGCAGAAATCAAAAATATAGAATTTCTCCTTGTCTTCTCCATCAATGAGTCCGGGACAAAGGCGGGTTCCCCGGCCGATCATCTGCCAGAACTTTGCTTTCGACATGACCTTCTTAAAAAATACAAGATTGACAACCTCCGGTACATCAATACCGGTATCCAGCATATCAACGGAAATCGCAATCTGCGGAAGTTTGTCCGACTCGGAAAATTCATCAATAGCCGATTGTGCATAAGTCATGTGATTGTCAATCACTTTTGCAAAACCGGGCAGATGCGGATATTCCTTTCCAAAAACTTCCAGAATTTTTTCCGCATGATTATGATTTTTTGCGAAAATAATCGTCTTTCCGATTCTTTCTCCATACTGAATTTTCAGACCTTCGGTCATCACAATATGCAGAACCTGTCGGATTGTATCTTCATTAAAAATCCATGAATTCAACGCGGTAGAGCTGATTGATTCGGGGATTTCTCCATCCTCCTGCTCAAATGTCTTTTCGTATTCTTCTTTTTCTTCCTCAGACAATTCACTGTACACAATCCCATTCTCAATGAAATTCAACTGCGTTTCCACTGATAAATAGGGAACAAGATACCCATCCCGGACAGCCTGCGCCAGATCATAGCCATAAGTCGGCACACCATTTTCCAGTTCAAAGATTTCATAGGTATTTTTATCGATTTCATCTTTCGGAGTTGCCGTCAATCCAACCAGAGGAGCATCAAAATATGTAAAAATATCCCTGTATTTATTATAAATCGATCTGTGTGCTTCATCACAGATAACCAGATCAAAATGACCGCATGTAAATATTTTCCTGTCCTCTGTTTTAACGGAATCAATGCAGTTCATCATGGTCTGATACGTTGAAAATACACCATGAGCACTGTAATTATCTTTTTCTTCACAAAGATTCGTAACTGAAAGATCCGGCAGCAGATTCACAAAACTCCTCTTCGCCTGTGTTACAAGAGAATTTCTGTCCGCCAGAAAAAGGATATTTTTCACCCAGCCTTTCTGTAGAAGCACATCACACAAAGCGATTACCGTTCTCGTTTTCCCGGAACCGGTAGCCATAACAAGAAGCGCCTTTCTTCTGTTTCTCTGTCCGAAACTGTCACAGACTGCTTTCACGGCAGCCTCCTGGTAATACCTTCCCGCAATATCTTTATTTACAGAAATACGATTCAGACTTTCTCTCATGGTCTGCAGATTAAACAGTTTTTCCAGATCTTCTTTCGAATAAATAGATGCCACCTTCCGCTCCGGATATCTGCCGTCATCAATCCGCGTATCAAATCCGTTAGTCAGAAAGATAACAGGCCTGCGCCCGTACTTTCTTTCCAGAATGTCCGCATATAGTTTAGCCTGCTGTCTCCCTTTGGATACATCGACGCAGGTTTTTTTAGCCTCAATTACAGCCAGTGCTCTATGTGCATCATCATACAGAACGTAGTCAGCAAATCCTGTCCCGGAATGATTCGGCATCCCCGGAAGTTCCACTTCATTAAGCCAGTCACTGCCTTCCTTCCAGCCCGCATCCTGAAGCATCGCATCCACATAGATTTTCCGTGTCTCATACTCCGATAAATCCAGCGGTCTGGGAACATATGATCCAGCCTGTTCTTCACGGCGGGCTGTCATAGTGCTCTTCAAAGACCGGTTTTCCACCATCAAAGTATTCAGTTCTGCTTCTGATTGAGCCACAGAAGGCTCTGCATAATCCTGAATCTCCTGACGGTTCTGAGCCGATATTTCACAGACATGCCCAGGCAGTGATGAATCAAAATTTCTGACCTCATAACGGTCTGCATAACAGCACGCAATAAAATCCATCAGAATAAACAGATTTTCCAGACACAACTGTGCCTGCTCTTTTCTGATCTTTTTGGAGCTGTGAGCAGCCGCATTGCCTGTTTTGCGAATCAGTTCCATACGTTTCCATATATCAAAACCAACCAGATCCCGAAACTCCTCTGTACTCATCAGACTGTACAGCGTCGCCTGATAAGGCAGAATCAGAGCGGAATCAACAGAATACATCCATTTGACCGCCATCTCCATGGCCCGTCTGCAGCTGATCACACATAATCCCGTATCAACACCAAAAACCTTCTCCGCAGTAACAGCCAGCGATGAAAAGCTGTTGAACTTTGGCTCATCCTGTAAATAATCAAAGTTCGTCATAAACATCTTCCTTTTTATTTTGTAAAACCGTTCCGCTGACTGATCTCATCCCGATATCTCAATCAGTGACGTTATCCTCACTTTGCACGTTTCTCATCCTGATATTTTCATCATATATAGAATTATTATATAGTATCCGGTAGGAAAAGAAAAGCCTGCAAAATTTTGATTTGTCGACCTGTTTGACAAAATTCATAAACTCTACCTGTTGTTCTTTCGGTGGTACTGGAATTGAAACCTTCACTAAATCTTTGCTTCGTATTCCTTGTGCTGTACCACCTGTCCTATAAACATTAATATCTTTCCAAAACATATCAGTTTGCATATATGAACACAAAAAAGCATTCTCCACTTCATCATGTCCTTTGATTGTAATAACTCTCTGTCCTAGTGTGCCAGCAAGTTGATTTCTGGAGTAATGTATGATACCATATAGTCATCCAAATCTATTTACGAAAGAAGGAAAATTATATGGGACGCCCTACTCAATATACAGTTTCTCTCAGTCAGGAAGAGAAAGAAAAACT
>JAXDZY010000102.1:0-16589 GCA_034086685.1 Lachnospiraceae bacterium
AAACATCTTATTTACTGAGGAATCAGGAAACAGGGTTTGTTTGCTGTACAATTTTAAACAGACTATATACACAAATCCATAAAAAATCCGGCAGATGCACAAAGGGATAGTTTAAAGCAAAAAACGTGCGTCTGCCGTGACTGTTCAGCTTTTTCTGATTGACGGCGGACACGGAGTCTGGTATAATTTAGCGAAAATAAAAGAATCTGGTCAAAGAAGGCATGACGAACGTATTGTCATGCCTTCTTTGCTCAGAGAAGGAGGAGAAATTAATCTATGGCAAAGAATACAGAAACTTCCAAAAGTACTTCCCCTTATGATTTTTACGGGAAACTGCCTCTGTCTCAGGCGATTCCTCTTGGCCTTCAGCATGTTATGGCTATGTTTGTGGGAAATCTGACGCCGATCCTCATTATTATGGGGGCCTGCGGTTTAACGGCGGATGCCGGTTTTGGAGATCTTCGGACTGCTCTTTTGCAGAATGCCATGACAATTGCCGGTATTGTAACACTTGTACAGCTTTTTTCCATCGGTCCCTGCGGCGGCAAGGTGCCGATCGTTATGGGAACCAGTTCGGGATTCCTTGGTGTTTATCAGAGTGTTGCAGCGACTCTCGGCGGTGGTGTCCTCAGTTACGGCGCTATTATGGGAGCATCCCTGGTCGGCGGTCTTTTTGAAGGTGTCCTGGGGGCATTTCTGAAGCCTCTTCGTAAATATTTTCCGCCGGTTGTTACCGGAAGCGTGGTAATGGCAATCGGTCTTTCCCTGATCAGTGTGGGCATCAATTATTTCTGCGGAGGAAATGGAGTGGCCGATTATGGTTCACTTTATAATCTTGCACTTGGCTCCCTGGTACTGGTTGTGATTCTTGTGTTTAAACATCATTTCAATCCGAAGAGTATGCTCAGCTCGGCATCTGTGCTGATCGGTATTATTGTGGGATATGCGGCAGCTATTATCATGACAATAGCGCTTCCCAATACCGGCATCAATGCGGATGGTGTGGAGTACACCTATGCATGGGTTGTTAAATTCCAGCAGGTAAAGGATGCTGCATGGTTTGCACTTCCCGGTATTGTAGGATTCGGCAAACTGTCTGCCATTAAGATGATATTCAGACCTGAGGCCATTTTCCCGATTATGATCATGTTTATTGTAACGGCGGTTGAAACGGTAGGAGATATCTCCGGTGTAATTGAAGGCGGTATGGGACGGGAAGCCACCGATACAGAGCTTTCCGGTGGTGTGATCTGTGACGGACTTGGTTCCTCTCTGGCATCTTTGTTTGGTGTTCTTCCAAATACCTCCTTCAGCCAGAATGTGGGACTGGTTTCCATGACAAAGGTAGTGAACAGAAGCGCACTTGCCATGGGAGCCATTTTCCTGATTCTCTGCGGATTCTGCCCCAAGCTGGCAGCCATCGTGTCCATTATGCCCCAGCCTGTACTTGGCGGAGCTGCTGTTATGATGTTTTCATCGATTGTGGTTTCCGGTATTCAGCTGATTACCAAAAATCCCATCGGTGCAAGGGAAGTTACAATCGTATCTGTTGCACTGGGACTGGGATACGGGATCGGAGCAACGGCAGCAGCAACCAATGCCCTTCCCTATTATGTACAGCTGATCTTCGGCGGTTCCGGAATCGTACCGGCAGCCATCGTGGCTATTGTTTTAAATATTGTACTTCCGCCGAATCAGGATCCGTTTGAAATCAGGAAGGACAGATAAATAAGCAGATAAAAGAAACAGACTTCCAATAACATCGTAAAAGCAGCAGAGAGCGGGAATCTCTGCTGCTTTTTTGTCTACAATTGCCCTTGAAAAAGAAAAAAATATATATTTTTTGTGAAATATACAAAAAACACCCCCCCCGGGGGGGCTTGTGATATAAAAATATCATGGTAGAATAAAAGCTATAAGAAATAGAACGGTATTAAAACTGGAAATAAAAAGGGGAGGAATATTTACTATGCATATGGCTGATGCTTTGATTGCTCCGGCGGTAGCGGGAACCATGTATGCGTGTTCGGCGGTTGCTGCAGGTTATTCTATTAAAAAAGTAAAAGAGGAGAATGATCCGAAAAAAGTTCCGGTTATGGGTATTATGGGTGCGTTTGTGTTCGCTGCTCAGATGATTAATTTCACCATACCGGGAACAGGATCCAGCGGCCATCTGTGCGGAGGTATGCTTTTATCAGCTTTGCTTGGTCCGTATGCGGGTTTTTTGACCATGATCGGAGTCCTGATGATTCAATGCCTGCTTTTTGCGGACGGCGGACTTCTGGCACTGGGCTGTAATATCTGGAATATGGCTCTTTATGGATGTTTCATCGGCGCATTGCTGATCTGGAAGCCGATTATGAAAAAGGGCATGACCAGAGGAAGGATTATACTGGCTTCCGTGCTGGGCTGTGTGATTACACTTCAGTTTGGTTCATTCAGCGTGACAGTTGAAACACTGCTTTCCGGTATTACGGAGCTTCCTTTTACAGCTTTTGTCGCTGCCATGCAGCCGATTCATCTGGCAATCGGAGCAGTGGAAGGTCTGATTACCGCAGCAGTTCTGGTTTTTGTTTATGAGGCACGTCCGGAGCTTTTGTACTGCAGCGATTCCGGTGCGGCAGAGGAAGGGCGATTTTCCTTTAAAAAGACTCTGACGATTCTTTCTGCGGCAGCTGTACTGATTGCAGGTGGTTTATCCCTGTTTGCATCTTCCAATCCGGATGGACTGGAATGGTCTATTCAGAAAATTACAGGTTCTACGGAACTGGAAGCATCAGGAGGTATTTACCGGGCGGCAGAATCAATACAGGAGGCAACTGCGTTGCTGCCGGATTATGCTTTTAAAGGTTCGGAATCCGCGTTGGGTACCACATTTTCCGGTCTTGTGGGAGGACTGATTGTGGTTGTTCTGTGTGCAGGTGTCTGTTATGCATTTAAGTTTTTCAGGAAGAAACGGGCATATTGTAGGAGGTCATGACCGCATGGTCTGTCAATATAAAAAAATCTGTAAAAATTATAAATGCAAAGCGAAGGTTTTTACGAAAATGTCAGCTGATATGGACAAGCAGATGGGCTCTCCGGATGTATTTATACTTTTTACCAGCACTGTGTCCCACAAGATGGTAAAATGCGCTCTGGATCAGGCTAAAAATACCAGTGCTCAGGTGATCAGAAGCCATACCAGCAGCGGAGCGGCGCTGGAGGGAATTCTGAAGGAATGCTGTGGCAACTGCAACAGTCCGGCATGTTTTGTATGAATTAAAAAAGTCCCGGTTTTCAGAAATTTATCTGAATTCCGGGACTTTTCTGACAGTGTCCGAAAGTATCTGCTGAAAACAGGTGCTTTCAGATGCACCGATGTTGAAAACAGATTAGAACATGATTTTATTCATGTTTTCGATTTCTGCACTGATAGCTTCATATACACCGGGGTATGTGCTCATGGGACCGCCCTGTGAGCCGCAGGGGATGAAATACTTCTTATCCTTACCATAGGTTTCACATGCTTCTTTTACGCGTTTTGCAACCACGTCCTGAGTCCATCCTTCAAAATCAACTTCTGCGCTGTCGATACCGCCCATGAAGCTGATCTGTCCGCCGTACTTCTGAATCAGAGAAGCAATATCGTTGGATTTCATAACACCCTGCCAGATATCAATACCCATATCGATCATGTAGGGAACCAGAGTGGCAGCATAGGAATCGGAATGGTGTACAATAAGTTCAACTCCGTTCTCTCTGTAGCAGCCGTACACCTGTTTATAAGCGTCCAGATAGAATTCTTCGAACATGTCAGGAGAGATAAAAGTAGAAATCTGGCTTCCCCAGTCATCGTGATGGAACAGAGCATCAATCTTCAGATACTTGCAGAGCTGTTCTGCGTACAGGCATTCCCAGTCAGCAATATATTTGATCAGATCCTTCATCTCATCGGGGTTTTCATAAAAAGCAATGAGACAGTTCTGGATTTCCATCAGATAATGGCACTGTTCGAAAATACCGGGTGCGATGAAAGGTGCTACAAAGTATTCGCTGCGGTCAACCGATTCAGCTTCTTTGATGAAAGGTTCCCATTCTGCTTCAGAGAAAATAACATTGGGTGCTTTTACATAGGATTTCCAGTCTTCAATATCCTTGATTACGATCTTGTCAGGTGTATGAACCGGGAAAGGACCGGGTGTTCCTTCAGGCCATGATTTGGTAACGCCCCATGCGTTAACTTTGTTGTGTTCACCCAGTTTGGGATTGGCATTGGTCAGAGCGAAGGGATTTGCCATTACCAGATGAAGAAATTCATACTGATTGACAAAACGGTCGGGATTGCCGCCGCGAATGGTTTCTAAAAGATTCTGACGTTTGGTTAACATAACGATATCCTCCTTGCTTCTTATTGATATTGAATGTACAAAATGCTGTTGTATTACATGATTTATTTAAGAATATTATAAAATATCCAAATCAAAATGTCATACCACAAACCGTTTAATGTTGAAAAAGTTTATTCTACAGTCTGTTCAAGAAGATAGTAGGATAATTGAAGGTACAGGCGGTTTTCCGGTACATCCATGTTAATGTCCAGCAGAGATTTGATCCGGTTCAGGCGGTAAAACAGGGTACTTCTGTGAATGAACATGGCATTGGCTGTCTGTACGGCATTGCGTTCATGATTCAGGTAGCAGCGGAGTGTCTCATAAAGATCAGTATTGTTCTGCCGGTCATATTCTTTTAATTTCAGAATTTTCCGGCAGCAGATCTGCCTGGCAGGCAGTTCTTTCGTAATCTGGTCACAGATATAGGGCATGGCATACTGTTCAAACTGGTAATTCCAGAACATGGAGTCGCTTTTGATTCCGTATTCCAGGGCAATACCGGCCTGCAAATAGTAGTAAGGTGTATCGTTGAACTGATTGTATGGTGTGCTGAAGCCTGTTTTGAACAGTCCTTCCCGTGTAATAATAGCCAGTCTGGAAACACAGTCGGAGAAAGAAAGACCGGCAGCAGTCAGATTAATCAGCACTACGATATCATCCCTGTACAGAAATGCATAACAGCCGGGGATGGATGATTCAATATGATGGCAGGACTGAACGATGATCCGGGTCTGGATATCCCGGTCCTGCAGAATCAGCCGGGCACATACATAATTATCCTGCGCATTCCAGCTGCTTAAAGGAAGCCACTGCGCAATTTCATCGTTATCGGCAGCATGTTCGATCACTCTGGTTAGAAAAGTGATATAGGGGCGTACATAGGTTTCGGGATTCAGCGCCTGCTTGTGCAGGGCAATCTGTACAATCTGTGAAAAATAGGCCAGAGCATGATTCTGACCGGGAGTCAGAGGAGTCTGGAGTTCATCAATGCAGACTCTGCCTTCATAATTACCGAAATCATCCCACAGATTGTGGTAGAGAATCCGGTATCCGCGCTGATTGGCAGAAAACATCTGTGTACCGTGTGTGGACAGTGTTTCACGGTATTCGGGATCAATTTTGAAATCATTGATCAGGGAGATGGGGGTGCGCATCAGGCCTGTCTGCTGATCCAGTTCCCATCTGGTCATACCGTTGGCATAACAGGGACTGGACAAAATGAAGAACTGCGGGTCATGGGCGAAAACAGGGTTCTGAAAATAATCGGAAGCCAGAATGAAAAGCTCATCCAGATTGGAATTGGAAGCAAGAGCCTGCTGAAGAGACATGGACCACTGCATGTTTTTTTCAAAAAGAAGCTGAACTTTTTCAAATAGCGGGATCAGGTTGGTGGATTCCGGAAAGATAATTAATGAAAACTGTTCTTTAAAGTAGGATTCAGGAGGTTCACCGATACAGATCAGTGAACCGATCTGGTGAGCGTTCAGCGCCGGAGGAAGATCATCCGTCCGGGCAATGTAAACATATTGATTGGCCAGAGTAGTCTGGTGATGGTACAGCCGGGCACCTATCAGGCGTGCCGGATCAGCCTGTTTATAAAAACGGATCTGATACAGATCATTATTGAATTCATCTGCGATCTGCTGCATATTCAGTAAGTATTCGCATGACTCAGAGACATGCTCCTGTTTTGAAGTATTCAAAAAATCCCTCCTCGTTTTATGAAAAAATCCCCTGCCGTTGCCTGGAACTGTCAGGCCCTGACGATTAAAGATATTATAAGACAAAATCTGCAAAAAGAAAAGTTATCCGCTTATTTGTGAAATAAAAAAAAATAATTGGACAATATTACCAGATAAGGACATGGAAATTCGTCATTTTTCAAAAGGATTTTGCTTGACCTGTCTCTTTGAAAAGAATATGATAAAAACTATTGAAAAAGTTTAATATTGAATTTTTTTGTTATTGAGGGTAAATTATGTCAGACAGTCAAGGAAATCAATCAAAAATTGCAGTAATCACGGATTCCTGTGCAGATATCCCGCAGGAGCTGGTTGAAGAGTACCATATTTTTGTGCTTCCGATCATCGTACAGTGTTCGGATGGACAGCATCGGGATGGAGTGGATATTACGGCTGATGAAGTTTATGAACGACTGAAAACGGAGCTGCCAAAAAGCAGTTCTCCTCTGGGTTCCGATATTGAAGATATGTTTTGTGAAATCAAACGTCAGGGCTATACACATGCAGTGGCCATTATGCTTTCGGGAGCGCTTTCCGGCACTGTGAATCATGTGCGTCTGGCCGCACGGGAGCAGAGCGGTCTTACTGTAAAGGTATTTGATTCCCTGCAGGGCAGTATCGGCATCGGTGTCCTGGCTTTACAGGCTGCAGAGTACATCAGAAAAGGACTTTCCTATGAAGAACTTCTGGAGAGAATTCCGCGTCTGATTGACAGTACGACCGTATTTTTCTCCATCGACACACTGGAATACCTGCAGAAAGGCGGACGTATCGGAAAGGCCACTGCTTTGGCAGGTACCATGCTGCAGATCAAACCGATCCTTTCCCTGGATAAGGATGGAGAAATCTATACGGCAGCCAAAGTCCGGGGAAGAAAGCAGGTGGAAAGCCGTCTGCTGAAGCTTGTGGAAGAATGTGTTCTGGCAGCAGATGGCCGTTCCTATAATCTGGTGGTGGCAGATGGCGGCGCACCGGAGGAACGGAAGGAACTGGAAGAAAAACTCCGGCAGCGGTTTCCTGATTATAAGCATCTGTATCAGGCAAAAATCGGAGCTGCACTGAGCATTTATCTTGGTCCCGGCCTGCTGGGAGCCGGTATCCAGTTTCTGGATTAGACTCAGCCGCGCACATCCGGTGAGTTTTTCTGCTGTAAAAGTTCGTTTTCCGATTGCTCAAAAAAGTCGGGAATATCTGAATAAGCTTTTGGGACAAAAGAAAAAAAGTGACACTTTCTTTTTTGGATGGAATTGCGTATGCTTGATATAGATATGCAGGGTATCAGAACGAAATTTAAAATTGCAGCAAAAGGAGTGAAAATCGCATGGATGTCAGGAAATTAAACAGAGGTTTAATTGAACTTGCTGTTTCACAGGGAATCCGCGAAATCCGTCAGGATACAAAGAGAGGACTCAGACGTCTGTCAGATCTGGGACAGTATTTTGCCAGCAGACGTTTTTCGGAAAATATATTTCTTCAGATACACGAGGTGCTGAAGCAGGAAGACAGCAGATATTATCATCTGATTCAGAATGTGCTGGATTATGTGGAGGAAGACACCATCAAATGCTTCGGAATTAATCTGGGCTACAACAGCTGGACGTACGGCGTCAGTGTCATCAGACAGAGATTTCAGGAGCAGAAGCTCCAGGGAAAGAAGAATGCAAAACCGGTTTCCTGGTTATGTGAACTTCCATATAACAGTGAAAAGGGAGATCCCTCTGAGAGGATCAATCATCTGTCTTCTCTTATCAACAGAAAACAGCAGGAGGGTGTCTATACATATGCGCTGTACCCGCAGCAGACTTTCGCGCAGAATCCGGAGCTGGTTTTTCTTCTTGACCGTCATCCGGACTGTGATTTTCTGTGGTTTTTCCGTGAATCCGATCTGACAGAAGCTCAGCTTAAAGTGCTGAAAAAACACAACAATTGTATTTATCTGTTTCCGGCAATAAAGGAAGATGGAACTGCGGATGTGGAGATTGCCGGAAAAATGAAAGAAAACAGGATTCTGTATTCGTACTATTATATTTATGAAGAAGCAGAAGGGGGACTGGAAAAAGTGCTGGAAGAAATACAGCCTGTACTGCAGGAAGATCCTTCTATTCTGATTATGAAAGCAGGTCCCGGAGTCAGTGAGGAGTACCGGGCCGGATTTGCCAGAGAAATCTGGAATGACCGAATGCACCCGGGACATAATACTTTCCTGGCCGAGCTGACAGAGGACAGCCGCAGAATTGATGAGATGATTGCGGGAGAACGGGTACAGCGGGATGAAATCAGGGGTGATTCTGAGTAGATTTATCCTCCGGATAATTTTCCAGAAACAGTAAAGCAGACTTTTCCATCGTTTCGTGGATGTGATCCAGATATTCATCTACCGGCATGATTTCTCTGGAAGTCAGCCAGCGGCGGATGGATGAATAGAAAGCATCGCAGCAAAAAGTGATGGAAAATGTCTGCTGTTTTTCGTCAGGAAATACATCCTGCAGCAGATAACGCAGATAGATGGACAAAGTTTCATAAAAATAGTCATGAAAAGAATTCTGCCCCTCGATTTGAAGTGCATTTCGGTAAAAACGGGCTTCGGAGTAGAAATAACGGCAGATTGATGTAAAGATATTCCAGCTGCTGTCGTTGTCTGTTACGTTCATATGTTCAAGAAAATCTACATAATAAATCCAGTTCACCAGATCATATTTGTCACGAAAATGATAATAGAAACTTTTACGGTTAATGCCGCATTTCCCGCAGATCTCGCCCACGCTTATCCTGGAAAAATCCTTTTGTTCCATCAGCTCTTTCATGGAAGCGGCCAATGCCATTTTTGTAATACTGGAATCGGGCATTCAGATTTCCTCCTGTAAAAATGATATCGTATAATTATTCCGATTCTATGATAGAACAGAAATCAAAAAAAATCACTGGGCAATTTGGAGAAAATGTCGTTATGGGAGGAAAATGCAATTTTAACATGATTTTATGAGAAAAAATTATTGTAAAAGCGGTAATATATTTGACTTTCAAAAGGCGTGATATTATAATATTAATGAATACATAGGTTGGTACCCGTGATGGATTGTTTGAAGCGGGAGGAGGATTTTTGTGTCTGGGGAACATATAGATATAATAAGAAACAGGAGGATAAAGTCACTGCGAAATTCGCTTGGATTGAAGCAGAAAGAATTTGCACAGTCGGTAGGCGTCTCAGAAGGATTGATCAGCAAGGTCGAAAAGGGTGTGATCCCTGTAACAGATAAACTGATAACAAAGGTAGCCATGGAATATAACATGAATCCGGAGTGGCTGAAGGGGAACAGCGAGGATGTAAATAATACGGATGCTATTTATGACAGCCAGCAGCTTCGCCGTATGGTTCGTTATCAGGATAACCGCGGGGAAAGAGATGAACTGGAGATCCGGATTCAGCAGTCCAGAATGCTGGAGGAATCCCTGAAGGACATTTCGGGGATGCCGGATGGAATGGCGCTGGAATATCTGAAGTCTGTCAACCAGTGTCTGGAGAAACTGCATATGTACATTTTTTATCTGAAAAATATGGATATGAGAAAAAATAACATGGAGCCGGTCATGGAGGACCTGGAGAAGGATGTCATGCATTCAATGTATGATCTGAAGCACCTGTTTTTATGCATGGAAATCGGAAAAACAGCGTTTTAGCGTATTATAAATCTGTTGAAAAACAAATTCTTTCGTGATATAATGCTCACGTTGAGCAGGATAAATGGTCGCGGGAGAAATCCTGAGGAAAGTCCGGGCTTCGCAGGGCAGGATGCCGGATAACGTCCGGTGGAGGTGACTCCCAGGAAAGTGCAACAGAAATAAACCGCCGCGCCCGGCGCGGTAAGGGTGGAAAGGCAGTGTAAGAGACTACCGCCTGGCTGGTAACAGGCAGGGCACATGTAAACCCCATTCGAAGCAAGACTAATAGAAAGCATAAGGTGGCCCGCCTGCTTTCGGGTAAGTCGCTAGAGCCTGCTGGTAACAGCAGGTCCAGATAGATGACCATTCACGACAGAACCCGGCTTATCGTCCTGCTCAGCTTCTGTAAATCATCCGGTGATCATGACACAATCGGATGCTCCGGTCGAGATGGGATAATTTCGTTTGATTAAAATAAATCAAGCGCCTTATGGGGAATGCCATTTGGAAAGCGGCCTTCATCTTTTGGATGAGGGCTTATTTTTTGCCGGAAAAGCGTCCTTCAGAGGAGATAGAAGTAAAAGGCTCAATGGATGAATTGAACAAAAACGGGAAAGAAAATCATTATATTTTCATCTTGCGGGAAAGAAAAGAATATGCTATGATTATCTCCAGAACCACAATATATATTGATAATTTCCAGATAAAGACACAAGATATTGTGTCTTATTTTTACCAATAGGGTATATACAGTATAAGGGGTTTATATTTTAATGGCGGAGGAAAATTATGGATTGCAGTAATATCTATATCATAAAGAAGGACAATACAAAAGAAGCTTTCAATGTACAGAAGGTTGTTGTTGCTGTCAGCAAATCGGCAGATCGTGTCATGTATCATTTTACCCAGGAAGAGCTGGATTATATCTGTGATTTTGTAACACGCAAGTGCGAGGAGATGAATCAGCAGTATATTCCCATTGCGAAGATGCATAATGTGGTGGAAGGTGCTCTTGATCATGTAAATCCCGATGTTGCAAAATCCTACCGTGATTACCGCAATTACAAACAGGATTTTGTCCAGATGCTGGATGAAGTATACAAGAAAAGCCAGTCCATCATGTATATCGGCGATAAAGAAAACAGCAATACGGACAGTGCTCTGGTGTCCACCAAGAGAAGTCTGATTTTCAATGAGCTGAACAAGTCTCTGTACCAGAAGTTTTTCATGACTACAGAAGAGCTTCAGGCCTGCCGTGACGGCTATATTTATGTACATGATATGGCTGCAAGACGCGATACCATGAACTGCTGTCTGTTTGATGTGGAATCGGTGCTGAAGGGCGGTTTTGAGATGGGCAATCTGTGGTACAACGAGCCCAAAACTCTGGATGTCTGCTTTGACGTAATCGGGGATATCGTGCTCAGTGCGGCAAGCCAGCAGTACGGCGGTTTTACGGTTCCCAATGTGGAAAAGATTCTGGAGCCTTATGCACAGAAATCATTTGATAAATATAAAGCCAAATATATGGGATTCGGCCTGGATGAAGCAAAGGCGGAGGAAATCGCTGAAAAGGATGTGGAGCGGGATTACCGTCAGGGCTTCCAGGGATGGGAATATAAATTCAATACCGTTGCATCCAGCCGCGGAGATTATCCGTTTATCACCATGACCCTTGGTAACGGCACCGGCCATTTTGCAAAGATGGGTTCCCGTATCATGTTTGAGGTTCATGCAGGCGGTCAGGGTAAGAAAAACTGCAAGAAGCCTGTTCTTTTCCCCAAGCTTGTATTTCTTTATGACGAAAAGCTCCACGGACCGGGAGGAGAACTGGAGGATATTTTCGAGGCAGGTATTGAATGTTCATCCAAAACCATGTATCCTGACTGGCTGTCTCTGACAGGTGAGGGATATATTGCCAGCATGTATAAAAAGTACGGCAAGGTAATCAGTCCCATGGGCTGTCGTGCATTCCTTTCTCCCTGGTATGAACGGGGTGGTATGGAACCGGCAGATGAGAATGACACACCTGTGTTTGTGGGCCGTTTCAATATCGGCGTAGTATCCCTGCACCTTCCCATGATTCTGGCAAAGGCCAGACAGGAAAGCCGCGATTTCTATGAGGTGCTGGACTATTATCTGGAGCTGATCCGCAAGATTCATATCCGCACTTATGCTTATCTGGGCGAGATGCGTGCTTCCACCAATCCTCTGGCTTACTGTGAAGGCGGATTTTACGGCGGCCATCTGGGGATCCATGACAAGATCAAACCGCTGTTAAAGACAGCGACTGCATCCTTTGGCATCACTGCATTCAACGAGCTGCAGGAGCTTTACAACGGCAAATCGCTGGTGGAAGACGGACAGTTTGCTCTGGAAGTACTGCAGCACATTAATGACAAGGTAAACCAGTTCAAAAAAGAGGACGGAAATCTGTACGCTATTTACGCAACACCCGCGGAAAATCTCTGCGGTCTGCAGGTAAGACAGTTCCGTAAAAAATACGGTATCGTTGAGAATGTATCCGACCGTGAGTACGTCAGCAACGGATTCCACTGCCATGTAACGGAGGACATCACTCCCATTGAAAAACAGGATAAGGAATACCGTTTCTGGGAACTGTCCAACGGCGGAAAGATCCAGTATGTAAGATATCCGATTTCCTACAATAAGGAAGCAATCCGCTCCCTGGTGCGCAGAGCCATGAAGATGGGCTTCTACGAAGGCGTCAACCTGTCCCTGGCTTACTGTGAAAACTGCGGACACCAGGAACTGGATATGGATGTATGCCCGAAATGCGGCAGCCGTGATCTGACCAAGATCGACCGCATGAACGGATATCTGTCCTACTCCAGAGTAAAAGGCGATTCCAGACTGAACGATGCCAAGATGGCGGAGATCAAGGAACGGAAATCGATGTAATGCATGAGGCTGTTCAGTCAGATATCAGATACCGGACATAATCGACAGCGGCATCTTTTCTCGGGGAATTGGCAATGATTCCCAGATATACCGCATCGTCAAATCCGGCTTTGCTTACCCTGCCGGTCCGGGATAAATCCAGACCGACAGGGTATTCTTCTGTAACGGCCTCGTAAGCGACTGAGGGATCCAGCACCATGTCAACCGAATTGTCTTCCAGAATGATTGTATTTGTGATCAGATAAGGCTTTAGCCGGTCGTACAGAGAAGCATCTTCGGCAGCGAGCAATTCTTCCAGATTGCACAGATATCCATTCTGAGAAAAAGAATCAAAGGCTTCTTTGTTCATCAGCACGACGTCCAGCTCTTTACTGTTGATGGATGCCAGGATCTTCATGCGGGAGGCATAGGTATATTCATGGTAGGGGCTGTTCTCATCATCAGTCAGGTAAAGTCCGGTATACAGTTCCAGCTGTTCTTTCTTTCTGTCTGCTCCTGTGAAATCAAGGAAGCCGGTATTCAGCTGCTCTGTAAGCGTCTCACCGGCAGATACGTTTACCAGCGCCGCACAAAGCAGCGTTTCTTTGTGGGTAAAATGCCCGTAAAGGATATAACCGATGATATACAGGAAGATACAGAGAACTGCCAGAGGCAGCTTGTAGTAATCCCAGATATACTGCAGCTTCTGCCGTCCGTGAAGCGATTGAAAGGTTTCCCGGTCCTGCGACCATTTCATATTTTTCTTCATGACAGCTCCTCTTCTGTATCTTCTGATGCTTCAGGTGTATTTTCTGCTTTTTCCTGGCACATCAGCAGGATATTGGAAAGCAGACAGGAGCACAGGAAAGCACAAAGTCCCTCTCCGAAAATAACAGCCGGCGTAAAGATATTAATGATAACAAATGCCATGACAAAATAAATCACTGCCATCAGTACAGTACACAAAAGGAAACGCATGCCGAGCATGATGGAATTTTTAAACATGGCAGCAACGGTATTATCAAATCTGGACAGGAGCGGGAAAATGTACATCACCACAATTGCATATGCAGCCAGTACTACGATAAACACCGCTGAACAGATTGCCCAGAAGGCATTCTCGAACCGCATGTGATACAGCACATATCCATCAATCCCCAGAACTGTTCCCAGAACAAGGAGAATCATCCAGATTACGGTTCCCTGCCTGAAATTTTCCTTGAAAGAATGAAAAAATGCCCGTGTAATATTCCCTTCTTCATTTTTAGCCATTTTTAAGGTGACGTAAAAGAGCGCTGTGGTGGAAGCCCCGATTGTAACGATGGGCAAAGAACATACCAGCCACAGAATGTTCAGATAAACGCAATATACAATTTTGGTAATAAATCCCAGAACCGGACTGTCCGGGTTAAATAACTGATTCATAAAAATCCTTCCTTTCTGGAGTATTGTTTGTCAGCTTTTCCTGCTGAGGGGAAGCCCCGACTGATTTTGGTTGATCCT
The DNA here is from genome assembly GCA_034086685.1 of Lachnospiraceae bacterium. Classification (GTDB taxonomy): domain Bacteria; phylum Bacillota; class Clostridia; order Lachnospirales; family Lachnospiraceae; genus TWA4. The sequence continues at coordinate 14,180 of JAXDZY010000102.1, forward strand.
CTGTTAATCTTCGGTTGATTCCCGGTAGATCAGGGTAGTTTCCGCATAGACGTTGCGGTAATTCAACGAAGGCTCCTTGATCCGGGAAATCAGCAGATGCGCCGCTGAGAAGCCCATGATCTGACTGTGGATGTGGATCGTGGTCAGCGATGGCGTCATGATCCTGGATTCCGGTGAATCATCAAACCCGCATAAATAAATATCCTGCGGAACGGAATAACCCAGCTTGTGAAGCACATGCAAAGTATCAAGAGCGATAAAATCATTGGCACAGATCAATACATCGGGCAATTGCTGCAGCTTCTGTATGGAATCGGTTAGGTATTCCTGATAGTCATTGCTGGAAGGATTTTTCACCCCCTCTTTATTGCCGGTGATACAGTATTCTTCAGGGAAGGAAAGCCCTGAAAGGAACATGGCGTTCCTGAAAGCCATGTATCGTTCGAAAAATGACTGGCAGTGAAGGCATTCGCCTACGAAACCGATTCTTTTTTTCCCTCTGCGATTCATCTCCTGAATGAATGAATAGATTTCTGCCTGATTATTCATATAAAGACAGTCTGCTTTGAGAGGTTCATTCAGACCGATCACCGGCGTATCCACAAATAAAACAGGGATGTCCAGTTCACAGAGCATGCTGCTGTAAGCATAATCGAACACTTCGAAGCAGATGATGCCGCAGCTTCTGTCCATAATAAATGATTTTGGAAGCTGAAGAGCGGCAACCTCGTCTGCAAGAATCCGGTGTATGGTGAGCGTGTACCCCAGCTGTGTAACTTCCATCTGGAATTTGTCCAGCATGGTGGAGGCAAAATGGGAATTACTTAAAAACATGGTGGTAAACAGGGCGATATCCCGTTTGCCGCCTGCCGGAAGAACAGGCTGTTCCTGACGCTCCGTGCCTGAAATTGAGGAATAGGAAAACTGCTTATAGCCCATTTCCATTGCTCTTTTTAAAATCTTTTCTCTGGTAGAATCGGCCAGTACGCCGGTATTATTGATGGCTTTTGACACAGTATTCCTGGAAAGACCGAGTGAATCTGCGATATCCTGTATGGTTACTCTGGCAGCCATATGAACCTCCTGTATATAAAAAATTAGTATGAAAGTTTTTCTGCAGCAGCTGTTCCATGCCTGTATTTGCGAGCATGGAACAGCTGCTTCTGTTTTACAAAATGTATGCATAACGTGAAAAAAGTACCTATATTATTATAAAACACAAAATAGAATGTGTCAAATGTAAAAACACAGAAAAACAGTAAATAGTTCTATTAAACCACCGGGCCGGACGATACAATTTGGTCAAATACACACATGCATGTACCTGATTTTGTAAAATAAAGAGTGCAAATATAAAAAATATGTTGACAAAACCCTGTGCGTTTGTTATATTTGAGTTACCCAAAACCTGAGTTGATTTTACATAAAGCAAGATAAATTGTGCATTTGTAAAATTACAGGTAAAAAACGAAAGGAGGAGAATATGAAAAAATCTTCTACATCACCTTCAGCTAAAACGCTGAAGAAAGGGACAGGATTAAAGGGTACGCTGAATTATGTGGTTACTCACTGGCAGCTGTATGTGATCTTCCTGCTGCCGGCTCTGGCTCTGACCCTTATTTTCAAGTACATCCCCATGGGCGGTATCCTGATTGCATTTCAGGATTACAATCCCATACGCGGAATTCTTGGAAGCAGATGGGTTGGCCTGAAGTATTTTACCAGATTTCTGTCATCACCTGACTTTATGACATATCTGGTAAATACCCTGAAGCTGAGTATTTATGGTATGCTGTGGGGCTTCCCCATCCCCATATTACTGGCTTTTTTGCTGAACCGGATCGAAAGTAAGGGAATCAAAAAGAAAATTCAGCTGGTGCTGTACATGCCGAACTTTGTATCTGTCATTGTACTGTGTGGTATGGTACGAATTTTCCTGTCGGTTACCGGTCCTGTCAATCTGCTGTTTGGTTCCAGCATCAACTTCATGACCATGCCGGAAGCATTCAGAACTATTTATATCGCCAGCGGTATCTGGCAGGGCGCAGGATGGGCATCCATCATGTACACGGCATCCCTGTCCAATGCCAGCCAGGATCTGAGGGAAGCAGCGATTATTGATGGTGCGAATATTTTCCAGCAGATTAAGACGGTGGAATGGCCGGCCATCAAGGATATGGTTATTATCCAGTTTATTCTTCAGGCCGGAAACATCATGAGTATCGGTTTTGAAAAGGCCTACGCTCTGCAGACAGACCTGAACCTGGGCACATCGGAAATTATTGCAACCTATGTGTACAAAAAAGGTCTGCTGGACGGCGATTACAGTTTTTCAACGGCGGTGGGTCTGTTTAATACCGTAATCAATGTCATTCTTCTGGTAGCAGTGAACAAAATAGTAGCCCGGATG
>JAXDZY010000112.1:0-29770 GCA_034086685.1 Lachnospiraceae bacterium
TCCATAAATCACAGCTGATTTAAGAACTCTGTGTCCTTCGAATTCTTTTGTTTTCTCCTCGTATGTTGTGTCACTACCGGCCAAGGCTGAAAACAATATTTCTTCTCGAATAGATTTATGGTTTGTACAAGAAAATTCAAGCAGCATATTCTTTTCCTCCTTTTTCATAGTTAGATATCCTTTCTCACGATTATAGTAGCACACGCATTGCATTTTATCAAGCATATTTGCTTATTTCTCCACAAATTCGATGTTTAAATTGCATTTTTATTCCATTAAAAAATTCAGTTCATTATATGATATGCAACTTATTTGAAGTGTATACCTATTTTCTGTCACGAAGACATTTACCATTGTCATGAAAAAACGGCTGTTTCCAGTGCCGGTCAACGTAACCGGCAAGAAAACAGCCGTAAAACGGAAGAAAAACACCACCGAAAGCGGATACCAGATTCAGTACTCCAGGATAACAGTAAAATGCCCCTGCGAAAACTGTTATCTGATAATCATCGGTGCGTAAGGGATGACAAATGCAAACAGCACAACTAATCCAAGGATTACAAACATCAGGTTGGCTTTAATGCTGTTTTTCATGGTTACATGTCCGGGGCCGAATACCAGAGGCATGGGAGCACAGGCAGACGGAGTCAATGTTGCCAGAGAAGAAGCAAATCCAATCAGTATTGCGTACATACCCATGCTGACAGACCCTCCATTTAACAGTGCCACGCCAATATTGAAAAAGATGGTCATGGTAACAACATTAGAAAGGAAGTTTGTCATGGCAACTGCGGCAACAGCCAGTACAATCATAACCAGATAGGGACTGATTCCTGAAAACAGAGGCTGAAGTACATTGCTCATCCAGACATTGATACCGGTCAGCTCAGAAGTAATGGGAGTTGACATGACGCATACCACACCTGCAAAGATAATTGCACCCATAGGAAGCGTTTTCAGGGCCGCCGGCATATCCAGTACCGGTTTATCATCCACATGGATGATACAGAGCACAGACACTGCAAGGATGGCAACCACGATTACGCCCACACTCTTCCAGTATGCACTGAAGCCGGGAAGCAGATTGCCGGCCAGTTCCGGAAGCAGCATCATTACCAGCATGATCAGGAACACTACTGCGGAAATAATACCGCGGATGTCGATTTTCACTGCATTTTTCTTCTCCTGTTCCACATCATAATTAACAAATGCAGAGACATCCGGATTCCAGAAGCGTACACAGATGATGATCACAACAAACATCAGAAGTGCAAAAGGAACTCCCACCGCCAGCCACTGTCCGTAGCTTACATCGATTCCCAGCTGGGATGACATCATTCCCATCAGAATCAGACAGGGTGCATGGGCAATAGGCGATGCAATGGAAATAATTGCACATACCCACATGATACCCATAAACAGGCAGGTGTAAAAAGATTCTCCTTTTTTCAAACCCAGCTTTTTGCAGAGCACTTCCGCAATACCCACATAAATAACGGAAAGTGACAGATTATCCATAAACATGCCCAGCACCAGCATGGAAGCAAAAAACATGCAGATAAATACATAGGGACGGTTATGTACAATTTTTCTGGTAATAAACCAGCTGCACACCTTATCGATTACCCCGGTCTGAGTCAGACAATAATTCATGATCATGAAAACAATCATGGATATAACCGAAAAATGACCCATGGATCCCGCCCATACTGCATTGGATGTCATGGCACCGGTCATTACCAGAAGTCCCATGAATAAAATGGAAGTCCAGTGTGTATTTAACGTCAGCCACAGGTACAGTGTAGGAACAGTCACTGCCAGTACATTTACACCCACATCCGTTAATCCGTTGCCGGGAGCAACTGCCAGCTTGATAAGAATTCCAAGTGCAAGCGCAATGGCCGTATGCATATACGTTTTTTTCGCAGATGATTTCAAAATTGCAGCCTCTCTTTCTTTTACATATTTTATCTTTTCCGTATGATTCTTCTTCCTGATCTATTTGCCGTAATGCTGCCGGTTATAGCATTCGATTTCATCGATGATGATTTTCTCCACTTCGGGATAAATGGTACCGGGACCTCCGTAAGTGTGACTGGGAATAAAGTTTTGAAGTTTTCCGTATTCAGACAGAGCGCGGCGTGTTTCTGTGCGGATTTCATCTTCTCCTGCATCAGCACGGTCAATTACAGAATCAATTCCTCCCATCAGTGCCATACGCCCATCCAGTTCCTTTGTCAGTCTTGCAATGTCATTGGTGGGCAGTACTCCCTGCAGAATGTCCACACCGATTTCTGCCAGATCCTGAACAATCGGTTCAACAAAAGAATCCGAATGGTGAATGACCATCACATCATTGTCATGCAGGTATTTATACAGTTTTCGGTAAGGCTCTTTGAAAAATTCTCTCCATGTTTCCGGCTTCATAAACAGACTGGTCTGGCTGCCGAAATCATCATGGGACAGAATTGCATCAGGATGCAGATTTTCAACGATCAGCTTCATATACTCCAGTCTGTATTCAGTGATTACATCAATCAGTTCGTGCATCTCGTCAGGATACATGAGCAGATTGCAAAGAGAATCTTCAAATGTCATCAGCATGTGCAGCTGCTCAAAAATACCGGTTCCCATGATGGTCATGGATAAACGGTCATCAGGAATTGCCGCTTTATTTTTCAGTGCAGTTTCCCACCCTTCAGAGCAGTTTGCCCGCAGATCGGGAACTTTGACATACTTTTCCCATTCTTCAATATCCTGGATAACCTGATTGGCTTCCGTTACAATCGGAACAGCCGCCGGCTGATCCTCCGGAAAGGAAATAAATGTCCCCCAGCGGTCATAGGACTGTGTCCCGCGGATACGATTGCCCCGCACATACTGAAATACCGGGTCTCCTCCAATAGGACAGAATGCAGTATAGCAGTTAACCAGATGATCCGGCTTTCCTCCGCGCCGAATAGTTTCCAACAGATTCTCTTTTTCGTTCAGCATAGTATCTTACCTCCATCATTAATTTCATGAGCTGATACCAGTGTACCCTATGACAAAAAAACTGTAAAATTCTCATACGATATATCAGTAATTCTAAATATGAATCCAAATTTATCCCGAAAATCTGTTTTTACATGGTATTTCATCACAAAAAAAATGTATAATATAAGCATCCGCTGATATAATTCACCAAATGACGGCAGGAAGGAAAAATAATAAGAATAGAAGCAAAAGCAATGAAATAAGCAAATGAAAAAAGATTTACAGCATTGTAAGAGGGGGTACAACATGCGTGATATTAATCTTTTCAATATTCAGCTGATGGATGTGGAACTGATTTTGAATATTGCAAAATACGGCAGTTTTACAAAAGCCGGTGAAAAAATGTTTATGACTCAATCAGTGGTCAGCAAACGGATCAACCAGATTGAAAACGAACTGGGATTGACTCTGTTCATCCGCGACAAACGAAAAGTGATACTGACGCCTGCCGGCAGAGTACTGTCCAGACGGTTCAAAAATATATCCGATGATATTCTGGATGCCATTCAGGAAGCCCATATTGCACAGACAGGTGCCTCAGGCTCTTTATCCGTCGGTTTTCTTGAATGGGCAAACCCTGTGTTTATCAATTGCCTGCAGAATTTTATCCGGGAAAATCCGCAGTTTTCGGTATCTATTTTCCGTAAACGTTTTTCTGAACTGCGCAGCGATGTCATTCAGGGCAATATGGATATAATTTTCACCACATCCTATGACTGCACGCAGTTCAGTGATAAGGAATTTGACTATGCCAACGTGAGTAAAATTCCGCTGATGGCATATATGAGCCGGCAGAATCCGCTGTCCTCCTGCCCTGAACTGTCCATCAATGACCTGAGAAAAGAACCAATGCTTATGGTAAACCCCAGATCATCCAGCGGTTACGGAGAATATGTTAAACAGCTTTTTGCCAGATACGGCATAAAACCAATCATTTCCCAGTATGCCAACGATGGAGGAGAACACATCGGCAACCTGCTGATCAACAAAGGGATTCTGCTCGCCAGTGCCAACTTCCTGGATCAGACATTAACCGACCCCATTGCCCGTATCCCTGTCACAGACGAGCATGTCTACGTAACCGCCGTATGGAGAAAGGACAACATTAATCTGGTTCTCATGAAATTTCTTACAGAACTTCTGGAGGAAGTGGATCCGGAAAAAATACGGTAATGGACAAATAAAACAAGCGGGATTTTTCCATCAATCAGCCTGTTCATGATCATTTTACTGCTGCTGTTTATACACGATCCGCCGCGGTTCCTTCCCGTAAGGATGTGCCATTGCGGTTTTTCCAAACCATTCGTAGACAGTATCATTCTCATTGAGACCCGAGAGCACCTCACGGACGGCCTGCTTATGTGCTTCATAGAGAGACCCGTCCTCCAGATGTTCGCGGGTATGTCCGGTGAGAATATAATCAAATTCCGACCGTATCGGTTCCAATGCCTCCAGTGCCTTAAGAAAATCAGCCATGGGAAGGCTTTCTTCCATCTGCATCCAGGTCTGCTCGATGATACTGTCGCCGGTGAAAAGGATGCGGTCTTTCCTGTCCAGCAGGCAGATTCCACCCGGCGTATGACCCGGTACATGGAAGACCTCCAGTTCCAGATCTCCCAGATCAAAAACATCACCGTTCTGTACCGGCAGAAACTGCGGAATCTTCTTTCCCGATTCTGCCACAGCCTTCTGAAACTCCGGCAGCTTCATCCGCATCATTCATGAGCCGGATATGATCATTAATCTGAATCAGTTTCACTCTTTCAAACATCTTCGCCTCGCCCCCTGTTACTTTTCCTGTTTGCTGAAATACCTGCGGATTATTTTTTCTGCAGGCTTGAGATAAAATTCATAGTACCTGTTTTCTCCTGCTTCCTGTTCCGTATACAGCTTCCCCGGCCATGACCAGAGAGCGGCTCCCTGAACCCATTCCCGTCCATCCATGGCGGCAAATGCTTTCTCATACCACTCCTTCTGTTCTTCCGGATCCGCAGCACCTTTCAGTCCCCAGTCGTTGGGAACTGCTTTGGAGCCTGTGGTGGACATACATCCCATTTCCGCAAAGAAAAACGGCTTCTGATATTTCATAACTACCTTTTCAATCCGGTCAAGCTGTCTCTCCCAGTCATCTGCAGGATAATATCCGCTGGAAGAAATCACATCGACACAGTCCCACCACTTCACGTTATGTTCCTGATATTTATCTGTATTATAGCTGACAGGACCATGGTAAACAGACTTCACCCTGCGGATCAATTCTCTCCATTCCACTTCACGCCGCTCTGACATCACCATCTCACAGCCGGTTATGAACATATCACATTGTGTATCCTCAGCGATTTGAGCATAATGCAGCTGAAATTCCGTATGTGACCGGAACCAGTCAGACCATTTGGGCTCACAGGGAACATCTTCATCAAAAAAATTGATAAATGCACGCCACACCCCGTTCAGACAGTTTACAGTCGGCTTCAGAATAACTCTGAGCCCTGTGTTTTTTGCATATTCAATCAGAGAACATAACTCCGTATCTGTCACAGTATTCTCTGTCATCCAGCTGATTTCAGTTGACTGCGGGGTCTTCTGTACACCCGCAGGCGCCAGTATCACCGTATCGGCGCCTGTGCGTTCCTGCATGACAAGCAGGCTTTTTCTGACTTCCTCTTTCTCAAAGTATCCTCTGTGAGCAAAAGGCATAAATGTAATTCCTTTGATATAATCCATTTTTCAGTAATACTTCCTTTTCTCTATTATACAAAAAGCTGCCCGGAAAGCAACATTGTGCAGCTTTCTGAGCAGCTGTAAGAATTAAATCAACAACGATTCACAATTCTCTGCAGACTTTTTCTACAGATTCTCCCCGTTGTCAAGAATCAGATCGCGATACCAGTATGCGGAATCCTTCAGGATTCTTTCCTGAGTACGATAATCCACATAGATCAGTCCGAAACGCTCGGAATATCCTTTTGCCCATTCAAAATTATCCATCAGTGACCACTGGAAATAGCCTCTCAGGTCGATTTCTCCCGCTGCCCGTTTCAATGCAGACAGATAGCGGGCAAGAAAATCAATCCTGTTGGGATCATGTACCTTTCCATCCAGTGAAACAGAATCATGACAGGAAATACCATTTTCTGTAATATAAATAGGTTTTCCATATCGTTCGTACAGGAATTTCGGTCCCCAGTAAAGACACTCCGGAGTCACCGGCCAGTCAATGGCTGTTTTGGGAAATCCGTCATATCGTTTTACTTCTTCAGGCTTCCCGTTTTCACCCATACGGATACATCTTCCGTTGTAGATATTCTGTCCGTAGACATCGACAGGCTCACAAATCAGCTTCATATCCGCATCCGTTATCCGGGGCAGATACTTTTCATAGCGTTTCATTCCTTCCTCAGGATAATGTCCCAGCAGGACCGGATCTGACCACCAGGCCACATTCCATGTCCAGTTTCTGTCATCCGGCTGCATGGAGAACAGCATCTGTCTTGCTGCCTCAATATCTTCCGGCTTTTCTGTTTCAGGGTAACACATGGATCCGGTCGGTGCATAGCCGATGGTAAGCGGCTGCTTTCCATACTGTCTGAGCATCTGTACCGCGCGTCCGTGAGCTTTCAACGCATTATGCGCCATCTCAAACGTATCCTGAATGGGACATTTAAGGCCCGGTGCATGTTCTCCTGTTAAAAATCCAAGCCCCACAAAGCACTGAGGCTCATTCAAAGTAAAATAATGCGTCACCCGGTCACTGAACCGTTCCGCAATCAGCCTTGCATAAGCCCCGAACCATTCCACGATCTCAGGATTCATCCAGCCGCCGCGCTTGTAGATCTCGTAGGGCAGTTCCCAGTGATACAATGTAATATAGGGTTCAATGCCATTTTTCAGAAGTTCATCGATCAGATCGCTGTAAAAGGCAATACCTGCCTCATTTACCCTGCCGATGCCTTCGGGAAGCACACGTGACCAGTTGATGGAAAAACGGTATGCCCTAAGGCCCATTTCCTTCATTAATGCCACATCTTCCCGGAAACGATGGTAGTGATCACAGGCCATATCACCTGTGTGTTCGCCAAATACATGTCCCGGTTCTTTTGTATACACATCCCAGATGTCCAGACCTTTTCCGTCTGTTCCTGCTGCGCCTTCAATCTGATAGGAGCTGGTTGCAGCTCCCCATGCAAAATTCTTTGAAAAACTCATATTGATCCTCCTGCATGATAGAATTTATCATCTGACACAGTCTGCTGTCTACACCAGATTGGCTGCACCGATCATACCGGCACGGTTGCCCAGCTCTGCTGTTCTGATCTCGGGAAGTTCTCCATAAGCACCGCCAAAGCAGCCGGTTTTCACCATCTCACGTATGGGAGCCAGAAGAACCTCTCCCTGTGCGGCGATTCCTCCGCCCAGAAGCAGCGCCTGGGGACGGAAGATGTTGACAATATTTACAATTCCGGTTCCCAGTTTGCGGATGTAATCCTCCACAATTTCCTTTGCTGTTTCATTGCCTTCTTCAGCCAGTCGGAAGATTTCAGCCGGTTCCATGGATTTTCCAAACTTCTTTTCCGATACTTTCCGAAGGGCTGTAGCAGAAGCATAAGCTTCCAGACAGCCTTTCCGGCCACAGGTACAGGGTTCTCCGTTTTCCACGATAACCATGTGGCCCAGCTCACAGCCTCCCATTCTGCCTCCTTCATAAATCTTTCCGTCAAGGATGATTCCTCCGCCCACACCGGTTCCCAGTGTCAGCATGACCACATCCTGATAATCTTTTGCCCCGCCGGAGGCCGCTTCTCCCAGTGCAGCACAGTCTGCATCGTTGGCGATCTGAATCGGTACCGGCAGATAAGCCGACAGCATCTGTGTCAGAGGAACCTGTTCCCAGGTGATGTTGTTGGAGTAAACAACCATTCCCTTTTTCCTGTCAACCGTACCGGGAACACCCACACCGACTCCGATGCACTGATCCATGGGGATCTTCTCCTGGTCAAGCAGTTCAACTACAGCTTCACCGATCCGTCTGATCACTGCTTCGGCTCCTGTCCCCGCTTCCGTAGAAATCACGGCAGAAGCCAGAAGCTTCTGATTCACATCCACCAGACCGATCTTTGTATCGGTTCCGCCGATATCAATGCCCACTCTTACCGGGCCTGCTTTTTCACGGATGGTGGTGATCAGTGCATCGCAGCTTCCTTCGATCTCATAATGACCGCTTCCGGCAGGGAGGAACAGGCTTTCTCCTTTTTTGTAGGAAACTGTTTCTTCTCCGCAGGTGATTTTGCCTTTTCCGTCCAGCATCAGGATGCTGACGAAGGAATCCTCTGTTACGGTTCCTTCCATTTTCTTCATCATGCAGCCGTCCAGGTTCAGCTTGTCTACAGTAAAATAATCGCAGTCCGCCACATGTGGATAGCTGCTGCCGCTTTTCATAATAGGAACACGGTTGGTGACAGCCAGGGCCTTCTCAATATGCAGATCTCTCTTCTTGCCGTCTTTCCCCACTCTGCCGTAATCATAGACGCGGTAGGTTACATTGGAATTCTGCTGGATCTCCGCAATGAGAATATTTTCTCCAATGGCATGAATAGTACCGGATTCAATGAAAAGTACATCTCCCTTATGCACAGGAACCGCATTCAGTACTTCCAGAAGGGTATCTTCCTGGATCCGCTTTGCAAATTCCTCTTTACTGATCTCCTTTTTAAATCCGTAGTACAGGAAAGCGCCTTCTTTTGCATCCATGATGTACCACATCTCGGTCTTTCCGTACTGCCCTTCATTTTTCAGGGCATATTTATTGTCCGGATGCACCTGAATGGACAGATTCTGCTTCGCATCGATAAACTTGATGAGGATCGGGAAATCCCGGAATCTTCTGCAGTGATTTCCCAGTACCTGTTTTCCTTCTTTTTCAATATATTTTTCCAGAGTCAGACCTGCAAAAGGGCCATTTACAATAACGGATGGACCGTCCGGGTGGCAGGAAAGTTCCCAGGATTCTGCCAGGATCTCTCCGTCATATTCAATTCCGTATTCTTCTGCAAGGCGGTGTCCTCCCCAGAGATAATCCTTGCAGGCAGGCTTTAATTTTAAAACGCTCATAATTCCTCCTGACTAACTGATAAATAATTCTGATTTACAGCTGTACAGGCCGGACAGTATGTTCCGGTCCGGCCCGCAGCAATTGCTTTTATTTCGCCAGATTTTCAACAGCCGCTGTCAGCTGAGTCAGTTTCTCTTCGGCATCCTCATCACTTCTGCCCTTTACGCCGATATAGAACTTGATCTTGGGCTCGGTTCCGGAAGGACGGATGCAGCACCATGCGTCATCCTCCAGTTCAAAATACAGCACGTTTGATTTGGGAAGACCCGTTTCCTTCACTTCATCAGAACCGGTGTTGATCAGTCTGTTCTCCCTGTAGTCACGGAACTGCAGTACTTTCAGGCCGCCGACTGTTTCAGGTACATGTTTTCTAATGGATTCCATCATTTCCGCAATCTTCTTCGCACCGTCCTGTCCCTTCAGCGTTACGGTACAGAGACCTTCTTTATAATATCCATATGTCTCAAACAGGGTGCGCATCTGGTCACAGAGTGTGATGTTATTGTGCTTGCACCATGCAGCCACCTCACAGAGAGCCATGACAGCTACAACCGCATCCTTGTCTCTTGCGTGGGTTCCCACCAGGCAGCCATAGCTTTCTTCATAACCGAACAGGTATTCATTACCTTCTTCTCCCCGGGCTTTCGCCTGTTCAAAGAACTTGATCTGCTCGCCAATGTATTTGAAGCCCGTCAGTGTTTCAATCAGTTTCACACCGTATGCTTTTGTGATCTCCTTTGACATTTTACCGGAAACGATGGTGGTTACCACTGCGCCGTTTTCCGGAAGAATTCCCATGGCTTTCTTCTGGGAAAGGATGTATTCCAGAATCAGCATGCCCGACATATTGCCGGTAAAGCTCATATATTCGCCGGTGGCTGTATCCTTTGCATATACGCCGAGACGGTCTGCATCGGGATCGGTAGCCAGTACGATATCCGCATCCACTTCCTTTGCCAGCTTCAGTGCCAGGGCAAATGCATTCTTATCTTCCGGATTGGGATAAGAAACTGTAGGGAAATTGCCATCGGGCAGTTCCTGCTCCTTTACCACATAAACCTGCTCAAAGCCCAGTTCCTTCAGCACGCGGCGTACAGGCAGATTACCGGTTCCGTGAAGAGGAGTGTACACAATCTTCAGGTTTTTTGCCTCCTGACGGATAATTTCGGGATGCAGCGCCAGTTTCTTAAGCGCTTCCATGTAACGGTCATCGATTTCGGGACCGATCACTTCGTAAAGCCCTGCTGCTTCTGCCGCTTCCAGAGACATGGTCTTTACCTGTGCGTAATCGGTGATCGCGTTGACTTCCCCGATGATTTCCTTATCCTTCGGATAAGTAATCTGGGCGCCATCCTCCCAGTACACCTTATAGCCGTTATATTCCGGCGGATTATGGCTGGCAGTTACCACAACGCCGGCTGTACAGTTCAGCTCACGGAGTGCGAAGGACAGCATGGGTGTAGGACGCAGGGAAGGGAAAATATATGCTTTGATTCCGTTGGCAGCCAGACACAGGGCTGTCTCACGGGCAAATTCCGGAGACATATTTCGGGAATCAAAGGCAATGGCAACGCCTTTTGCCTGTGCATTTTCCTTAATAATAAAATTGGCAAGGCCCTGGGTTGCCTTTCTCACGGTATAAATGTTCATACGATTGGTGCCCGCACCGATAATTCCACGGAGACCTCCGGTACCAAACTCCAGATCTCTGTAAAAACGTTCTTCTATTTCAGCTGCATCATCGGCGATGCTTTTCAGTTCTGCCTTTGTATCCTCATCAAAATAAGAATCCTGCAGCCAGAAATCGTAAACTTCTCTTGCGCTCATGATTATATTCCTTTCTGAATGAATTATTAGCAGGTCCCAGGGTCATGTATTTTCAAACGAACCTGGAATACATGACCTTTTGGCCCTTGTATCATCAATTATGCTGTAATCAGTGACAGAAGATAAAACGGTGACTGATCTTCTTCACCGGCTTCTGTAATTTCAATTTCCACTGTATGCAGACCCTTTTTTCCGTGATGCAGGATTTTCTGAAGATACAGGCAGTCTCCCCATGTTTCTTCAAAATTACCATCCAGTATCACTGCCCGGTCAACCTGCCCGTCCACGATTACTCTGGCAACGGGAGAAGGTTTCTGTATGGTTTTCCGGTACTGTACGGCAAGACAGCTTCCCTCTACCTGAAAACGGATGCGGTCTCCGGTCTTTGATGCAGTCCATCCGTTTTTAAAGAAATCCAGATGTCCTGCTTTTTCTCTGGGATCCGCCCGAAATCCCTCCAGTTCGGGATTACTGTTGGCAATAGTCCAAAGTACGGCATGTTCATAGGCATTTGCCGTAAACGGAGCCGGAATTGCATCTTCCGCTTCCTCTGTCTGCTCTTCCTCTTCCGCAATCTTCCTGAAGGATTCCAGGCAGCTGCAGATTTCACCGGCTACCAGTGCATGTCCTTTATCATTGGGATGAAGATTATCCGGTGTCAGTTCCTCCCGTGTAAACTCTCCATTCAGAATTCTCTGATAAATGGTATCTTTTACACTGACATGAGGAATTCCATAATAATCGGCAACTGCGTTGTGATACTCCTGAGCATTGATTCCCGTGTCATAGTAAACATTATTCAGAATCACAACTGCAGGTTTGGAGGGCCACTGAAGGATCTGGCGAATCACGCCCTCATAGGTTTCCTGAAAAAACAGGCCATCCTTTTCATCATCATTCACACTGAAATCCACAACCACAAAATCCGGCTGATACATCAGCAGATCCTTTACCACTCTGGCTGTTCCGAAGTGAGAAGATGTTCCTCCGATCCCGCCGTTTACATAATGCAGCTGTGCCTGGGGATATGTTTTTTCCCACCACTCAAATACACGATATGCATATGCACGGCTGTGCTCAGTGGCCAGACTGCCCTGGGTAATGGAGCCCCCGAAAAAGCCGATGGTGAGCTCTTTGCCGTCACGGGCTGCCTGCATACACCTTATTATTCTGTTTCTGTTAATATCATTCATTTTATTACTCACCTTTCCAAAAAGAGGAAGCCATGCAACGACTTCCTCTTTCTTTCCATGGTTTACTAACCTGTTTTATTGCTGTTCAGAAGCAGGCAGAATTTGCACAAAAAGTACGGTATATGCCTGTCTCCCTGAACATTTCACGGTTCTGTCTGCCAGATACCGTCGCCCAGAGAGCTGATAAATTCACATAATTCATCTGACATCCGATCCGCCTCCGGTATGCGGATATGGCCCTTTGTGCCGCTTCCGTTGTTGCTGTACATAAAATGGTACATATTGGGATCGTCCAGCTTCCGGTAAATCTCTTCGATTGCATCGTCCCACTCCACGGAGTGTTCCAGAATCGTTGTCTTCAGAATGATAACAGATTCCGGGTAGATTTCTCTAATCTTCCGCACGAAAGCCTCATAATGTGCCTTCCATACACCGGCTTTTTCTCCTGCAGGGGCTTCATGCATATAGTCCTGGGGGTGACTGTCATTCTGACCGAAGGCAATGATAACCACATGGGGTCTGTATTTGCTGAAATCCCATTTTTTCTTTTCTCCGAGAAAAGGACTGTATTCGATACAGTCGTATGTATTTTCTATACCCACGTATCCGGGCGGGCCGAAATATCCGGTACCATCCAGCAGAGCAATTCCGCCCTGAGCTACATCGTGGAGCTCCGCACCCAGCTTTCTCGCCAGCATCCAGGAATAGGAATAATAGCTGTTGGAGTATTCACCGTTATGCTCCGGATCGGGCTGTCCCACATAATCCACAGCCTCCGAAACCTCGCCGGCAGAAACGCTGTCGCCGAAAACCTCAATTCTTCTGTCCGGTTTTTTTTCTACCTCTGACAGAACACTGTCATCATCCACTTCAAATCCGTAAAAAGTAAATGTATGACAGGAATCCTGACGTTTGAACAGCATCAGCTCATGGACATCCTTTTCCTGACTTACCGGAATTTCAAGGGTTTCCTTTCCTTCCATGGAAAGCAGAAGTCTGCCCTGTTCTCCATCCAGAATATAGCCAAGATAATTGTTCCAGCAGTCATGGTGATTTTCCACAACAACCTTCAGGCTGCTTCCGGTGAAATTCATCTTCACCCAGGAAGCCGGGTAAACAAATACCGGTGCGTTTTTTTCCTCGAAATCAATTCTTCCGCTGTACTGCAAATAGCTGTTTTCAGGCAAAATCAACATTTCGGTTTCCTCCTAACGGATTCCCAGCTCTGTGTCATCCGGACGAACTACGCTGTTGTCCTTAATGTAATCAATAATCTCATCAAGAGTGGTAAATGCCAGACATACATAGCTGTCAGCAGCACCGTAGTAAATAGCGATCTTTCCTGTTTCGGAATCATGAAGGGTTGCACAGGGGAAGCATACATTCGGTACAAAGCCTCTTTCTTCATACCATGTTTCCGGTGTCAGCAGGAAATTCTGGCATCTGTATTTAACCTTTGAAGGTTCATCGATATCCAGAATCGCACCGCCGATGGAGTAAACATAACCGTTGCAGGTTCCTGTTACACCGTGGTAGAACAGAAGCCATCCTTCACTGGTTTCAATGGGAGCTGCTCCGCCGCCGATCTTAACGGCTTCCCACCATTCAGGGCTCTTGCCCATTACATGGCGGTGTTTGCCCCAGTAAACCATGTCCGGACTTTCACTGATGAAGATATCACCGAAGGGTGTATGACCGCTGTCGGAAGGTCTGGACAGAAGCTTGAATTTGCCGTTGATCTTTCTGGGGAACAGAACGGCATTTCTGTTGAAAGGAATAAAAGGATTTTCAATTCTGGTGAATGTTTTGAAATCAGTGGTCTTTGCCATACCGATGGATGCACCGTAGAAATCCTGGCACCACATGATGTAATAGGTATCATCAATCTTTACCAGTCTGGGGTCGTATGCATAAACAGGCATAAAAGGATCACCGTTTTCATCCACAAAAGGGATTTTATCCTCCTCAAAATTCCAGTGGATTGCATCTTCACTGCGTCCCAGATAAATATAGGGAATACCGTTTACCTGCTCTCCGCGGAATACACCGATAAACTTTCCTTCATAAGGAACCACTGCACTGTTGAAAATTCTTGCTACATTTTTTACAGGATTTCTGTTAATTACAGGGTTTTCCGTATATCTCCAGATAGGAGCTCCGGTCAGATTCTCCGGTTTTTCCTGCCAGGGTACGTTGGGCAGTTCGGGAGTTAACATTTTATACTTGCTCATAATTTTATCTCCTTGGCCTGATTTCGTTATCATTATTTTAATCAGCTGTCTTACTTATTTTTCATCCTGCGCTTTCAGGAAGTCCAGATTTTTCGATATCAGTTCACATCTCTGTTTTACACAATCTACAGATCTTCCGGGATCAGAAGGAGTATTGAATACAAAATCCACCAGTTTGTCGATAGTCGTGGTTGCCACATGCATTCTTGTATCACTGGATGCGTAATAGATGTATACATCACCATTTTCACGGGCAATTGCGCCGTTTGTAAAGACTACATTGGATACATCACCGATGCGTTCTGCACCACGGGGTCCCATCAGAAGACCTGAAGGCTCTGCAATAACTTTTTCCGGATGTTCCAGATCAGTTGCAAATGCATAAAGTACATAACGCAGACCTGCTGCCGTGTTGCGCACACCGTGAGCAATGTGGATCCAGCCCCGGTCAGTCTTAATGGGAACCGCGCCGGCACCGTTTTTCGCTTCGGTGATGGTATGATATTTACGCAGGCTGGTCAGACGTTCTTCATCAATTACTGCGTGGGTGATATCGTCACACAGACCGAATCCGATGCCTCCGCCTGAACCGGTATCGATGAAATCATCCATGGGTCTGGTGTAAAAAGCATATTTTCCGTCTACAAATTCAGGATGCAGCACCACATTTCTCTGCTGGGGAGAACGAAGTGTTTTCAGATTCTCCAGACGTTCCCAGTGCTTCAGATCCTTCGTACGGACAATACCTGCAGCTGCAACTGCAGCAGACAGATCATTCACGGAAGTATCCTTGCTCTCGGAACAGAATACGCCGTAGATATACCCGTCCTCATGCTTTGTCAGACGCATGTCGTATACATTGGTCTCCTCGGGACAGATATCATCCAGAAGAATAGGATAATCATGGAAACGGAAACCATCGATGCCATTGTCACTTTCTGCTACACCGAAAAAGGATTTTCTGTCATTTCCTTCAATACGTGCTACCAGATAGAATTTGCCATCCAGTTCAATGGCACCTGAATTCATAACCGCATTGATTCCCAGACGTTCCATAAAATTGGGGTTGGTTTCGGGATTCAGATCGTATCTCCAGCTTAACGGAATATGATCCCTTGTAACAACCGGATATTTGTACCTGTCATAAATTCCGTTGTAAAAATCGCTTTTTATGTTTTTACGTTCCAACAGGCGCTCCTGTTTTTCTTTTTCAATCCAGTACTGTTTATGCAGCATCGATATTCCTCCTTATTACTTCCATGCACATTCTTCCATTATGATAGGGACATTTCCACGGATCGGCCAGAGGCTTGTCTTCATAGGGCCGTCCGTCTTTATCGAGAAGCCAGAACCATTCTGAATTTTCTCTTTTATCAATCACATTTTCCTGAATATATTTCCAGATGGACCGGGCAGCTTCCAGGTATTCTGTCTTTGCAGGATTTTTCTGATATCCGTTCAGGAAGCCCACAACAGCTTCGGCCTGTACCCACCAGACACGATCCGTATCCACAACTCCCTTTTCGCATTCGTTGCTCAGAGAATGTCCGTCGAAAGCAGTCTCGTAAATTCTGGCGGTAAGATTTTTCGTGATGGGCAGCATTTTCTCCCGATACAAAGGATTGTCAATCACTTCCACTGCTCTGTCCACCAGCCAGGCTGTTTCAATATCATGCCCATAGGAATGCAGATCCAGAAGGGTATGATAATCTCTGTCAAAAAATACCTCCAGTCTGTGAAGTTCGGGATTGTAGATTTTATCTGCCATCAGATCAAGGATCCACTCGATCCGTTCCTTCACTTCCGTTCTGCCCGTTACCCGGTAGTATTCCGTATAGGCTTCCAGCACATGAAGAAGGGTATTCATGGTCCTGTCTGCCATAACGCCGTTTTCCGACAGTTTATCATTTGCCACAGGATGAAATGTTCTGTCCAGAGCTTCCAGATATCCCTCCGAATCCCGGCATCGGGTTTCCAGGGTTTCATAGATCTGTCCGGCAATCTGAATGCTTTCTTTATCCCCGGAAGCGGCATAATAGGCAGAAAGTGCATAAATAGAAAATGCCTGGTTATAAGTATGCTTCGTCATATCCTCCGGCTTTCCATCATAGGAAACCGACCAGTAGACTCCTCCATATTCTTTATCCAGGCAGTAATTTTTCATAAATTCATACGCATGCCCTGCTTCTTTCAGAAGGCTCTCATCTCCAAGTACCTGATATGCCTGTGAAAAGAACCAGGTAATGCGGCTGTTCAGGATGCAGCCTTTTACAGCTTTCCGATCCAGCTTTTTATTATAATCCATATATCCGTAATACCCCCCATGGGTATCATCCCGCAAAGCTTTCCAGAAAGGAATGATCACGTTTTCCAGATGCTCTTTCACTTCTGTCTTCATTCCCATTTTCGTTATATCCTTCCTAACATAAACTTACTTGTCATTCCCACAGCTGCCCGGAGCCGGGCATATGATGCCGCACGGCTCCGAACTGCCGCAATTTTTATTAATTTAACCTTTTACAGCACCTGCTGCAATACCGCTGTAAATCTGTTTCTGACAGATAATAAACAGGATCAGCGCAGGAAGCAGTGAAATAATAACACCTGCACAGATCAGGTTATACTGACTTCCCAGAGGACCGGTAAAGGTATATAACGAAGTTGCTACCGTGCAGAGTCTCGTTTTATCCTGCAGATACAGCTGAGCGCAGTAGTATTCGTTGTAGGTATTGGCACCTTTCAGGATCATACTGGTAACGATGGCCGGTTTCAGCAGAGGCAGAAGAATTTTGCTGTAGATAGTAACATAGGATGCACCATCCAGAATTGCCGACTCATCCAGTGAAACCGAAAGGTTTTCAAAATACTGAATAAAGATATAGATTGAAATAACATCCGTACCCATCATCAGGATTATGTAGCCGTACAGCTTGTTAACAAAATTCAGGCTGACCATGATTTCATATACTGATACCTGCATGGCAATGGCCGGAAGCAGAGCCGCAAAGGTAAACAGATTGCGGATCAGGCCGTTGCCCGGGAATTTAAACCGGTTCAGTACGTATGCCAGCTGTGTACCGATCAGAATAGAACCTGCCAGTACGATGATCAGGATAATACCTGAGTTCTTGAAAGCGGTCAGCATGTTTGCTTTCTCAAATGCCTTCACAAAATTGCTGATATTCAGCCAGCTTTCCGGCAGTGTCATAACATTGGTACTCTTGTACTCCGCATCTGTTTTAAATGCTGTAATTACACAGGATACGATGGGCAGTACTGCACAGAATGAGAAGAAAATCAGAGATACGTATTTTACAATCGTCCAGATAATAAAACCGACGCTGTAATGTTTTTTCACTTTTACATGTTGTGCCATATCTAATGACCTCCTTTTCCTGCAGCAGCTGCTCTCTGACGTGCTTCCAGCTTATGTTTCTTTTTAGCGGCACGGGATTCGTCATCAGCTTCCATATTTCTGAATACATATTTGAAGAACAGCTTCTGAAGAATCGTGCATATGAAAATGATAACCAGCAGAAATACTGCCATAGCCGATGCAAGTCCTACCTTCTGATTGGTATGTGCGATGGTATTCATAACCACGAAGAACGTACCTGTGCCGTTTGCACCATCGGTAATTACGTAAGGTGCCTCGAATGCACTCAGTGAACCGGTAATCGACAGAATGATATTCAATGTAACAATGGTTTTGATGCTGGGAAGAATAATGTACCGGAACTGCTGGAACTTGTTGGCTCCATCCAGATCTGCCGCTTCGTAAAGCGATTCATCAACTGACATCATTGCACCGATAAACAATACCATCTGCTGTCCGCAGTATCTCCAGACGGAAGATGCCACCAGTGACCAGTTGTTGACCGACTGGTCCTTCAGCCAGTATGGCAGACTCTCCAGATTCATGCCGCACCACTGAAGCACTGTATCCAGTACGAAGCCTCTGGTATAAAAGAACCGGAAGATAAAACCGATTGCAATACCGTTGATCAGGTAAGGGAAGAAGATAAAGCCTTTAAATAATCCGCTGCATTTTACTTTCATGGTCAGAATCGTTGCCAGATATAACGCCAGAGCGATCTGAATCAGAGCGCCAACCATGTAATAAAGGCACAGCACCAGAGACTGTACAATATCTTTTCTCTTGAAAATCGCACGATAATTGTCCAGACCGACAAATGTACGCGCACCTACATATTTCATTTTATAAAAGCTGAAATTTACCATCTCGGCAAAAGGAAGATAGGTAAAAACCAGAAGCAGCAGTACGGGGATAATTGAAAATGCGAAAATAATGATAAACTGCTGCCCTTTTCTGCTTTTCAGCCATTGTCCGAAAGTTTTCCTGCTTTTAGCATCTGCTCTCTGTCCCATAATTGTTCCTCCATTTTTATATGGGTTTTGTAAAGCCGGAGAGCAGGATTTTCTCCTGCCCCCGCTTTTTTATTCAGCGACTGCTATCTGATACTATTTGGTTTCAATTCCCAGATTGTCCTGAGCAGTTGTCCATTTTTCATTCCATTCATTCATGATTTCGTCGAAGGTCATGTCTTTGTTGGATGCATGTTCAACGATTGCCTGTACTTTATCATTGCCGCCTGCACCGACCATCAGCTCGGATTCCGCATTCAGTTCGTTCAGAAGGTCTTCTTCACCTTCCACTGCAGGTTCATTGGAAACAAATTCTACATTGTTGTCCAGGAATTCCTGATATACTTCGGAATATTCTTCATCACCTACAGCGATGGGAAGTCCGCCTTCATTGTAGGAATAACCGGATTTTTCTGTCATCCATTTTACAAATACCATGGATGCAGTCTGTTTGTCTGCATCGTCATCAGCATTGATACCGAAACAGTAATCTTCATCCGCAGGTGAATACTGTTTTCCATCGATTGTCATGGGGAAAGGCATATATCCAACGTTTTCAGGCGTATCGCCGGCCTGCTGCATCTGAGGATAAGCCCAGGAACCAAGAACCATGCATCCTACTGTTCCGGAGTTCAGCATGCTCTTGCTGCCTTCCCAGTCAGTTGTTGCAAAGTCGTCTTCTGTCAGGCCTTCTGCAACTGCATCGTAAAGGATCTTGTATACATTGTAAGCACCTGTTCCATCGCCGGGATCAGAGAAAGGATTTGCCTTGTGCGCAAATTCCTGATTTCTGAATTTGGCATCACCGGTCGCTGTTACAGCTGTATAATCATCCCATGCACCCATGGTCCAGCCTGCTGCATAATTGGTATACAGCGGAACCGCATCTGTTTTTTCCTTGATGGCCTTCAGAGCATTCATAAATTCTTCTGTTGTCTTCGGGCTCTCTGTAATGCCTGCATCTGCAAATACTTTCTTGTTGTAAACGATACCACGGCCTACTACCGTACAGGGGATACCATATACTTCGCCGCCATACAGCCATCTGTTGGGATATTTAACCTGTGAACTTACTGATTCCAGATCACCGTAGGACAGGAAGTAGGAAGAAAGGTCAGACTTGTCAACTTCGGGGATCATCATAATATCACCCCAGTCACCGCCCTGCAGACGAAGCAGAGAGTCCTGTGCATAGTCTGTGATTCCTTCGATTTCAACCTTGATACCAGGGTAATCCTTGTTGAAGTCTGCCAGATAAGAATCCCAGTTTTTACCTTTGTACTCAGAGTCCATCATATCGGTTCTGTTGGTCAGCAGCTTAATCTCTGCTTCCAGGTCTGTGTAATCCTCACCCAGAGTGATATCGCTGTACTTTACATCTGACGCCTCTGAAGAACCGCCGCCCTCTGATTTGTTGCCGCCACATGCTGCCAGTGATACGACCATTGTTGCTGCCAACGCTGCAGCTGCTACTTTTTTCAGTTTCATAATTGTTCCTCCTTTAAAAAATTAGCTTAAAGTTTACGTTGTGTTTAACTTTAATTTAATTATATACAAACCTGACAATTAGTCATCAATTATTATTGCTGATTATCATTTATTTTTGTTTTTAACGTTATTTTTGTGTATTATAGATATTTCAGTCCGTTTTTTTTGTATATTTTTACCTAGATACTTTTTTCTTGTTTTATGACATTATTTTTTAAGCTTATTTTTTACCTTTATTATTAATCTTGTGGCTTTTATTGCAATCATTTTTTATCAGTTCAGACCAGAGAAATTTACACAAAATACACAAAGCTGTTTTGAACAGATGCATCTATTTTTACAGAAAACGGGGGATTTATATGAATTTTAAGGATAACTACCTGAAAGCAGCAAAAGTAAAACGTATGATCAACATACAGCCTGATCCCGAATGTCTGATTCCAAATATTTATTATTATTCCAGATTGGAAAAAACCTCCTCGGATCCTTTATTTTTGCGGCTGCTGGCTGGAGGGTCAGTGCATATTGAATTTCCATTATCTGTATCATTTCTCCCAATGGACTGTTTTCTGTGTATTTATACAGACCGGGGAGGTGCTTATATCCGTCAGAATGACCGCAGTGTCTCACTTACAGAACAGCATATGACCGTTCTGGACTGTCATCTGCCTTTCTCTCTGCAATCGTTCATGCTGCCCTGGGATTTTAAGCTGTTTTTCTTTACCGGAGATGCCATCTCCCTGTACCGCTCTGTTTTATTTACAGATAGTTTATCTTCCTATGAAATTGCAGAGCATTCTTCTGTTTCACGAACCTTGTGCACTCTTCTTTCTGTGAATACAACACCGGAACTGTATGATCTGATTGAAATGCACAGGAATCTGACCGAAATTCTGTCTCTGCTCTGCCTTTCGGTTCTTCCTCATTCGCGTTCCGATGCTCCCGATACAGCGGGTTATTTACTTGAAATGCGGGATTATCTGGAGCATCATTATGCAGAGAGCTTCTCTCTGAGCCAGTGGGAAGAACATTTTCAGATTAACAAATACCGTCTGTGCCGTGAATTTTCTGCCGCTTTTCAGAAACCGCCCTTAAAATACCTGACAAAAATCCGCCTGGAGGAAAGCAAAAAAATGCTGCTTACCACAGACTGGACCGTCCATGAAATAAGCAGCAAAGTCGGTTACGACAATGTTAATCACTTTATTAACCTGTTTAAAAAAGATACCGGACTTACGCCCGGTATGTTCAGACAAACGGCACTGGGGGAGCAATCTGCCGTGCACTCGCACGTTCAATAAAGGTTCCTCCCAGCATAAATATGCCGGCTGTATATTTTTCATTCTCCAGTTTATGAATCATGATATGAACCGCACGGCCTGCCATCTCTTTTGTGTCAATCTCATAGGTGGTAATCCCGATATCGGCAAACTGATCCACCACATAATTATCAAATCCCACCACCGAGATGTCCTCCGGTACGGAATAACCATTCCTTTTCAGTTTCTGGATCAGAAGACTGGCTGACAGATCACAGTTGCAGAAAAATGCCGTGGGCATCTCATCCGGAAGTCTGAAATATTCATTGCTGTCTACAAGACCGAATTCCCGGTCACGGTCATCGATAATCCAGTCATCTCTTTTTTCAACTCCGTGCTCCATGAGCGACTTCAGATACCCCAGATAACGGTCATCAATACTGTTTGTTGCCAGTCTTGTCCCTACAAAACCGATTTTTCTGTGACCTGATTCAAAAAGATAATTGGTCATCTGATATCCACCCAGCAGATTGTTGGATACCACGCAGTCACAATTTGCCCAGTCGCAGGTGGTATCCAGATTAATAACCGGGCATTTCATCCCACGAATCAGAAACTGCGCATACTCCTTATGAAATTCACCCATGATAATGATGCCATCCGCTTTTTCTTCCTGTATGATTCGCGGCATCTCTTTATAGGCCTCGCTTTCATGGCTGATTACTTCCAGCACAGGAAAACATTTTCGTGCAATGGCCCTTTTGGAGATTTCCTGATACAGCTTCCAGTAAAATGACTGGTTTTCGTTCAAAAAACGTTCCGCAACAATAACTCCGATGGTATAACTTCTTTTCTTCACTGTTTCCTCAGTTGAAACAGACTTGACATATCCCATTTCATCTGCAAGACTGACAATTTTTGCACGCATCTCATCGCTGACGCCTTTCTGTCCGGAAAGTGCTTTGGAGACTGTTACTGTGCTGACATTCAGTTTTGCAGCAATATCCGACAATCTAACTGATTTCCCCATGATCTCATTCACTAGCTCCACATCATAATAATGATATTAATTAATCACCTACCTTATTTTATTGAATCATTAAGTATTTGTCAATTAAACGCCTAAAAAATATCTCACGATTTTGCAGCTGAAAGTTTGTCAAATATTTTTACCAGAAAAATAGAGTTCACATAAGCTGCAGCTCCTGTGCCGGTCAGCACCCAGATAATAAACACCGGTGCAAAGGTTTCCGGTGAAACCAGTATCCAGATGACCGGAATGCTGTTGATCAGCAGAATGATCAACGTCTGAATCAGATGTGTAGCTGCTATTTTTGCCGCATTGACCAATGTTCCTTTAACAGTATTTTCAAATTTTGCCAGCAGCGGAAATGCATAGCATGCAACTGCCCCAACTGCAATCAGCAAAGCTACACATCCACCGTACATGATCATGGATACAGAATTATCAGTCTGTCCCAGAATGTGAAGATCTGCCATGAGCAGGGCCATGCACACGATCAGCATGAGAGTCATAGGAACCGATTTTCTGAAATTTTCTCTGAAAGCTTTGAAAAAGCCTTTTATAATGCCTGCTTCCCGGTCATCCACCATTTTCATGGTCATACAGTAAAGTGCCGATGCCGATGCTCCTATTGTAATAACCGGAATACTGCACACCAGAAACAGGAAATTCAGCAGAACCACATCAAATATTTTTGTCATAATGTTATTAAACGGATTGTCAATCTCAAACATATTAAATCCAGCCATTTTTATTCTCCTTCCTGCATCAGATAATTTAAAAAAAGCACGGCATTTTCCCGGTTCGCAGAGCCTTCCGCCACAGCAAGTACCGGCTGTTCCATATATTCCTTCATACCTGAGAAACGGGCACTGTCTGAAATATCGATTCCATAGGGCTTCTCTTCCCCCTTCCCCGTTTCCTGATCTTCAAACGTAATCTCTTCCGAATCCTGATATCCGGCAGTCATCAGATATTTGTCTTCATATAATTTTTTCTCATGATTTCCCAGCACATCATCCATGTTCTGAAAAAATCCGTACGCAGCATACTGCTCCCAGGTTTCCCGGTTCGCAATGATCACATCAATCTGACTGCTGTGAAGATAAACCTCCAGCCTGGTCAGAGCATCTTTTCTGGTAAAAAATGTATCATCAATAATGACTTTTCTTCTGCTGCCGTCTGCATCCAGCAATTCATTCAGATCGTTTTCCATCTGCTCCAGCTTCTCTGAATCCAGAGACTCATCAATCACTGCCACATAAAGAACATTTTCCTCCTTTGGTCCTGCAAAATGTGCAATCAGAAAAATCACTGTGACTGACAGAAGAATCACTGCAATACATTTCACCAGATAATACTCCACGAAATATTCTTTTCGCTGTTTCCAGTCCATCTCCTGCCATTTTTCTTTTTCCGTCTGTTTCGGATGATTCTGATAAATATAGGCATCATCATCCAGTGCCGTTTTCCTGAACTCCAACCCTTCCATCTCTGTTCCCCCTCAGATTACTCGATTCTGATAAAATAATAGATCCGGCTCCGGAAATCCCCCCGTATATTCCTTACCGGAAAACCACAGTATTCCAGTTCTTCTCCGCTGTAGATTTCTCCCGTTTCTTCCAGTCTGTACACTGCATTCACATCGAAACCTTTCAGTTTTACCATCCTGCTGTGTACATTGGCACGTCCCAGAACCTGTACATATGTAACAAGAACCTCAGATGCATCTTTTGCGGCCACAGACCAGCAGTCATACGGCTTTTTCTCTGACCATGAGGAAATCCGGTAATAATCACCTGTCTGAAGCAGCTTCTGATATTTTCTGCATAACTCTGTCTGCCCGGAAATCTGCTCCCTGTCCTCCTGAGATATCCGGGTGATATCAAGTTCATAGCCGAACGTTCCCGCCAGTGCCACATGGGCTCTGGTTTCGAATGGTGTAACCCGACCCACTGTGTGATTGGGGCAGTCGCTGACATGAGCACCCATGGAAGACAGCGGATAAACAAGAGCCGTTCCTTCCTGAATTCTCAGCCGCTCAATGGCATCTGTATCATCGGAACACCAGATCTGCGGGCTGTAATACAGCATACCGGGATCAAATCTGGCACCGCCGCTGGAACAGTTTTCCAGAAGTAGATCAGGAAATTCCGTTACCAGCTTTTCCTGCATCTCATAAAGCCCCAGCACATATCTGTGGAACAGCTCCTGCTGCTGATCTTTTTCCAGCATAAAACTGCCCATATTGCAAAGCTGTCTGTTCATATCCCATTTTACATAGGAAATGGGCGCGCTGCGAAGAATCCCCGCTACACATTCATAAGCATAATCTCTGACTTCTTTCCTGGAAATGTCAAGTACATACTGTGCACGGCTCTGAGTATTTTCACGCCCCTGTACCTGAATTGCCCAGTCGGGATGCGCCCGGTACAGATCTGAATCCGGAGAAATCATCTCCGGCTCAAACCAGATGCCAAACTCCAATCCCATTTCATTAACCTGCTTTACCAGCTCCGGAAGACCTGTTGTCAGTTTATCCGTGTTCACCCACCAGTCGCCCAGGGAACTGTCATCACAGTTTCGTCTGCCAAACCAGCCATCGTCCATGACCAGCATCTCAATCCCGCATTTTTTCGCTTCTGCAGCAATGGAAAGCAGCTTTTCCGAATTAAAATCAAAATAAGTTGCTTCCCAGTTATTGATCAGAATCGGCCGCTTCCGGTATTTATACGGACTTCTGATCATATGCTCCCGGTAAAAATCGTGGAAAGAATGGGTCATACGGTCAAGTCCCTCTGAAGAATAGACCATAACCACTTCCGGTGCCTGAAAAGCGCTGTCCGGAGTCAGTTTCCAGCAGAATTCTTCAGGATGAATTCCCATCACCATACGTACCTGATCAAACTGGCAAAGCTCCGCCTGAGCAATAAAATTGCCGGAATAAACAAAATTCATGGCGTATACTTCACCGTGTTCCTGAGTCGTATCCGGCGTAACCAGTGCCAGAAAAGGATGCTCCTGGTGACCGGATTCGCCTCTCCCCGAAGAAACCAGCTGTTTTCCATACCGAAGGCTTCCCCTCTGAATATGACGTTCCCTTGCCCATGAACCGCAGAGACTGATCATCTCAAAGTCCTGCTGATCCATATCCAGACAAGCACTGTAAACTTTATCCAGATACAATGTCTGATCTCCTTCATTGACAATTTTCACACTTCTGGTGATGACATCTTCTTTTTCAAAAACGGAATACATCAGTTCAGCCCGAAGTCCCTGTATCCTGTCCCGGCAGACAATTACCAGTGTCTCCACTTCATCCTCCGTTCCGAAAGAAGCCGGCAGTCCTTCCAGTCCGGGCTTTCCCTGAATCATCTCATGAGAACAGTAAAAAAGCTCCGTACCGGACTGTCCGTTTTCATTCCGCACGTTCAGACAGCTTTCCCGGTAATCCCCAATACCGCCTGCAGGATATTCCATGGGAAAAGAATCAAGAAAAGAAGATTTCTCCCTTTTGTTTTCTGAAGGAGTAAATGGAAATTCCTCCGCACGGAGAAGATATCTTCCTCCCGGACTTTTCAGCTTCTTTCCGTAATATACATGCCCTACATAACCTTCCTCTGTCAGCCCGATCACATATGATGTATTCTGTGTATTCAAATAAAACAGTTTTTTCTGTTTATTAAAATTGATTCCCATGCTCTCTCCTTTTTAGCTAAATTTTATATTTTTAACTCTATTTTAACTTTAATTATATTAAGCCATAATTTCTGCAAAATGTCAATGAGCTTTTTCATGCATTATATAAGCAAAAAGGAGGAAAAACATGCTGTTATTTGCCACGATTGCATCGCCTGTCGGTATCAGACCGGCTATCGGGCCATTTGCGATGATGTCATGGCCTACGTAAAAGAGCCCCACTAAAAATAAGCCCGTCGGCCTGATTTTTCATCAGACCGACAGGCTTTATTACATTCATCTGCGCTTTTCAGCACAGCTCCTGGTTATTCCACTTCCACCAGACTGTCTTTTGCATTCTTCAGATTCTGTAAAGCAGTATCAACCTCTTCCTGGGTTGCTTTACTGTCATACATCACCTTTTTAGAAGTACTGAGGACTTCGCGGAAATTCTTCCAGCTGTCTTTTGTATAATCTTTGCTTTTCAGCTTTTTGCAGGCATCCACTTCTGCTTTCAGTTCAGTCTTGTCTACAGGCTTATCTTCAGGCTCATCTGTTTCACCCTTCACCTCTTTAAATACAGGTTCTGTGGCATCTGTAGTAACTGCTGTAATCTTATCATAGTAAATGGTACCGCTTACTCTTCCATCCACCACTGCAGCAGAATCACCGATGGCATTGACCCACAGACCGAAAGATGTCAGATTTGCACAGTCATCCACCAGTCCGCCTTTCGGATTGCCTGCCGTATCTCTCTGACAGAATTCGCTGAATGGAATGGTTACCAGCAGAGGGGTATGGTCCGTATCCTGTGCATAACCTTCATAAGTATTCAGATATTTTTCATATACAACACCGTTGGCTGTAAACTGAACAACGACCTTCTGATTATTGCCGTCAGGTATGGTGTAAAACTGCAGAGCATTGCAGTCTGACCAGTCTACTTCTTTGGAAATTGTTGCTCCTGCCCATCCATCCGATGTTTCATCATAGGTGAACTTCATCGCATATTCACCGGAAAATGTCTTTCCTTCCTCTTTTGTCAGACTGATGGAAATGATATTGCCGGTTGCCTTATTGGTTGCCCAGTTCTTTGTCAGCAGAGAATCCACACCGCTGTAATTCTCGAAGTCATCTATTTCATAGGGATCTTCTTCAGGCGGCTGGATATTGAAAATTGCATTGACTGTATCATTGACTTTGCCATCAATTACCAGATCAATAGTTCCAACACTTTCACCAAGCTGAGCCATGGCCTCTGCAGTCACCTCAGCGGTATAATATGTACCGTCTGCTGATGCATCCAGCGTCACATCTGTATTTCCGTGAAGGACAAACTGTACAGATGATGCATTACCGGTTACTCTTGCCTTTGCTGTAAAAGGATCCAGCATACGGCTGCCGGATACAGGAGTTGTGATATAGCCCACTGCATTTTCTGCTGCAGGCTCTGCAGCAATACCGCTGCCATCCACAGCTGCCAGCACATCTTTCTGATTAACTGCAAACACACTGCGGCTGTCATTGAAGAAGCTGATGAAATCATCCAGCAGTTCATGTCCGTGCAGGCTGCCGTCTTCATTGACTGAATCCACGTAAGGAGTATAGAAACCATCATTTTTTCCAAAGTTTGCCCACAGCAGATAGTAGGAAGCATCGGATTCGGATACGATTTCCATTACCTTGTTGTACCAGTCTCTGGTATTGCCCTGTTTCTTAAGAGCGGTCTGATTATCGCCTTCTTCCTTATCATTGGCAGCACCTGTTTCTGTTACGGCGATCAGTTTGTTATGTGCTCTTGCAAATTCCTGAACAATATCAAGCTCCTTTTTAAAATCCGCATACCATGCACTGTTATCTTCAGGCGCATTGCTGTTGTACATGTCAAATCCGACCATATCCACATACTCATCGCCAGGATAACGTACTGCATATGCATCTGTATTGGCTGCTTCGCTGCCGGGACCGTATACATAGAGAATATTGTGAACATCTTTCTCATCACGCAGATACTCTACTGTATATTTATAAACGCTCTTATAGGTAGCCGGATCACAGAAAGCTGCTCCCCACCAGAACCAGCTGCCTGTGTTTTCATGCCAGGGACGGAATAAGATCGTCCCGTTAACCTGTTTTGCGTATTCTGCAATAATATCCAGATAACCGTTCAGCTGTTCATTGTACTGTCCGCCCGGGAGAATCTGATTCATAACATCGCCGGACAGGGTATAAAAAGAACCGTTGCCATAATCATATTTAGTATAAAGAGGATCACCTTCCTGATAATCTGCCATCTGCTCAACTACAGAGAAGTTGGGTATATGGGCGGACAGAGTGATCAGGGCACCTTCCTCTATCTGCAGATTGGTAAGCTTTGCTGCAGCAGTAATATTGCCTGCCATGGTTTCAGGAAGAGCTTCTTCTCCAGTTTCAGCAGCAATCTCAGCATTGTAGCGCTTTGCACTGTATTCGTTGCCGACCAGTGACAGTGCATCGATACCAACAATACCTGAAATAGTGCCTGTTACATCCCTTACATCAGAATTGGAAAGCTCCTGACTTCCTGCCTTGTGCCAGATTTCATTCTGATGACCAAAAAGCACATATTCCGACTCGCCGATTCCCTTCAGATATGCATATACTGCTTTGGTATCGGCATCTGCTTCCTTATCCACCAGAGTAATATCAGAGGGCAGATTCAGATCAGATGCTGATAAAGCAGTCTGATCATTTACAGAGATTGTAGAATCTACACTGATATCAGCCGCAGGTGTCTGGATTTTTGATACGGTAATATCCTTCAGCCAGAGATCGCCTTTGTAGTTTGTTTCATTACCTATGACACAAACTGCCAGATCAGGGGTCTGAGTAACCGGGCCTGCAAAAGGAACCGTTACATGAACTTTGCTGATATTGCCTGAAACGACCTCAGCAGCATCTTTATTCACAGCAACATAATCATTCATGCCTCCGTTTGAATAAATCTTGATGCTGAACCCGCCGGTTGCCAGTGTGGTATCATACAGGAAATCCAGATCCAGCTTTGTCGCACCGGACAGATTCAGGCTCTCATCATAGTAGCATGCCGCCATCTGGCTCCAGCTCTGTCCTATATCTGCACTGTAATCAACAGTCAGTTTGACAGCATCCATCTCCGCGTCATAAACAACTGCAGAATTGGCAGCACCACTGTAGTTATACTCCCAGCCGTCCCCATAATACCAGCGCTCATACCCGGTCTGATCTGTCCAGGACGCCAGAATCGCTTCTTCCGTCTGTGCTTCCTCAGCAGCCGCCACAAGACCGGTAACAGGGAGAGACATCACATTACCCGCCACCAGTGCGGCAGAAAGCAATGCAGCCATAATCCGTTTATGAATTCTTCCTTTCATACAATCCTGCCACTCAAAATGTGTTTAAATATACCTAACACATCGAGAAATTGAAGTCCTCGCGGATACTTCTTACTGTTTCGTAGTGTATGCTTTTGCGGTTACGCGTAACACGCTACTTACAGGTTCCTGTACACTCCGCAGTCG